>NZ_JAHBDE010000011.1:0-459821 GCF_019956175.1 Pseudomonas sp. BF-R-30 | reverse complement strand
AGTCGACATCAACTTTGACTGACACATCGCTTTCGCGAGCAAGCCCGCTCCCACACTGGTTTTGCGGTGTGGCGGATCAGTCGATGAACGTCACGACACCACCGGCCAGCGACTTCACACGGGCCAGGGACTCTACGCGATAACCCTGCGAGTCCAGCTCTGCACGACCACCCTGGAACGACTTCTCGATAACGATACCCAGGCCCGCCACGGTGGCGCCGGCCTGTTTGATGATCGAAATCAGTGCCTGGGACGCCTTACCGTTGGCCAGGAAGTCATCGATGATCAGCACGCGGTCGCTGCTGGTCAGGTGGCGCGGAGAGATGGCCACGGTGCTTTCGGTCTGCTTGGTGAACGAGTACACGGTCGCCGACAGCAGGTTTTCGGTCAGGGTCAGGGACTGGTGCTTGCGGGCGAAGATCACCGGCACGCCCAGGTTCAGACCGGTCATGATCGCCGGGGCGATGCCCGAGGCTTCGATGGTGACGATCTTGGTGATGCCCGAATCCTTGAACAGCGTGGCGAATTCGTCGCCGATCAGCTTCATCAGGGCCGGGTCGATCTGGTGGTTCAGAAAGGCGTCGACTTTCAGGACCTGGTCGGAAAGCACGATGCCTTCTTCGCGAATTTTCTTGTGCAGGGCTTCCATGAAGCTGTCCTCTGTTGGCGCCTTGTGCGCCCTAAGGTTTTAAAAAAGTGGTCAATTCTAGCGCTTTAACATCGCGCGTATATCCGCCAATGCGTTGTTGCCTCGCACGGCTTTGACTTCGGTCGGTGTGTCGTCGTTGCCTTCCCAGGCCAGGTCGTCCGGCGGCAACTCATCGAGGAAGCGGCTCGGCGCGCAATCGATGATCTCGCCGTACTGCTTGCGCTTGGCGGCGAAGGTGAAGGCCAGGGTCTGGCGCGCACGGGTAATGCCCACGTAGGCCAGGCGACGCTCTTCTTCGATGGTGTCGGCTTCGATGCTGGAGCGGTGCGGGAGGATTTCCTCCTCCATGCCCATGATGAACACGTAGGGGAATTCCAGGCCCTTGGACGCATGCAAGGTCATCATCTGCACGCCTTCGGCGCCGTCTTCCTCTTCCTGCTGGCGCTCGAGCATGTCGCGCAGGACGAGTTTGCCGATGGCGTCCTCGACGGTCATCTCGCCTTCTTCGTCTTTTTCCAGGGTGTTCTTCAGCGCCTCGATCAGGAACCAGACGTTACCCATGCGGTAATCGGCGGCCTTGTCGCTGGAGCTGTTGGTGCGCAGCCAGTTCTCGTAGTCGATGTCCATGACCATGCTGCGCAGGGCCGAGATCGGGTCTTCGCCGGCACACTGCTCGCGCACCCTGTCCATGAAGCGCTTGAAGCGCGACAGGCGATCGGTGAAGCGGCTGTCGAGATGCTCGCCCAGGCCGATTTCGTCGGTGGCGGCGTACATCGAGATCTTGCGCTCGGTGGCGTAGTTGCCCAGCTTCTCCAGCGTGGTCGAGCCGATCTCGCGGCGCGGCACGTTGATCACCCGCAGGAACGCGTTGTCGTCGTCCGGGTTCACGATCAGGCGGAAGTAGGCCATCAGGTCCTTTACTTCCTGGCGACCGAAAAAGCTGTTGCCGCCGGACAGGCGATACGGCACTTGGTGGTGCTGCAATTTCAGCTCGATCAGCTTGGCCTGGTAGTTGCCGCGATACAGGATCGCGAAATCGCTGTACGGGCGGTCGGTGCGCAAGTGCAGGCTGAGGATTTCCATGGCCACGCGCTCGGCTTCGGCGTCCTCGTTGCGGCACCGGATCACGCGGATCTCGTCGCCGTGGCCCATTTCACTCCACAACTGCTTTTCGAATTCGTGGGGGTTGTTCGAGATCAGCACGTTGGCGCAGCGCAGGATGCGGCTGGTGGAGCGATAGTTCTGCTCCAGCATCACCACTTTCAAGGACGGGTAGTCGTCCTTGAGCAGCATCAGGTTTTCCGGGCGCGCGCCGCGCCAGGCGTAGATCGACTGGTCGTCGTCGCCCACCACGGTGAACTGGTTGCGTTTGCCGATGAGCATTTTCACCAGCAAATATTGGCTGGCGTTGGTGTCCTGGTATTCGTCCACCAGCAGGTAGCGCACCTTGTTCTGCCACTTTTCCAGGATGTCGGCGTGTTCTTCGAACAGCTTCACCGGCAGCAGGATCAGGTCGTCGAAATCCACCGCGTTGAACGCCTTGAGCGTGCGCTGGTAGTGGGTGTAGACGATGGCAGCGGTCTGTTCCTTGGGGTTGCGCGCGTTTTCCAGGGCCTGGGCCGGCAGGATCAGGTCGTTTTTCCAGGCGCCGATCATGTTCTTGATCTCGTCGACGCCGTCGTCGCCCGAGTATTCCTTCTGCATGATGTCGGTCATCAGGGCCTTGACGTCGGTCTCGTCGAAGATCGAGAAGCCCGGTTTGTAGCCCAGCCGCACGTGTTCCTTGCGGATGATGTTCAGGCCCAGGTTGTGGAAGGTGCAGACCGTCAGGCCACGACCTTCGCCGGCGCGCAGCAGGGTGCCGACCCGTTCCTTCATCTCGCGGGCGGCCTTGTTGGTAAAGGTCATGGCGACGATGTACTGGGCGCGGATGCCGCAGTTCTGGATCAGGTGCGCGATTTTGCGCGTGATCACGCTGGTCTTGCCGGAGCCAGCACCGGCGAGCACCAAAAGAGGGCCGCCGACGTAGCTCACGGCTTCTTGCTGCCGGGGATTGAGTCGGGACATAGGTAAATTCAGGAGTCAGTCACGAAATGGGCCGGCATTTTAACAGGCTCAGCGAATTGTGCTGCTCTGTCCGACTTGTGACGTACCACGCTATCTGTAATTGCCGGTTTTGTTACTTTCACGCAGGATGCGCAACGAATTTGCGGCTAATGTTCGTATTTCCGGATACAAAGGTCTCGTTTTGCTCACCGATGTCATTGTCATTGGTCATCGGAACGGCATAATGCCCGTCGCCTACATCTTTGCAGAGTCTAGGGAGCTAGCTTGTCTACGCCTGTCGAACCCTTGCGTTTGCTGCTACTGGCCGAAGAGCCAGCGTGGGCAGCGTTGTTGCGCGAGTGTCTGGCTCCTATGGGGAGCTCGGCCGTGCTCATCAGCGCGCCGAGTTGGGAGTCGGTCAGCAGCCTGTTCGATGACAACCGCAGCGCGGTGTTATTGACCATCCCGCAACTTCAGCCGGCGCCGGGTCGTTGCAGCCTGCCGACGGTGTTGTTGCTCGACCATGAGCCGCTGATCCCGCCCGACGGCGTGAGTGACTGGCTGGTGCGCGATCATCTCGATCCCGGCATGTTGCGCCGTTGCCTACGCCATGTGCGCGAACGTGGCGTTCTGGAAAACACCCTTCAACGTCTGGCCGAGCAAGATCCGCTGACCGGCATCGCTAACCGCCAGGGCTTCCAGACTCTGCTGACGGCGCGCCTGGCGGAAAACGACGGTCGCGGTCTGGCCCTCGGTCATCTCGACCTCGACAACTTTCGTTATGCCAACGACGCCCTCGGCCATCAGGCCGGTGATCGCCTGATCCTGCAAGTGGTGGCGCGGCTCAAGAGTCAGCTTGAGGCCGGCGATCAACTGGCGCGCCTGGGCAGTGATGAATTCGCTCTGCTGATCGACACCCGTCGTGCTCCCCAGCGTGCCGAGTGGATGGCCGAGCGCATCAGCGAAATACTGGCCGAGCCTTATTGGGTCGATGGCGAAAGCCTGTTGATCGGTTCCAGCCTGGGCATTGCCTACGCCCGGGCCCAGGCCGGTGCGGATCCGCTGATGTGGCATGCACATATCGCCATGCAGCAGGCCAAAAGCACCCAGGGCTGCACCTTTCACATTTTCAACGAGCGCATCAATCGCAATGCCCGCAGCATCGCCGACCTCGAAACCGAGCTGCGTCGGGCACTGCGCCGCGATGAGCTGGAGCTGCATTACCAGCCACGGCTGAACCTCGAAGACGGGCAGATCGTCGGCCTTGAAGCCCTGGTGCGCTGGCGCCATGCCGAGCGCGGTTTGTTGCCTCCGAGCGAGTTCGTGCCACTGGCTGAGCAGAGCGGTCTGATCGTGCCGTTGGGGTACTGGGTAATTTCCCGGGCCTTGCGCGACATGCAGGCGCTGCTCGAGCTGGGATTGCCACCGTTGCACATGGCGATCAACCTGTCATTCCGGCAATTCCAGGACAGCCAGTTGCTTTCGACTCTCAGTCGCCTGATTGCCGAGCGCGGTGTCGAGGCGCAGTGGCTGGAGTTCGAACTGACCGAAACCGCCGTGATGCGTCGCAGCGATCTGGTGAAGCAGACCATGGACGCCCTCGGGCGCCTCGGTGTGCGCTTCTCCCTCGACGACTTCGGCACCGGGTTCTCGTCGTTCGTGCACCTCAACAGCCTGCCGATCACCTTGCTGAAGATCGACAAGAGCTTTGTCGGCGGCATGGAGCAGCGTGAGGAAAACCGCAAACTGGTGCATGCGATGATCAACCTGGCGCACAACCTCAACCTCGAGGTGGTCGCAGAAGGCGTGGAAACGCCGGAGCAACTGGATCTGCTGCGTGGGTTTGAATGCGATCAGGTGCAGGGGTATTTGATCAGCAGGCCTTTGCCGCTGGCCGAACTGGTGGAGTATCTGACGTTTGGCAGCAATCAGCAGCCGATGCTGGAAATCGTGGGCTGAGGTTGCCACAGAGCCCTGTAGGAGCGAGCTTGCTCGCGATAAACCTGAGAACCCCGCGGGGCACCTGCCAACCAGCGTTATCGTTGACGACCATCGCGAGCGAGCTCGCTCCTACAGGGGGCTCAGTCAGGCTGAGCAATCTCGAAACGCTGCACTGACGTCGTGTCGCGCTTGATCATCCGCTTCATCTTCCACTCAAATCCCAGCGTCAGGCTCACCGCCGCACACGCCAGCCCCAGCGCCAGGCCCCACCAGACGCCCGTTGGCCCCCAGTCCAGGTGGAACGCCATCCACCACGCCGCCGGTGCGCCAATCAGCCAATAGCAACCCAGGCCGACCAGGAAAGTGGTCTTGGCATCCTTGAGTCCGCGGATGCAGCCCATGGCAATGGTTTGCGTGCCGTCGAACAGTTCGAACCATGCCGCCACCGCCAACAGGCTCACGGCAAGGTTGATGACATCGCGAAACGCCGGGTCGTTGTGGTCGAGAAACAAACCGACCAACTGGTTTGGCAATAGCCAGAAGACCATGGCGAAACACAGCATCGCCACCGCCCCGAAGGCAATACCGACCCTCCCGGCCAGCCGCGCATCCAGCAATTGCCCGGCGCCGTAGTGCTGGCCGATGCGCATGGTGATTGCATAAGAAATCCCTGCCGGGACCATGAACGCCACCGAAACGATTTGCAGGGCAATCTGATGAGCCCCCAGCTGTGTGCTGCCCATGGTGCCCATGCACAGCGCGGCGAAGGCAAACAGCCCGACTTCCACCGCGTAGGTACCGCCAATCGGCAGCCCCAGACGCCACAGCTCCTTCAGGTACTGGCGGTTCAGCCGCGACAGGCCCTGGCGCAGCGGATAAGCCTCATAAGCCGGATGCCGACGAATGTGCCACGCCAGCGCAAGTGCCATCAGGTTGGCGACAATCGCCGTGACCAGCCCGATGCCCGTCAGCCCCAGTTTCGGCAGGCCGAACATGCCGGTAATCAGCGCATAGTTGAGCAGGAAGTTGGCGACCGTACCGCCAACACTGATGACCATCACTGGCGTTGCACGGCCAATGGCGCTGGTGAACCCGCGCAGGGCCATGAAGCTCAGGTAGCCGGGCAGGGCGAACGGCAGGAAGATCAAAAACTGCCCGGCTGCGTTGACGTTGCTTTCAGTCTGGCCGAACAGCAGCAGCACCGGTTTGAGGTTCCACAACAGCAATCCGGCGACCAGCGCCATCAGCCACGCCAGCCACAACCCGGCCTGGGTCAGTCGAGTGGCCCCGACAATATCGCCGGCACCCTGACGGATCGCCACCAGGGTGCCGACCGCCGCAATCACGCCGATGCAGAAAATCGACACGAACGAATAGGTCGCCGCACCGAGCCCGCCACCGGCCAGGGCCTCGGGACTCAGGCGCGCCATCATCAGAGTGTCGGTGAGGACCATCAGCATGTGCGCCAACTGCGAGGCAATCAACGGCCCCGCCAGCCGCAGGATGGCCCAGAGTTCAGTACGTGCTGGATGCTGCATGGTCATCACGCTCGATTATCAAAAGGGAACAGGAAAGCACCGATTCTCGGCGCTCTGCACGGTTTTCACAAAGGGATAAAAAGGATGGATAGCATGATTCAAACTCATGCTGGAGAGTTTCTGCTAGGGTAGGCGAACCCCGCAGTAGGAGCTTTCCCAATGTCCCGTCGTCTTCCTCCCTTGTATGCCCTGCGCGCATTCGAAGCGGCGGCGCGGCACAGTTCGTTTACCCGCGCGGCCGAAGAGCTGTCGATTACCCAAAGTGCGGTCAGCCGGCATATTCGTACGCTCGAAGAGCACTTTGCCTGCCGCTTGTTTCATCGCAGTGGCCGCAACCTGCAACTGACCGAGTCGGCCCGATTGCTGTTGCCGGGCATTCGCGAAGGCTTCACCGCGCTTGAACGCGCCTGCAATACCTTGCGCGCCGAAGACGACATCCTGCGCATGAAAGCCCCGTCGACCCTGACCATGCGTTGGTTGCTGGCGCGCCTCAGTCGTTTCCGTCATCTGCAGCCAGGCAACGAAGTGCAATTGACCAGTGCGTGGATGGACGTCGATTCAGTGGACTTCAACCACGAACCCTTCGACTGCGCCGTCATCCTCAGCAATGGGCATTTTCCACCGGACTGGGAGGCGACTTTCCTGTTCCCCGAAGAGCTGATTCCGGTGGGCGCGCCGAATCTTCTGAAGGATCAACCATGGGACGTCGCGCGCCTGGCCAGTACCGAGCTGCTGCACCCGACACCGGACCGCCGTGACTGGCGCAACTGGCTGGAGCGCATGGGCCTGACCGATCAGGTCTCGCTCAAGGGAGGTCAGGTGTTCGACACGCTGGAACTGGGCATGATTGCAGCCGCCCGTGGATACGGCGTGTCCATGGGCGATTTGCTGATGGTCGCGGAGGATGTCGCGCAGGGACGTCTGAGTTTGCCGTGGCCGACAGCCGTCGCCAGCGGTGAGAATTATTTCCTGGTCTGGCCGAAAACCCGCCCCGGAGGCGAGCGTTTGCGCCGCCTCAGCGATTTTCTTTTGGGTGAGGTTCGGGCCATGGAGTTACCGGCGGTCGAGCACTTGAGATGAATCATCGCGGGCAAGTCGGAACAGTCCCCAAGCTAATCGCACTTGGCATTGCTGGATACTTCCTTGCTCGCCTGTTTCAACAGGTTACTCAACTCAGCCGCATTGGTGCTGTTGTAAACCCGACCTCCGGTGTTTTCAGCGATACAGCGTGACGGGCCGCCAGCACCGATTTTCACCACGTTGACCCGCAGGCGCGGTTGTTCCCTGGCGATTCGACGGGATACCGCGCAAACGTCCTGCCCGCAACCGTCTTCACCGTCGACGAACATCACGATCACCGCATCGTTATTGCGCCCGTCGACCGTACTCGCCGCGTGGGCCAGGCTGTCGGCCAGCGGTGTGCCGTCGTCGGGAACCAGGCCTCGAATCCCGTTGATCAGCCGCGGGCGGTCGCCGAACTTGAACAAACCCTGGTCCGGTGTTCTTTCGCAGCCGGCGAAGGTGATCAGGCGTGTGTCGATCTTCGGGTCCAGCCCGTTGATCATGCCGGCCAGCGAGTCCTTGGCGACGTCCATGCGGCTGGGTTTGGCGGTAAGCCGCATGGTGCGGTTCGGGTCCAGGAGCTTGTTGATGTCAGGACCGAAGAACCAGTCCTCGTCGGATTTCACTGACTTGATGTTCAAATCCATCGAACCCGAGGTGTCGAGCACCACCACGAACTGCGGGACCTCTGACTTCGGCGCTGTTTTGCGGCATGCGAAGTTGTCCAGCGTCGGGGCGGGTGGCGGGGCAGCCACTACCGGTTTTGGTGGTGGAACCGGTTTGGGTGGCGGGGTCGGCTTGGGTTCCGGTGCCGGTGCCGGCTTTGGTGGCGGGACCGGCTTGGGTTCCGCTACCGGCTCTGGCGTGGGTTCTGGTGCCGGAACAGGTTTCGGTTCCGGTTCCACGACAGGCTCGGGGACAGGTTCAACCGGTTTCTCAACAGGCGTCACTACCGGTGCCACAGGCGCTACAGGCGGAACCACGACAACCGGCTCACGGTGCAGGAACCACCAGAGCCAGAGCGCCAGAAGCAGCAACAGCAGCGCGAGCAAGGCTGCCGCGATCCACCAGCCACGACGCGACGGCGGTAGGACGGGCACCACTGGCGGCACGATCGGTTTGGGCGGACGCTGGTTCCACCGCACCACCAAAGGCTCACCGTTGAGGCTGTAGAGTTTGTCCAGCTCAGGCGTACCGAGCAGGCTGCGCAGGTCATCCGCTTCCGTCGTTTGACCGCGTTTTTGCAGTTCATCCGCCAGCTGTCCGAGGGACGTCTGACGCACTTCATAGGTTTCCAGCAAACGTCGTTGCGCGTCCTCGTTGAGATCGGCATAAGGCGTGGGTTGGCCACCCAGTTCGGTCCACCATTCCAGCACGTCGCCGCTGCCCATCCGCGGGATAGCAAACAGACTGGCGACGGTCGGCGGAAAGTGTTTCTGGATGAGGGCGACTTTGGCTTGCAGCGCACTCATCCCCTCCGATGTGGCTTGCGCATCCCTGATGACCCGCTGCATGACGACGATTCCTGAAAAAGTGCAGGCATCCATCGGGACGCTTGCGGGGTGAAAAGTTACTCTTCGTAGCCGAGGCTGAATTGCAGCTGATTGACCTTCTTCTGCAACGTTTTCAGCTCTTGCTGCTTGGCCGCCAGTGTCGCGGGTGTTGATTTGGCCGTTGGCACCGCTTGCGAAGCCTTGAGCTGCTTCTCGAGGTCGGCAATCTGCTTCTGCACCTGGGCCTCATTGCCACGCCGAGCCTTGAGCGAGGTCAGCAGTTGCGCCAGCGACTGATTCAGCGCCGCCTGGGATTTCTGCTGGCTGGCCAGATCGGTCTTGGTGCTGAGCTGCTGGGCCTGAATGTTCTCGTACACCTGACGGAACATTGCGTTTTGCTGTCGGGACTCGCTCAGGGCCAGTTCCTTCTGCTTGACCTGATCGCTGTAACCACCGGAGTAGTCACAGTTCATCTTGGTTAGCAGGCTGCTGTCGCGATTGGTTGCATCGCATTCGCCGGGCGGGGTCGCGCAACCGCTCAGGGCCAGGACGGCAGTGATGACCATTAGTTGTCGTAGCGTCATGTGCTTAACCCAGGGTGATTGCGGAGCGTTGGCTGTACAGAGCGTCGACTTCCTTCTGCAGGCTGACGACTTTCTGGTTCATTCTCTGAATGTTCATGTCCACCTGTCGGATCTCGGCGCTGGAGCCTTGCGAACGCTCGGCGTCTGCCACTTTTCTGTACTCGGTGACCTTGGTACGCATGTTGGCAAGGTCTTTGCGCAGGCGTGCGATGTCCGAGTCGATCCCGGCGATTTGCGCCTGAGCCCTGCTCTTGTCGACTTTCTTGTTGGCGATGTCCTTTTTGATCTGGGCAATTTGCGCATTGTCATCATTGATCACTTGCTGAGCGGTCGCAGTCCGGGCGATCACGTTCTGCGTGTCTTGTTCGACGTCGCTGTTCATCTTCGCCAAGCGGGTGGTGGTGTCGGCGTATTGGGCGCGACGTTGATCCAGGTAATAGTTCGCGCCCATGGCCACGCCACACGCGGTAATACCGGCGGCGATGACGCACACGGTTTTGTTGCTGCTGTTGGACAGCGCGCAAGCGAGGATGCCGACACCGGCGCCGACGGCGCAGGCCTGGTAACCGGACTTGCTGAAGAACTCTGCGTCATTGCCCTGGGTCAGGCGCGGGTCGGCACCGTCGCCTTCGCCTTCGCCCAACATGGAGCTGCCGGTGTTGGCGCAACCGCTCATTAGCAGGCTGCCGGCGACTACGAAAGCGATCTGTAGCTTGAAGCGAGTCCAAAGGCTGCGCGACATGGTGAAACTCCTACGTAACGGTGTTGACGCGTTGTTATTGAGTGACGGTTTTGCAGCTGGTCAGCCAGGCTTCAGTGTCGATTTTCTGCTTTTGCAGGAACGCCTTCTGATTGGCCCAGTGGGTGCGCAAGTAAGGTTTGAGGTCTTGCAGCTGTTTGTTGCGGGTGATGATTTCTTCCATCACCGGGACTTGCGATTCAAGCAGTGGCTGGCCGTACAAGGTAGCCGATTCCACCAGGCTGCTGGCGTAGTAGCGGCTGAGTTTGTGCAGGCGATCCTTTTGCTCGTTGAGCTTGCCTTTACGCATGTCGCAACTGGCATCTTTGTCTGCGCTTTCGCAGTTGAGCTTGTAGTTCTTTTGCAGGAAGTCGACGTACTGGCCGTCGTCGAGCATCTTGGTGCACAGGAACGCACCCAGGTTGAGGCTGGCGCGGATCGCCTGGTCGCGGGTTTCTTCCTGCTGCTGGTTGCTGGCGCGCAGCTGGTTCTCCAGGGCCTGGAGCTTTTCCTTGAGCGCTTTGTCTTCGACACCCGAGGCGAGGCTGTTCAGCGATTGTACGGTGCCTTTGTCGGCGGATTCGGTTTCCTTGCTGCCGGTGCCGAGTTTCTTCCAGCTGCTTTCGATGCTGGCGACCCGTTCGCGAGAGGTTAGGGTCGGGGAGACCAGCACCAGTCGCAGGCCGGTGGTCTTGTTTTTCACCTGGCCTTCGGCGTTGTAATACGGCTCTTCCTTACGCAATGCCGTACGCAGGTCGGCCTGTGCGGTCAGGTAGTTGCCGCCACGGACGACATAGCCGCCGGCCTGACCGTGCTGGCGGTCGAGTTTGTTCAGGCGAAACGGCTCGAACATCATTTCGTCGACGTTACCGAGCATGTCATGCAGGCCCAGTGGGTTGGGCTTTTGCAGGCCGGTCAATTGCACTTTGCCGTTGGACGATTGCGCCCCGGCGAACCACTCGTAGGCGTTGATGCCTTCTGGCATCGGGTAGTGCGTGTCGCGGAATTCAGCGGCACCGACTTCCAGCCCGCCGCGCGCGGCGAACTCCCACTCGACCTCGGTCGGCAGGCGCAGGAATCCCAGGGCGCCGTCTTCCTTTGGCAGCTTGCCGGCGGCGTTTTTGCGCAGCCACAGGTTGTACTTGTCGGCGGCGTCGATGGCTTGCACCCAGCTCACCGCCGTTTGCGGCAAGCGCATTTTGGTGGCAGCGGTGGGGCAGGTCGCTTCGGTCAGCGCGGCGTATTGCAACTGACTCATCTCGTACTTGGCCATCAGGTAGTAGCGGGACTTGTCGTTCCTGGCCCCGGTAAAACTGCCGGCGATAAAGGTCGGGCGGGTCTGCTCGACATAGCCGTATTCCGCGCCGTCCTGACCGATGTTGATCGGGTAGTCATCCAAGGGACCTGCGACCGGAATGAACACTTTGCGAAACACCATCGAACCTTCGCAGGGCATCGGCAGCACGACGTCGCCAGCCTCGGGCATCGGGTTGTAATACTTCTCTTCCCAGCCCGCCGCCGAGGCGTCGAGCAAGTAGCCGAGGCTCAGGGGTAACAGCAAGCCAAAACGTTTATAGCTCACGCAGACTCTCCGCAGGTTGGATGTTGATGGCTCTCAGCGCGCCGATCATGGCCACCAGGGCAGCGACCAGAAAGGTCAGGAGCAGGGCGGCAACGCCGTGCCAGACCGTGATGTGGCAAACGAAGGTACCGGTGGCCTGGCTGCTGCCGAGCAGGGAGTCGAACAAATGACTGCCCACGGTATAAAACCCCAGCCCGCCCACGTAGCCGGCCAAACTCAGCACCAGCGCTTGCAGGACCACGAAACCGCCGATGGACCTGCGCTTGAAGCCCAGCAGACGCAGGACCGCCAGGCTTTTGCGTTTACGATCGATGTTGGCCAGGAACGCGCCAACCATGGACGCCACGCAGCCGATCAGCGCCGCGATGGCGATCACACCGAAGATCAACCCCAGCACATGGTTGATGGCTTTGACGTTGTCGATGTCGGCCAGTCGGCTCGACGTTTCGATGTGTTGTTCGTTGAGCCAGTGTTCCAGCGGTGCGACTTGATCGATGTCGCGCGCATACACGCGGGCGCGGGCATACAGCGGCTGCAGATTATCCTGAGGCTTGCCGGTGGTAACGCCGAACTCACTGACCTGATAACCGTCGCGAAAGCGCTCCAGAGCCAGCAGCAGCGGCGGGGCGACAAACCCGGCAGCGCGACCGAAGCGGGCACCGTCGAGCACGGCCAGTACCGTCAGCGTCATCTCGCCGCGTTCATTGACACCTTCCAGGCGGCGCAAGGCCCGTAGCTGCACGCTGTCGCCGGCCTTGGCCTGCAAGCGTTGCGCTGCGCTGGCGCTGAGGATCACCTGATTGCCGACGGGGTTGAGGGACGCCAGATTCAGCTGTGGGTCGCCGGGCTCGGTGGCGATGATTTCCGCGCCTTCGACAAAGCGTTGCATGCCGATCAGCAGGTCCGCCTGGGTATTGAGCGAGCGGGTCTGGCCGAGGGCAAAGCCGGTCTCGGGGCGCAGGCGCAAACGCTCGATCCAGGCTGCGTCGTAGTTACCGTTGCTGAGCATCTTCACTTCAAGGTTGCGCGGGTCGCGCAGCAGTTCGTCCTGCAGCTGGCTGACCACCCCGTGTTTGAGCCCGAACAGCAACAACAACGGCGCGATCACCGCCACCAGGGAAGCGGCGATACACAGCGAGACCTTGCGGTCGTGCCAGAGGTCTTGCAGTGCCAGTGAGCCCAGCAGGCGCAAGCGATCAGTCCATCGGTTCAAACAGAGTCTCTCCCAGATGGTTGATAGCACCGAGTCGCGGCAACCCGAAATCCTTCAGCAGGGCCCAGTCATGGGATACAACGAGCGCACTCAGGCCCATGCTCGACACCAGGCTCAGGAGTAACTCAAACAATCGCCGGGCACTGTGAGGGTCGAGCGCGGCGGTCGGCTCGTCGGCCAACAGCAGCAGCGGTTCATGGGCAATTGCCCGAACGCAGGCGACGCGCTGGCGCTCGCCAATCGACAAGGCCTGGGGTTGTTTGTCCAACAAGCCTTGCAGGCGCAATACGTCAACGGCGTGGTCGATGTGATCGCTCTTCGCCTGCATCCCGAGCAAACGGCGCGGCAGGCTGATGTTGTCTCTCACGCTCAGGAACGGCAGCAAGCCGCCGCTCTGCAAAATGAATCCCAAGTGCCGTGAACGCACCGCTGCAAGCGCAGGCTGATCGTCAGTGGCCAGCAGTTGGGCGATATCCTGAGCGTGCGTCGGGCCCAGCCGGAAGCGCTCGAGTTCTACCGGTGCGAGCAACAGACCGATGGCTTCGAGCAACGTGCTTTTGCCGCTGCCGCTCTCACCTGTGACGGCGAGGATTTCTCCGGCGCCGATCCGCAGGTGCGGCAGTCGCACGTGATGAGCCTGTGCGCCTTCTCCACGGCGCACCAGCATGTTCTTGATTTCGAGCATCGGCGTCTCGTCAGGGCATCATTTCCAGCGGGACGGGGTAGACGTTGTCCCGCGCATCGCTGTCTTTGGCTAAGGCTACCCAACGGTCGACATCGGCGTTGTAACGCTGGTAATGCCGCAGTTTGGTGTTCAACGTGCGGATGAATTTTTCTTGTGCCAGACCATCCCAGCTCTTCCAGGTCTCTTCATCCAGGTTCAGCACTTCACTCTGATAAGGCAGGTCTTCAAGGTATTCACCGAGCACGCCCATGTCCGCCAGTTTGGCATTGCTGTTCTGTTTGAGCTGATTGGGATCGGCGCCCATGGTCGCCGCCACCGAGCGCAGGCGATTGAACATGTCCGTTGGCGAAATCAGGCCCTCGTTGGCGGCATCGAGAATCTGCTTCATCACGTCGCTCAAGTCGCTGAGCTGTGACTTGGTCAGCAGCACCCGCACGTCGGTGGTCGGAATGTTCTGCTTGATCAGGTCGCGGTCGGTGATCCATGCCTTGAACACTGGCGGGGCCTTGCTGTTGGTCCTCTCGCCGAGATAGGCGAGTTGCATGGCGTGGCCGATCAGCGCCGCGTCTTCGAGCATTTTTTTCTCGGCCGGGTCCTGCTTGGCGTTCGCCGCGCTGCCGATGGCGTCTTCGCCCATGTAGGCGGCTTTGACTTGTGTAGTGATCGCTGCGGCCAGTGTGTCGACCTTGCGCCCGAATTCTTGCACATCGCCTGCGTTTACCGGGTAGTACAGCGAAGTGTTGGTACCCGGGTAGGTCGACAGATTCCGGTATTGCGCCTCGGCCTTGGCATGGTCCTTGGCACCGGCCGGGGTTTTCAGGTGCAGCGTGTAAATCGCCACACCCGGGTTGGCGGCTTCGATACGTACCTGTGCAGCGCTCAAGCCGGTCTTCGACAGCTTGTCGTCGCCTTCGATGGCGCCCGCATCGGTGATCAGCACCACGTAGCGTGCGCCGAACTGGCTCCAGTCGACCTTGTCGATGCTCTCCATGACCCCGGCAAACGAGTCTTCATCGAAGCTGCTGCTCGACACGTTAGCCTGTTTGAGGTCTTTGATCCTGGCGAAAAAGTCGGCGCTGTCTTTCACCTTAGTAGGGTCGGCGTACATCTTGGTGGTGTATTCCAGCCCCGGTACTGCCTGGGTGTTGGAGCGGAAAGCCACCAGGCCGAACTTGACCTGCTTGCCGAGGTTCTGCGCTTCGATCTTCTGGTAAACCTTGCGGATCGCCTCGCGGGTGCGGTCGATATAGGGGTCCATCGAGATCGTCGAGTCGATGACAAATACCACGGCCGCGCTGAATTCCTTCAGCTGGTTGGCCTTTTTCTCTTCGGCTTCCTTGCTGCCGGCAGGGCTGTTTGCAGCCCCGCCCTTGGCGTTCTTGTCATCCGGCTTGCTGACGGAGGCCACATTGAGCAGGCGCGTGCGGAAACCGCTTTCGGTCATGACTTCTTCGCCACTGAGCACCGGCAGCAGGTAGAACTGCTTTTGCAGGTCGACGAAGTATTCAGGTTCTTCAGCCAGTACGCCCGGTGCTTGCAGGCCCTTTTTCAGCGTGGCCCGCAGCGGCGCGACTTTGCTGACCGGGTCCGGTGCATCGAGGATGCCTTCGACGGTGGCGCGGTCCTTGAAGAACAGCAGCCGGTCGCGGTTGGCCGGGTTAGTGAAGGCCAGCGTCAGCTGCATCTTCCAGTCGGTGGTGCAGCTGGCAGGCAGCCAGCCAATGGTTTTGCCATAACTGTCGGGACCGACTTTCAGCCATTCGGCATTGTTCGCTTGCGCACGTTCGTACACATAGAAGCGGCTGAAGACCGGTTGTGCTTCACCTTCGGCACCGCCCGCCGTCGAGCTGATTTTGCAGCCCGGTGTGGTCAGCACGCGTTGGAACAGGGTCTTTTTACCGGCCTGGATCAGCGGTTTGTCATCGGCCTGGGACAGCGGGCTGATGCACAGCGCGAGCAAGGCGGCACCGCTCAGCAGGAGTCGACTCATGGGTGAACGCATCACTTCTGCAACTCCTCGAAACGCTGCTTGGCTTCGGCATTGTTCGGGTCCTGGGTGAGGATGGTTTCATACCAGTAGGCGGCGGTGGCGTTGTCCGCAGCCGGGAAGCACTCGCTGGCCTTCAGGTATTTAGGGTCGTATTCACGGGCATAGGCGTTGGCGATCAGCACGTCACCAGCCTGGGCACGGTTGGCGTACAGGCGCTGGGCGACGCCGCAGTGTTTACTGGCCTTGGCCTGGTCGATGATCTCCAACAACCTGGCACTGTCGGGTGCCGCCTTGATGCAGGTCTGGACGAAGGTCAACTCGGGCAGGCTGTTCATACTGTCGAGGGTGCAGGCTTGAGCATTGGCGCCGGCAGGTGCGCTGGCAGTGGCTGCAACCGCAGGCGCTGGGGTGCGTTTGTAGAACCAGAATCCGGCGCCCGCCGCCAGCAACAACACCACAATCAACAGGCCGATCAGACCTTTGTTGCTTTTCTTCACCGGTGCGGGAGGCGGCGTATAGGCGCGCTCGGTGAGTACCGATTCCAACTCCACTTCTGGCTCGGCGGTGGACAGGGTCAGTTCAGGCAAATCCGGGATCTCCGGGATCTCCGGTGCCGGTGCGCTCGGCGCCGTCAGTTCGGCACCGCCGTAAGTCGAGCGTGTCTGGCCGCCGGCCGTGGACGGCAGCAAGCCGACGCCTGGCCGAACCACGCCTTTGTCGGCGTGGCCTTGGCTCTGTTCACGCAGTTCGATCTGGAATTGCGAGTTGGCGCCGCCTTCCAGCAGTGGGTCAACCACGTCCGGTCCGACCTGGGTTTCCAAAGCTTCGCCGTTGGCCGCGAGGTTGAAACGCGAGACCTTGAACCAGAATGGATTGTTGCTCCAGGCCTTGTGGTCCTGAAGGTAAAAACCGTCCTGGTTGCGCTGAATGGAAAACTCCAGCTGTTCCTCGTCACCCTGCCATTTCTTCACAGTGAGGCGGGCCTGGCCAGGCACATTGGGCTCTAACGCGAGCAGGTCGACACGAATTGGCATTGCTTATCTCGCTGCGAAGGCTGTGAGCACTTGGCCCAGCCGTTCGTTCTGTTCAGGGGTGATTTCACGTCCAGCACCATGGCCAGCATTGTCCTGCGTGATGTAGGCCAGGCCCGAAAGCCAGTCGCCTAGATACCGTTGCGCCTGATTCGCCGGTTGCGCCGGCAGTACAGGCACTTGTCCAGGGCCAATGTCGGTGTAGAACGAAAACAAGGGCTCCTTGGCACCGGCGCGGCTGTTCGGACGCTCGCTCACCGGTTTCTGGAGGTAGCCGAACCAGGACACGAAATCGCGCAGCACGCGCTGCACTTCCAGCACCTGGCGCTCAACCAGTTGATCGCGCCGCGCGCCACTTTGTGCGCGCTTGAGGACGGCGCGGCTCAGTTGCCCCGGCAAATCCTGGCGATAGCCGGCGGTGATCAGTTCATCGACCACCGCTTCCAGCAAGGCCTTTTCCAGCCCCAGCAGGTTGAGCAGGCTTTGCCGGGTGGTCAGTTCACGCAAGTGCGCGATCCAGGCCTTGAACGCTGCTTTGGCGAAACGGTGCTCGTTGCTTTGCGGTTCGGGCGCCGGGGTGCCGGTTTTGCTGCTGACTGGCGCGTCGTGGCCCGGGTCGTCACTGAAATCGAAATTGAAACCGGTGTCATTGCCGTAGAGGCTCTGGCTCGGTGTCGGGGTGACCGGCTCGTCGTTCACGGCCGGCTCGTCATCGGTTTCGTACACGCCGCTGAGGTACAGGTCGCGCACCTCTTCGCTCGGTATGTCGAGTTGATCGATCAATTCACCAAGTACCGCCGGGCGACGGCCCAAGCCCGTCAGAATCATTTGCGCTTTGGCTTTCTTGGCGGCTGCGGCGCCGTCGTCGTCAGCGTGGTACCAGGTGCTCAGACCGTGAGTGGTCAGGCCTTCGAGGCATTCGCTCAATTGCTCGCGGATACGCTGCAATTTAAATTCGATATTGGCCACGCCTTTGAAACTGCCGCTGAAGTGGCTGATGCCACCGTCATCGTTGCGCAGCATTTCTGTCCAGGCGTTGACCGGATTCTTGATGTGTTTGCACACCAGAGCGTTGCTGGCGAAGCTGGTGCCCAGCGCGCTGACACGTTCCTGATAAATGGCATTGAGGCCGGTTTCCGCACCGGTTGCGTCTTGCCCGATGAACGCCGCATCCATACGCGGCTTGCGCACCAGGTAGGTGTTCTGGAACGGTGTACCGGCCCAGTCGTTCATCCAGCTCAGGCTACCGAAACGCTCCAGCATGGTCAGCTTGACCATGCCGTTCCAGCTCTCGTCGTACTGATCGGGTGTCAGACTCAGGGAGTTGGTAATGCGCAGGTCGAGCATGGTCAGCGCCCAGATCAGGCCGGTATCGCGCTTGCTGCGAGCAGCCGAGTCGGCGCCCTGGGTTTTTTCGATCCAGCGGGTCAGCACCGGACCCACGTCGTTGACGTCGCTCTGCTTGGTCGAACTGGTGCAGACCACCAGTGCGTTCATTTCCTGGTTGTCGGTGTAGCGTTCGAACAGGTAGGCGACCTTGCCGCGCAGGATCAGCTGGGAAACGGAGTTGTCCTTGGTACTGGATTGCGGGTCGTTGGAATCGGCGATCTCGTGCAGTTTCTGGCGCCCGCGATAACCGGGGAAATCCAGCAGGTCGACCTGATTGACGATGTCATCCACCGGCGCTTCGATCAGGCGGAAGGTCATTTCGGCGGTCAGTGCCGCCAGTTGCGCGACCGCAATCGCCTGACTGTTTTGCAGGCGATCGCCAACCAGCGGTCGAACCTCGATCGGTAAGTCCAGCGGGCTGCCGAAGCGTTCGAGGATGTCGACGTTCATGATGCTGTCGCGCTGGCTGTAGGTGTCGTTGTCGAAACTCACCAAGGCCTTCAACGGTGCGAACACGGTCTCGGGCAGCCCCAGCTTGTGCAGCGCGCCGGCCAGTTTCTGGTACACGCGTGTCAACTCGCTTTGTTCACCCCAGAGGATCGAAAACAGCTCGGCCCGTTCCTGGAAATTCAGGCGTGGCGCCAGCTGCAACGCTTTGGGCCAGAACAGGTGCTCAAGCTTCTTCACCGAGTTGCGAAAATTGTCGCGCAGGTAATCCCACAGCGACACCAGATCGTCGGCGTTGACGCCCGTTTGCAGCGGCCCGGTTTCGCGACCTTCGAACGGTTTGAGCACGCGCTGGATGCGCTCCTCGTCGATCTCGTAGGAAATCCGCTCAAGGTCGAAATCCTTGAACCAGGCGTTGGCGAGAATCTTCGCCAGCTCGATTTCCTTGAACAACGTAAGTTCTACCGGGAAGTCCTTGTCCTGACTTTCCGTCGCCCGACGGCTGAAGCGCGTTACCAGGCCGGTGGCTTCCTTGCCACCACCCACCGGGTTGATGTGCTTGATGAAGTCCAGGCGATGATCGCCGAACTCGGTTTCCAGCTTACCGTTCTGACCGGCGGCGAGGGCCGAAATCAGGTAGGACTTGCCGGCCTGGGACAAGCCGAAAAAGCCAATGGTCATCGGCGTGCAGGCCACGCGACCGAGGCTTTGAGCCAGGTTGCGGGCGCGGTGCAGGCGGATGTTCAGGTTGTCGGCTTCGCTGTCCAGGCGCGGCGCATTGCCGCGCGTCTGGTCAATCCAGTCCAGCGCCTGACCGGCGCCTTCATAAACAGCGGCCCAACTGGCAGAGAGCTGAGTTTGATCGGGGGTCAGGTCTTTCATTTGCGTTTCACACTTCCACTGTCGAGCCAGTACTTGGTCTCGCTCAGGCCGGCGTCGAGCATGGTGTTGAGTTCCAGCTCGAGGTCGCTGCGCGGGTTGAAGTTGACGTTGTTACTGTTGGATTCGATGTCGCGAACCGAGAGGCGGTCGCTGACCAGATCCTGCTTGCGCGTGTACTTGTCCGCCGGTTTGACCTCGAACCGCACCTTGAGCAGCGGGGCGCTGCCGTTTTCACCGGTTGCCCGGGAAAACTTCTCCCGACCCGCCTTGGTGAACCGCAAGGTATACAACGGCGAAGCGGCCCAGCGGTCAGCGGCCAACTGGCGGAAACCGAGGCGCAGGTCGCCGCGCATTTCCAGCTGCGGTGTGTCGGCGGCGTCGCCAACGCCAATTTCCGGTAGCTTGATTTTGTAGTCTTCGGACTGGATGTCGCGGTACAGCACGTCGGCATCCTTGATCACGTTGTTCAGATCGATGACGCCGATGTGCTTGACCGTTGAATACGGCTTGAGCGCCGATGCCCGGAAGTAGAAGTTCGGCACGCTGTGGTTGGCGCACAACAGGCAGAGCATGGCGCCGACCGAGGCGGTGCTTTTCGGGTCGTCGATCCGGCCGTTCTTGTGAAACGGATACCAGC
Organism: Pseudomonas sp. BF-R-30; assembly: GCF_019956175.1. Classification (NCBI taxonomy): domain Bacteria; kingdom Pseudomonadati; phylum Pseudomonadota; class Gammaproteobacteria; order Pseudomonadales; family Pseudomonadaceae; genus Pseudomonas; species Pseudomonas sp. BF-R-30. Next base: position 439,913 of record NZ_JAHBDE010000011.1, on the reverse strand, counting down.
CGCCGGTGCGGTAGTTTTGCAGCGCCAGAATACGCCCCGGTGGCAGCGGCAACAGCTTGCGAATGAACGCCTGGATGCCGGGCAGGCGCGAAGGGCGGCCGGTCAGCAGCAAGACATCACAGGGGTAATGCGCGACCACTTCACACAGCGCACCAAGGATCTTGGTGATGTTGATCTGGTCGTTGAGAAACGCGGCATGGAGCTTTTGCAGGTCGAAGCTGATCGGCGCGTCATACAGGTCGAAACCGCTCTGAGCGCCGACATCGCGACGCACGGCGACATTGACGTAGTCGAGTACGGTCTGGCTGATGGCATTGTCACCGAGCAATTGGCGGTAGCTTTGCGGGATGACTTCTTGCGGGACCTGCGGATCGTAATGCTCATACGCCTTGAGCAGCGCCAGGCCCAGCGGGGCGAACACCTGGAGGTTCAATTGTTGACGCAAGATCATGTCCTGGGCGCTGACCGATTCATCGCCACACAGCCGTGACATCAGTGAGTTCGGGGCCTTTACGCCGGCGTTCTGCAAGGCTTTTTCGAAACTCGGCAGGATGAAGTCCTGGATCACGTCCAGCAGGATGTCGTCGCCGGCCACTTTGAAGCCATCGCGAAAACGCTGTTCCGGCACGATGTGCACGTTGCTGCCGCTGCCGGTATTGCCCGCACGGTCGAGGCGATAGTCGGTGATCACCAGGTCGGTGGTGCCACCGCCGATGTCGATGGTCGCGAGGGTGATGCGTTGGCGGTCGACCTTGTCCGGCCGGGCGATGGTGTCAAAAAACTCTTCCGGGTGACCGGCGAAGTTCTCGTTGACCTCAGTGTACAGGTACACCAACTGGCCGCAGGACGCTTCGTCCCATTCCACGCGGATACTCGGGATCGGCGTGCGCGGGCTGACGGCCTGATCCTGATGTGGATCTTCCTCGCCGGCATGCCAGCCGAGGCTTTTCCACACCAGGCCGATGGCTTGCAGCATGCGTTCGTTGAGGATGCTGCGCTCGGCCTGTGGCATGCCCGGTGGCACAGTCAGGGTAATGCTGTTGAGCTGGCGCGGCACGCGGGTGTGACCCTGGCGCGAACGCTGGGCCGGGCTGTTGATTTGCGACAGCGCCTGGGCCAGTACTTCGGCGAGCATGAAGGTCATTAGCGAGCTGCGTGAGTAACGCGGCATGAACACCGGCAGACGATCGTCTTCTTCGAGGCTGTAAAGCGCCTCGCCGGTTTCGTTGATCAGGTGCGAGAACGGCGCGGCGGTGGCGTACGGCTCATTGTCGGTCTTTATATACGAGCAGTTGAAACGCCAGCCGTGGCCATAGGCGTTTTCGTCCCACAGATAGCGTTTCGGGCTGGACAGGCCAGTGGAGCCTTCGGTGCCGCGACGACGACTGGCCAGACGACTGGCCTCATTGCCGACACGGGCAATCGTCGCCCATTGGAACGCATCGTGGCGACCGCTCTTGACCGAGCAGTGGTCCTTGCCGAAGTACGCCTGGGAGAACTCCACGCGGCTTTCAAACGGCAGGTTATAGGTGTGTTCCGGGGTGATCAGGTCACGCAGTTCCAGCACATAATTCTGCTTCAGTCCGGAGCCGGCCTGACCGTGATTTTCGATCAGGATGCCGCAGGTGCGCGAGTTGCCGACGTCCAGCACCAGGTCCACCGGTATGGGTTTGACCAGGCCATTGCTGTCGTTTGCGACCACTTTCAGCTCGGGGATTTCAACTTTCGCCCGGGCCTTCGACTCCTGGGCGGCTGACGGTTTGCTCAACAGGCTGAGCAAGTTGAGGTAGTGCGCCAGGTGATGGTTGGCGCGAATATCGATGTCCAGCTCTGCGCGCGAACGGTGGGCATTGCCCTCATTGAACACTTCCAGCAACCACTCGTTGACCCACGGCTGCGCCAGGAACCAGCGGGTTTCGCTAGCCTTGGTCGCCAGTTTGAAAGACACGCCGGAGCTGATGTCTTCATCGTTCGGCGCCAGATAGGCAGTGCCGTCACGTTTGGGCATCACACGGCTGTCGAACGCCATCGTCAGGCGGTGGGTATTACCGTCGATGTCAGGAGTTGCCAATTTCACCAAACGCATGCGCGACCAGTTGGTCGGACCTTCGTCGAAGCGATGCGGCGGCATGAAGCGGAAAAACGGGATCGGCAGCCAGATACCGTCGAGCAAATCGAGGCTGCTTTTCATGTCGACGCTGAACGCAGGTTTGGCTTTTTCGACCTTTTCCGGTTCGGGTTCGTAGAAAAAGAAGTCTTTCTCTTCGTTGTACGCCAGGCGGCAGATCAGCCCGCTGATCATCGGTGCGAACTCGCCCGCCGGTTCCTTGCGGGGATCCAGGCGCAGGGCGAAATCCATGAACTGGATGCCGGTGTCGCTGACCAGTGTGACGGTGTCTTCGAATTGAGTGACTTCAGGCAACATGTCGGGTTATTCCGTTTTTATTCGGCCACTTGCCGCATGGACATGGGGAATTGTTCTTTTCCGTAACCACCGGTGCAGTCTGCGATCGTGGTCGCCCCTGGGCGGCAGCTGACCTTGGGCATGTCGTAAGTGCTGCCATCGCCGCAAACGGCCTGGCCCTGGCTGTCGATGGCCAGGCTGCCACCCTTCATAGTAGCGCTCACCGGCCCGCTGCATTTCGAGCCGTCGGCCTGATGTACGGTGACTTGGCCCTTACCGTCCTTGAGTTGGTACTCCAGACGTAGCGGTTTGCCGGTTCGGCGATCCTGAATCCCGGCGCCTGCGCTGTACTGTCCATCGAGAAACTTGGCGGCACCGTCGGCGGCGTCTGGCGGGATGCTCAGGGGCGGGCCGGGTTTGGCAGCGGCGGGTTTTTCTGCCTCGGGCGATGTGACATCCGGCGGCGCGGTTTTGTTTTCTGGTGGCTCAGTTTTGTTTTCAGCTGCCGGGTCTATGGCCGGGTCTTTGGTCAAGTCGGCGGGTGCCATGTCAGCCTCGTTACCCTCGACGGCCGGCGTTTCCACACCATGCGTTCCAGTCACGGCGGTGCCGGTTCCAGTGGTCGAGCCTATAACGGTGCCTGTCACCGGAACGTTGTTGAGTGTCGTGACATTTCCGGTCAGTGGCGGCTCTTCCAGTTGTTTTTCTACTGGCACAACGCCGTCAGGCAGCAAATCTACCGCCACCAACGGAATCGGTACGCACCCTCGCAGGCCGAGCAACAGCCACAAAAGCAGCAGCAGGAGCGGCAGCAGCAACAGCCACCACCAACGACGCCACCACGGACGAGCAACCACCGGCACAACGGGCGGAACAACAGGCGCTTCGACCTCGGGTGGCAGCGTGAACGCGGGTGGTACCTGATAGAGGCAGTGCAGGGGATCGCCATTGCCGGTGCCGGCATGCTCGAAACCCCAGAAAGTCAGCACCGGTTTGCCTTGCACCAGGTAGACGAAGTTTTCGTCCGGGAAATGAATCACGCGCTTAAGTAGCTTACCGAACACGGCTTTGTCGCCTTGCGGCTGTTCGGCGGAGTCCGTACCCAGGAAACGCTGGCTCAATTCTTCGAGCGCGGTCTTCAGCGCTTCAAGCTGGCGGCGGGCAGGGGCACGTTCTTCTTCGGTCGCGCTGCTCCACGGAATCACATCGCCGTCGAGAGCGCTGTACCAATCGATCTGGTTCCCGAGTTCATCGCTTTGAGGGATGGCCAGATGATCGACCAACTCGGGGTTCTTGCGGCGAATGGCTTCGCGCAATTGCAGGGCTGCTCGGTAGACCGGTTGACCTGTTTCGCCGAGGGCAGTGAATGACCCGCTCTTACCGCTGCGTAATAGTGCCCCGCGCATTCAAACTCCATACGATCCGTTGCGCAAAAATGACAGACAAATGTGTCTGTACTTGCTCCTGCATTTAGCGGGCGACATTAGTGTCATAATGATATCGCCGTCAATCTGCCGGAGGTTTAAACCTTATGAGACTAACGTAAGCGTGCGGAGGTTGCATAAGGTCAAATTTAATTAGCTTGGGAAGGCTCGGGCGTAAGCTTTTTTATGCTTGCTGAATCGTTTCATCAGCGCTATAAAAAATGCACAACTCCAAGAAAGGCTTTCCCCATGTCCCCGCTCAAACTCCTCGTTGTCCTTGGCGCGCTGTCCGCCTCCCACGCCATGGCCTGGGATTACGTCCTGCTCGACAGCGACAAGGCCGCGCAAAACTGGCAGATCACCAGCCAGCAACTCGGTGTGAAAACCGACCAACCCTTCTCCGTGACACTTCGTACCTTGCACGGCGGTCGGCAAGAGGGCGTCAGCATCGTCGACATCGATAACGGCAAGATGAAACTCTCGGTGGTGCCGACTCGCGGCATGAACGTCTTGCAGGCCTCGGTCGGCAATGTGCGCATGGGCTGGGATTCGCCGGTCAAGGAAGTGGTCAACCCGTCCTTCATCGAACTCAATGGTCGCGGTGGCTTGGGCTGGCTGGAAGGTTTCAATGAGCTGGTCACCCGCTGCGGCTACGAATGGGTCGGCCATCCCGGCATGGACAACGGTGAACTGCTGACCCTGCACGGCCGCGCCGCCAACATTCCGGCCAACAAAGTCACCCTGCACATCGATGAAAAACCGCCATACGCCATCAGCCTGCGTGGCGAGCTGAAAGAGCAGGCGTTCAAGAAAGTCGACTTCTCCGTGGCGACCGAATTGGTCACCGAACCCGGCAGCGTAACGTTCGCCCTCAACGACACCCTGACCAACAACGGTGACTATCCGAAGGAATACCAGGCGCTGTATCACAGCAACTTCAGCACGCCGTTCCTGGAACAGGGCGCCCGCTTCGCCGCGCCGGTGAAACAGGTCTCACCGTTCAACGACAAAGCCAAAGGCGATCTGCCGGACTGGCAAACCTACCGCGCACCGACCAAGGACTACGACGAGACGGTTTACAACGTGGTGCCGTATGCCGATGCCAAGGGCGATACGTTGACCGTGTTACATAACAAGGCCGGCAGCCTGGGCGTTTCGGTCGGCTTCAATACTCAAACACTGCCCGTGTTCTCCCTGTGGAAAAACACCGATACCCAGGGGCAGGGCTATGTCACGGGGCTGGAACCGGGGACGAGTTTTTCCTACAACCGCCGGTATCAGCGCCCATTGAACCTGGTGCCGACGATTGGGCCGAAGGAACACAAGCAGTTCCGCATCAGCTACAGCTTGTTGGCGGATAAGGCGGCTGTGGATAAGGCCTTGAAACAGGTGAGCGAGATTCAGGGTGGGCGGGAGACTGAGGTGCGGCAGACGCCGTTGGTTGACCTCAAGAAGGTGTGATGCTGACTAGAGTGTTGCCGGCCGATATTGCAGAGCCTCGGCCAAGTGTTCACGGGTGATGCCATCGACTTGCTCAAGGTCCGCCAAGGTGCGAGCAACCTTGAGCAGTCGATGGGCCGCTCGCAGCGACAAGGTCAGCCGTTCACACGCCGTTTCCAGCCAGGTTTCGTCAACTGTGGATAACTTGCAGTGTCTGCGCAGGCCCGGCAAATCGAGGAATGCATTGGCACAGCCTTGGCGCTTTTGTTGCCGTTCTCTTGCATCGGCAACCAACTCGGCGGCGGTGGCAGTATCGTCGCCGGGTTTCAACGCAGGATTTAACGCCGTGGCTTCGCGAGCAACCGTCAGGTGCAGATCGATACGATCCAGCAGCGGCCCCGACAATTTGTTGCGATAGCGCTGAACCATGTCCGGCGTACAGGAGCAACGGCCGCTCGGCTCGCCAAGATATCCACAGGGGCAGGGATTCATCGCTGCGACCAGTTGAAAGCGCGCCGGGAAGCGTACGCGGTCCTTGGCACGGGAGATCACGATGTGGCCGGATTCCAGTGGCTCTCTCAACACCTCCAATACCTTGCGATCAAACTCCGGGAGCTCATCGAGGAACAGCACACCGTGGTGGGCGAGGGTGATTTCACCGGGCTGCGGTTTCGAGCCGCCCCCCACCAGCGCGGGGCCGGACGCCGAGTGATGCGGTTGGCGAAACGGCCGCTGCGGCCAATGGCTCAACGGCGAGCAACTGACGACCGACTGAATCGCCGCCACTTCCAGCGCTTCATTTTCGGCGAGCGGCGGCAGCAATCCCGGCAAGCGGCTCGCCAACAGGGTTTTCCCCGTTCCCGGCGGCCCGCTGAACAACAGGTTGTGAGCACCAGCGGCAGCGATCAGCAGCGCACGCTTGGCCGCGAGTTGCCCCTGCACTTCATTCAAGTCGGGGTAGGGTTTGCTGGCGTAGAGCAGGCCATTGGAGACATAAGGCTCAATCGGTGTATGCCCATTGAAATGCGCAACGGCCTCAAGCAGATGATCCACCGCAATTACTTTCAGTCCCGAGGCCAGGCACGCCTCTTCAGCGTTAGCTCGCGGCACCATCAACCAGCGCCCGGCCTTGCGCGCTGCCAGCGCCGCTGGCAAGACCCCACGAACCGCCCGCACGGCACCTGATAACGCCAACTCCCCAAGGCATTCCGCATCATCGAGCGTCAACGTAGGCACCTGCACACTGGCCGAGAGAATTCCCAGGGCAATCGCCAGATCGAACCGCCCGCCATCCTTGGGTAAATCCGCCGGCGCCAGATTCAACGTGATACGCCGCGCCGGAAACTGCAGCCCCGAATTGATGATCGCGCTACGCACCCGGTCCTTGCTTTCCTTAACCGCCGCCTCGGGCAGACCGACCATCGTCAGCGACGGCAAACCATTGGCCAGGTGGACTTCAACGGTGACAGCGGGCGCATCCACGCCAATCTGGGCGCGGCTGTGGACGATGGAGAGGGACATGGTCGTTCCTTGAGATGACGGGAGCCGCTTCCTGCGGGTTTTTGAAGGGTAGTCGTGGAGTCCGGTCGGATAGGAGGGAAACTTTCGCAGAATGTTGCTGAAGCCACGCACTGTAACATCAGCCAAACGCTGAGTTCGGCTGCGCAGCTGTCGTAAAACCTGCTGGCAAAGTCAGCCTGACACACCCCTGCGCATTTATTTCGCGTGTAAATCAAGCAACTTATGTTGAGGCAGCTTGTTTGGAAGAGGTTGTGTCGTCAAACAAGCTATTATCGCCGTCCAGGATTTTTCTGGCGAAGATCTCGGCAATCATCTTCTTTTTACCTTCTGCGACATTCGTAAAGTAGTTGAAGTCTAAATCTATCCAGTGCTTAAGTTTGGCTTCATAGTTGTTTGGATACTGTGCTTGCAGCACCGGGGCAAGCCCTTGTAATGGTCAAGGACACTTTGGGAGAAGTTTGTGAGTTTTCCAGTGCTGTTATATTCAAACTCTGCTTCGGCCACCACTTTCTGTCGCCATGCAAATTCTTGTTTGGCTGACTCTTCCAGTGCTGCCCGCCTTTCATTCACGGTAAAGGTGCCGCTATCATCGTAAGTAATTAAAGCCAGCTGATCCATGGGCATCCCCGAAAACGGATTTTTGCCGAGTCCGTTTGTATACTGTGTCGCACTTTTGGCGCGCGCTAGTAATGTGGCACTATCTGTGTCGGGAACTTCAGAGTCGTATTTTGATTTGTTGGTAGTATAATTAGTGCCCTCCAATTCGTTGAATGTGTTATTAGCCATCGAACTCAGTTCCGTTCTAGTTAGGCGTGCATCCCGGGCCTGTGCGCGTACTGAGGCTTCGCTCAATTGGCTCGCTAGCGTGGAAACGGTACTGCTATCTCGTGCGTTGCCAAATGGGACTTGGGGTGTGCTTTGGTTGACGCCTGGGTTTTTGCCGGGAGTCGCTGTCAATTTTTTTGTTTCAGCCAGCGCTTGGCCGCTGTTAGCTGCAAAATTGTTTAGTGAGTTAACCATTTTTTGCCACTCCCTGTTCGATGACATAAAATATAATATGTTGCCTAATAAATGTTGATGTTTTGGCAAGATCTTATAAGCCGATTAAGGCGCTACATGCTTTATTTCATGGTGATTACTATTGACCAGGCATAGGTGGACGGATTTGCTTTAGTTACCTTGATAGTGCAGGCGGCCCCACCACTAGGCGTGGCCGTATTATTCCATTTTGGAATTTTACTCGCACCAAAGCCAGGAGTAGTCACAAATGTAGCTAAATAAATACATGTCTTGTTGCCAATTTGATATCGCAAATTAGCATGATTGTAATCAGGTGATATCTGGCTTTGTATGACGTACGTATCTGAGCCATTTGCAATCACGGACGCTTGTGGAGTAGGTGATGCGTTTGCTTTCGTTATAGCTTCGTTGTTTGTTATGGGGGTGTACGTAGCAGGCTGTGTTCCAAGGTTCTTGAATGTGACTGTAACAGACGGCCCAGCGACCGCTGAACTTATGTGAAATGCAGTCAATGCGAAAGCGGCAATTAAAGACTTGGATGTTTTCATGGGTGTTGCTCCTTGTGGTGTTGCTAACAGTATTCCATTTAAAAAGTTGTGCTCATCACAAACTATTATCTAAGCCATGTAACATGGGCTTAAACTTTTTCGAGCGAATTGGCGAACCGAAGCCTGCGGAAATACTGGCAGGCCCGAAGGTCTTCCATGCACGGCCGTAATTCGAGAAAGGAATAAATCTCTGGTTCGAACGTGGTCACGGTGCGTCGGGTGCTGTTCGAGCCGCTAAACCCATTGCTGGCTAATCAGTTGGGAGTGAGCTTAGGAACCGGAGCTTTGCTGCGCAATCGGAAGGGGAGTGAGATCTTTGTAGGAAGTTGCCGGGATTCTTGCGGGCTTGAAGAGCGCAGGTTGCGGCAATTCCTACAGGTGAGTCTGAAGGTCGTGGCGACCATTTCGCGAGCAGGCTCGCTCCCACAGTGGATTGGGTTCCACAGTGAGCATTTGCGGTGTTATTCGGCTGGTGGGTTCAGTTTCGCTTCCAGCTCGGCGACTTTCGCTTCGAGGCTTTCGAGGCGGGCCCGTGTGCGCGCCAGCACGACCATCTGACTGTCGAATTCTTCGCGACTCACCAAGTCCAGTTTGCTGAAGCCGCTCTGCAGCAACATTTTGAACTGGCTTTCGATTTCAGCTTTCGGCAGTGGCGTGTCACCGCTGAAAAGGCGGGAGGCGGTGCCGGTGAGGGCGTCGAGGAAGTCTTTTGGCGCGAGCATGGGCAATGTCCTGGAAACAATGACGGGCAGTGTATCACGCAGTGTCTATAGTCATTTGCGCGGGCAAGGGATGCACGCTTTTCGCGCATTGGGACAGGCGGCGTTGCACCGTTGTTGTGCGTAACGTGCGGGGTCTTGTCGCGAAGTATCCACCATCCACCTGTAATGGCTTGAAAACAGTCGGTTTTGTGGAGATGGCAAGCTTTCTGCTTAGATGCTGGTGACCCATGCACTGATGCAGTCGCTGTGACGAATGCAGTGCGCCAAACGGAACGCGGGGGAGTGTTTCGTGAGGAGCGGTTAGCTGGCGTCGAACGGGCAGGTAAGGCCGACGATGCGTTACAAAGCCAGGCACTGCGCTTAGACTTGAGACGGGTTTGTTTTCCTGGGGCAAGTCCACCAAATTCGGGAGAGAGTTTTCATGAAGCTAGTCACTGCCATCATCAAGCCGTTCAAGCTGGACGACGTACGCGAGTCGCTGTCCGAGATCGGCGTGCAGGGCATTACCGTCACTGAAGTCAAAGGCTTTGGTCGGCAGAAGGGTCACACCGAGCTGTATCGCGGTGCGGAATACGTGGTCGATTTCCTACCCAAGGTGAAGATCGACGTCGCCATCGACGATAAGGATCTGGACCGGGTAATCGAGGCCATCACCAAGGCTGCCAACACCGGCAAGATCGGTGACGGCAAGATCTTCGTGGTCAATCTGGAACAGGCGATTCGCATCCGTACCGGCGAAACCGATACCGACGCGATCTAAGCCGCCACAAACCCAACGCCCCAGGAGAAAACAATATGACTCTGCGTAAATTCGCAGGGCTAGGAGCCCTGTTGTCCATCGTAATGCCCAGCCTTGCTCTGGCGGCAGACGAAGTGGCGGCCCCAGTCCTCAACTCCGGCGACACCGCCTGGATGTTGACCTCGACAGCTCTCGTGCTGTTCATGACCATTCCCGGCCTCGCGCTGTTCTACGGCGGCATGGTTCGGTCGAAAAACATTCTTTCCGTGATGATGCAGTGCTTCGCCATTACCGGTCTGATCAGCGTCCTGTGGGTCATTTATGGCTACAGCATCGCGTTCGACACCACGGGCATGGAGCAGGGCGTCGTCAACTTCAACTCGTTCTTCGGCGGCATGGGCAAGGCGTTCCTTGCGGGTGTCACGCCAGCGAGCCTCACCGGCCCGGCAGCGCTGTTCCCCGAGGCGGTGTTCATCACCTTCCAGATGACTTTCGCGATCATCACCCCGGCGCTGATCGTCGGTGCGTTCGCCGAGCGGATGAAGTTCTCCGCGATGCTGATTTTCATGGGTATCTGGTTCACCCTGGTGTATGCGCCGATTGCGCACATGGTCTGGTCCGGCAACGGTGGCCTGATGTGGGACTGGGGCGTTCTGGACTTCGCCGGCGGCACCGTGGTGCACATCAACGCCGGTGTAGCAGGCCTGGTTGCTTGCCTGGTGCTGGGCAAGCGCAAGGGTTTCCCGACCACGCCGATGGCGCCGCACAACCTCGGTTACACCCTGATGGGCGCGGCCATGCTGTGGGTTGGCTGGTTCGGTTTCAACGCCGGTTCCGCCGCTGCGGCCAACGGCACCGCCGGCATGGCGATGCTGGTGACGCAAATCGCTACCGCTGCTGCTGCACTGGGCTGGATGTTTGCCGAGTGGCTCACCCACGGCAAGCCTAGCGCACTGGGCATCGCTTCGGGCGTGGTTGCCGGTCTGGTGGCAATCACCCCGGCTGCCGGCACCGTTGGCCCGATGGGCGCGTTGGTAATCGGTCTGGCGGCTGGCGTGGTGTGCTTCTTCTGCGCCACCACCCTCAAGCGCAAGCTCGGCTATGACGATTCCCTGGACGCCTTCGGCGTGCACGGTATCGGCGGTATCCTCGGCGCAATCCTGACCGGTGTGTTCGCTGCTCCGTCCCTGGGTGGCTTCGGCACCGTGACCGACATCGCCGCACAAGTGTGGATTCAGTGCAAAGGCGTGGGCTTCACGGTGATCTACACCGCGATCGCTACATACATCATCCTCAAGGTGCTGGATGCGGTCATGGGCCTGCGTATCAACGAAGAAGAAGAAGCGGTCGGCATCGATCTGGCGCTTCACAACGAACGCGGCTACAACTTGTAAGCAAGCGCGTAAAAAACTGCCCGGCTTGCCGGGCATTTTTTTGTCTGGAATTTGTCGTTGAAGGCCGAGCTGAAAGGTTTTTTCCTACAGGTTTTATGATGTTTACGTCGGGTGTTTTTGTGCAGCCAAAGGCTTACAGGATTGAAGGAATATTAGGGCCTTTGTTTTTTCACAGAGCGCGCTAGAATGCGCCCCGAACGTGCGGAGAACTGTATGTGGCAACAGACTCTGATTACCTTGCGGGCGAGGCCCCGGGGCTTTCATCTGGTAACGGACGAGTTACTCGCCGGCCTGCCTGAACTCAAGGCGTGTCGGGTCGGTCTGTTGCACTTGTGGCTGCAGCATACCTCGGCGTCGTTGACTATCAACGAGAACGCCGATCCGGCGGTACGTCGCGACTTCGAACGATTTTTCAATCGTCTGATCCCACAAGGAACAGACGGCTATGAGCATAACGACGAAGGCCTGGACGACCTCCCGGCGCACTTCAAGGCCAGCGTGCTTGGCTGTCAGCTCAGTTTGCCGATTGCGGCAGGCCGGTTGGCGTTGGGGACCTGGCAAGGCGTTTATCTGGGCGAGCACCGTGATCATGGCGGTGCCCGTAAAGTCCTCGCCACCGTGCACGGTGAAGGGGCATAACCGCTGGTCAGCAGCGGCTGTTGATTTTTTTCCGGCAGCCTTCGACAGAGGGCAAAGCTGGGCTATAACTAATCTGCTTTTCGCAAGTCATGAGGTAGAACATGAGCGACGATGATCTGGAAAACGACGACCTCGAAGTAGGCGACGACGACGAAACCGAAGAAGGTCTGGAAGCAGCGGCGGAAGACGTCGCTGAAGACGACGGTGGTGATGCGCCGGTTCCGACCGCCAAAGGCAAGGCCAAGGCAGCGGTATCGGTCGATGAGCTGCCGAGTGTCGAAGCCAAGAACAAGGAACGCGATGCCCTGGCCAAGGCCATGGAAGAGTTCCTGGCTCGTGGTGGCAAGGTGCAGGAAGTGGAGGCCAATGTGGTCGCAGATCCTCCCAAGAAGCCTGACAACAAGTACGGCAGCCGGCCTATCTGAGCCTGCTACCCGCTTGCTGAAAAAGCCCGCCGTCGCTGCGGGCTTTTTCATGCCTGAAACAAAAAACATGAAACCTGTGGTGATCCCTGTGGGAGCGAGCTTGCTCGCGATGGCGGAGTGTCAGGCAACATTTATTTTGAATGTTAAGCCCTCATCGCGAGCAAGCTCGCTCCCACAGGTTTTGTGTCAGGCCGAGGCCTTGTTCCACCGCGCCAGCAATGCAGGCAACTCGGTCAGGCTGCGAATCTCGGCATCTGGCAAATGTTCAGCCTCCCAGGCCTTGCCCGCCGGGTTGAACCAGATTGCGCGCAATCCCGCTTGCTGCGCCCCGGCAATGTCATCACCTGGATGATCGCCGATATGCACCGCCGTTTCGGCGGTCGCGCCGCCGCGCTGCAAGGCCTCGTGAAACAGTCGCGCATCGGGTTTGGCGATGCCGATGTCTTCGGCGCACAACGCAAACTTGAAGTAGTCCGCCAGCCCCAGCCGACGCACATCGGCGTTGCCGTTGGTGACCACGCCGAGGGCGTAATGATTGGCGAGGATTTCCAGGGTCGGTTCAACCTCCGGAAACACATCGATCTGATGGCGAGCGTGCAGAAACACTTCAAAACTCTTGTCCGCCAGATCCGACGCCTTGTCATGCCCATAACCGGACTCTTCCAGTGCGTGGAACAGCACACGCCGACGCAGCGCGCTGATGCGGTGCTTGAGGCCAGGCTCGTTGCTCAATACGCGCTCACGAATGGCCCACAAATGTTCCACCGGCACTGCCCCCAGGTTGGGCGCGTGCTCGGTCAGCCATTCACGCAAAACGGCTTCGGCGCTGACGATGACGGGGGCGGTGTCCCACAGGGTGTCGTCGAGGTCGAAGGTGATCAACTGAATACTCATGAATCGTCGCCTTTCATGCGTTTGGCCCGTGGGTGGGCGCTGTCGTAGACCGCTGCCAGATGCTGGAAGTCCAGGTGGGTGTAGATCTGTGTGGTCTTGATGTCCGAGTGTCCGAGCAGTTCCTGCACCGCGCGCAGGTCCTGGGACGATTCCAGCAAATGGCTGGCGAAGGAGTGCCGCAGCATGTGCGGGTGCAGGTTCTGCCCCAGTTCGCGCTCGCCGGCAGCCTTGACCCGCACCTGGATCGCCCGGGGGCCGAGGCGGCGGCCTTGCTGGCTGACAAATACCGCATCGTCCGTCGGGTTGGCCATGGCTCGCAATGGCAGCCACTGCTCCAGCGCTTCGCGGGCCTTTTTTCCTACCGGCAGCAGGCGGGTCTTGCTGCCTTTGCCGAGCACCTGGACCATGCCGTCAGCCAGATCGAGCTGATCGAGATTAAGCCCCGTCAGCTCCGAAAGCCGCAAGCCGGAGGAATAGAACAGCTCGAGAATCGCTTGGTCCCGACGTGCCAGAAAGTCATCCTCGACCCCACCTTCCAACAGTTGCAGGGCGCGGTCGGTGTCGAGGGTTTTCGGCAGGCGGCGTTCGCCTTTGGGCGGCACAAGGCCATTGGCCGGATCGTGGTCGCACAGGCCTTCGCGGTTCAGGTAGTGATAGAGCCCGCGAACGGCTGACAGTAATCGCGCCAGGCTGCGGGACGATTGGCCTTGGGCGTGCAGACGGGCAACCAGGCTACGCAGGCGCTGGATGTCCAGCGCCGTCCAGCTGCCGATATTCTGTTTGACGCACCAGCCCAGCACTTTATCGAGGTCGCGGCGGTAGGCCGACAGTGTGTGCGGCGACACCTGCCGCTCACTGCGCAGGTGTTCGCAGTAAGCGTCCAGTTGTCGTTCCATGTTCAGCGTACCGAGCGCAGGGAATTGTTGACCCGTGGCAGCACGCGACCCATGACTTCAGCGATGTAGCTCAGGAACAAGGTGCCCACCGAGCTTTTGTAGTGCTGCGGATCACGGCTGGCTATGGCCAGGATGCCGTGGATACCCTGGTGGCTGATGGCGACAACCGCGGTGGAGCCGATCTGCTTGCGTTGTTCTTCGCCGAACAGGAAGTCCAGTTCATGCTCGCGCAGGCTGCCGCTGACGCTTTTGTCTTCCGAGAGCAAACCGCCGATGGCCACTTGAGCTTCGGCGTGGGTGACCCAGCGGCCCACCGGCATGGCGTTGTCGCCGAGCAGGATGAGGCTGACGAAGGGCACCTGGAACTCCTGGCGCAGGCTGTCTTCGACGCACATCACCACGTCTTCCAGGCTGGCAGCATCCATCAATGCCAGGATCAGGCGACGGGTCTTTTCGAACAGGCGGTCGTTGTCCCGGGCCACGTCCATCAAATGCGACAGGCGATGACGCAGTTCAATGTTGCGGTCGCGCAGGATGGTCATCTGACGCTCGACCAGCGACACGGTATCGCCGCGCCGATGGGGGATACGCAGGGACGGGAGCAGTTCTTCGTGCTCGACGAAGAAGTCCGGATGAGCCTCCAGGTACGCGGCTACAGCCGCCGCCTCGAGGCTTTCGGACGGTGATTCGTCAGCTTGTCGTGCGGGTACCTGAGGCTTGTCGGTCATGGATTTCGCTCACTCAAAGACGCACTTGTCCTTCATATACGCGCACTGCCGGGCCGGTCATCATCACCGGTTGGCCAGGGCCTGCCCATTCGATGGACAAGCGCCCGCCAGGCAGGTCGATCAATAGCGGCGAATCCATCCACCCCTGGCTGATCGCGGCCACTGCGGCGGCACAGGCGCCGGTTCCGCAAGCCTGGGTTTCCCCGGCTCCACGCTCCCAGACGCGCAATTGCGCGCGGCTCCGGTCGATGACCTGGAGAAAACCGACATTGACCCGTGCCGGGAAGCGCGGGTGATGTTCGATTTTCGGGCCCAGTTCATGCACCGGCGCGTTGTTGATATCGCTGACCCGCAGCACGGCATGGGGGTTGCCCATGGACACGGCGGCCAGATCGACCGGGGTGCCGTCGACGTCGACCTGATAACTCTTGGCCTGCTCCGGTGCCTGGAACGGAATATCCGCCGGCACCAGGCGCGGGGCGCCCATGTTGACGCTGATCTGGCCGTCGTTACGCACGTCGAGCTCGATGACGCCGCTTTTGGTCTCGACGCGAATCAGCCGCTTTGCGGTCAGGCGCTTGTCGAGCACGAAACGGGCGAAGCAGCGCGCACCATTGCCGCACTGTTCCACTTCGGAGCCGTCGGAGTTGAAGATCCGATAGCGGAAATCCACGTCCGGGTTGCTCGGCGCTTCAACGATCAGCAACTGGTCGAAACCGATGCCGGTGTGCCGGTCGCCCCATTGCTTGGCATGCTTGGGCAGAATGTGCGCGTGCTGGCTGACCAGGTCGAGGACCATGAAATCATTGCCCAGGCCGTGCATCTTGGTAAAACGCAGCAGCATGGTTTTACTCCGGCAGCAGGCTTTCGCCAGCATACAACTCGGCTACCGTTTCACGGCGACGCACTTCAAATGCCTGATCACCGTCCACCAACACTTCTGCGGCACGGCCGCGGGTGTTGTAGTTGGAACTCATGACAAACCCGTAGGCACCGGCCGAATGCACGGCCAGCAGGTCGCCTTCCTCCAGCGCCAGCTGACGATCCTTGGCCAGGAAGTCGCCGGTCTCGCAGATCGGGCCGACGATGTCGTAGGCGCGGGCAGCGGAGGTGCGCGGGCTCACGGCAGTGACGTCCATCCAGGCCTGATACAGCGCCGGGCGGATCAGGTCGTTCATGGCGGCGTCGACGATGGCGAAGTCTTTGTGTTCGGTGTGCTTGAGGTATTCGACCTGAGTCAGCAGCACGCCAGCGTTGGCGACGATGAAGCGGCCCGGCTCGAACACCAGCGCGAGGTCACGACCGTCGAGACGCTCGCGCACGGCCTTGATGTAGTCGGCAGCCAGTGGTGGCTCCTCGTCCTTGTATCGTACGCCCAGGCCACCACCGAGATCGATGTGGCGCAGGTAGATGCCGCAATCGCCAAGGCGATCGACCAGGCCCAGCAGGCGGTCGAGAGCATCGATGAAAGGCGGCAGGGTGGTCAGTTGCGAGCCGATGTGGCAATCGACGCCGACCACTTCCAGGTTCGGCAGCTGCGCGGCACGCACGTACACGTCTTCGGCGTCGGCGATGGCGATGCCGAACTTGTTCTCTTTGAGACCGGTGGAAATGTACGGGTGGGTGCCGGCATCGACGTCCGGGTTCACGCGCAGCGAAATCGGCGCGCGAACGCCCAGTTCGGCGGCGACCACCTGCAGGCGTTCCAGCTCGTCGGTGGATTCGACGTTGAAGCAGTGCACGCCGACTTCCAGGGCGCGACGCATGTCGTCACGGGTCTTGCCGACGCCGGAGAACACAATCTTGTCGGCGCTGCCGCCAGCGGCCAGTACGCGTTCCAGCTCGCCACGGGAGACGATGTCGAAACCGGCGCCAAGACGCGCCAGGACATTCAGGACGCCCAGGTTGGAGTTGGCCTTGACCGCGTAGCACACCAGGTGCGGTGTGCCGACCAGCGCATCGGCGTAAGCCAGGTATTGGGCTTCGATGTGCGCGCGCGAGTAAACGTAGGTGGGTGTACCAAAGCGCTCGGCGATGGCAGACAGGGCAACACCTTCCGCGAACAGTTCACCGTCACGGTAGTTAAAAGCGTCCATGAGGTTCCCTTATTATTGGTAGACGTCGTGCTTGTGTGCTTTGGAGGCAGGCTGCTGCTGCGACGACTTGGCTTGCTCCACAGGGTCCTGGTCTTCATCGGGCAGGTACAGCGGGCCTTTTTGACCGCAGGCCGACACAAGGCAGGCAACCGCGAGGAGCGCAGCAAGGGAAGAGATCAGGCGCTTCATGGCGAAATCCTTGAAAATGCATTAATTGCGCCGGAGTATACCGGCCACCCGGCAGCTTGCCTATGCAACGGACCGCCCGTCCGGCGGGGCTCGGCCCGATGCCGGTCGGTATCATGCAATCCTTGTGGGAGCGGGCTTGCTCGCGAAGGCGTCGTGTCAGTCGACATCAATGTTGAATGTCAGTCCGTATTCGCGAGCAAGCCCGCTCCCACAGGTCGTTATCCTTTGCAATCGACGGAGCTCGGTCGTATCTTGCGGCGCTTGAGCCTGATCAGACACTTTTTGAGGTTGCCGTAATGAGTTTGTCCGAAGCGCGTTTCCATGACCTGGTCGATGCCACCCAGCAAACCCTGGAGGACATCTTTGACGAAAGCGACCTGGATATCGACCTCGAAAGCTCGGCCGGCGTGCTGACGGTCAAGTTCGAGAACGCCAGCCAGTTGATCTTCAGTCGCCAGGAGCCGCTGCGCCAGCTGTGGCTGGCGGCGGTGTCCGGTGGTTTCCACTTCGACTACGACGAAGAAAGCGAGCGCTGGATGTGCGACAAGAGCGAAGAGCAGTTGGGTGAAATGCTTGAGCGTATCGTCCAGCAGCAGGCCGGTGTCGAACTCGATTTCGAAGGCCTGTGAGATCGTGACCCAGCCTGCGCCTGTCCGTGCGCCCAAACCGCTCTACAGCAATGTCAGCCCGGCGGTACCGTCGCCCTGCAGCGGTGTGTGCCGGCTGAACGACCAAAAAGTGTGTCTGGGCTGCTTCCGTCATGTCGAAGATATTCGTGAGTGGCGTTCGGCCGATGATCAGCGTCGGCGCGTCATTTGCGAGCAGGCTGCCCACCGCAAAGCTTCAGCCTAGTGAGTCATTGTGGCGAGGGGGCTTGCCCCCGTTGGGTCGCGTAGCGGGCCCAAGTTTTTACGGCTACTGCGCAGCCGAACGGGGGCAAGCCCCCTCGCCACAGGAGTTCTCTACAAGTCCATAGCGTCGGTTTGGCCATGACTTGTATATTTTTTGAGCTGTGATAGTGTCCAGAAACGCCTCAACCCATCGAGGCTTGTGAAAACCCCGCCTTTTTCTGGCGGGGTTTTGCTTTTTTCGTGCAGAAGAAAGGAGTCTGCCCAGATCATGACCTCACCTTCCATCACCCTTACCCGTCTGGACGTCCAGCGTCTGGAGCGTCTGATCGACAGCCTGGACGACACGCTGCCGGGCGTTATTGCGCTGCAAACCGAACTGGATCGCGCCGATACCGTGGTCGGCCACGATGAAGTGCCGGCGGATGTCGTGACCATGAATTCCCGAGTGCATTGCCGCGAAGAAGGCAGTGGCAAGGACTACCACCTGACCCTGGTGTACCCCAAGGATGCGAATGCCGACGAAGGCAAGGTCTCGATCCTGGCGCCGGTGGGCAGTGCGCTGCTCGGCCTGAAGGTTGGCCAGCACATCGATTGGCCGGCTCCGGGCGGCAAGACCCTGAAGCTGACACTGCTGGAAGTCGAATCGCAGCCGGCCAATGGCGGCGCGTTCCCGGAGTGACTCCCCCTCAGACCTGATCGAGCGCCTCGTTCAATGCGTGCTCCAGGTCGGCTTTGTAGCGCAGGTACAGATGGGTGGAACTCTGACCTTCACCGAGCAGGCCTGACAGGTCGAGGTCGGTGATGTAGCAGCGGTAGCGTTCGGTTTCCCGGCGCTGCCCGACGATTTCCCGGGCGACCACGCGGAACAACTGGTCGCCATGTTCCAGCTCGGAAAATTCCCGTTGATTGCAATACAGCGTCACCTGCACCTGACCCGGTGCGGCTTTGCCGACGATCGCCTGCACGTCGTAGAGCGGCTTGTTCACTGGCGTCTGCGGCACTGGCCGGGCTTCGATGCGGCGTGCGCGGCCAGGGCCTGACGGCAGCAACTGGCAGTACAGGGTGTCGAGGTTCAGCGGGTGGGCTGCGTCCATCGGCAACAAGGCATCGCGACGGTACTGGATCGATTGCAGGAAACGCTGCAGCGGCACCAGCAGGCTTTGCTCATCGTGCCAGGGCAGGCGTTGCTGCCACAGGGCGTTGAACTCATCGAGCACGTACAGATCAGCCTGATCTTCGTTGACCCTATAGAACACTTGAATGCAGTCCGGTTGGCCCGTTGGCAGGAACAGTGCGAGGTCGTGGTCTTCCAGTGCCTTCGGATCGAGGTGCAACGGGCTGTAGCTCGCCATTTCTTCGCCCAGGTAATCGATCAGTGCCGACAGAGTGGCCAGCGCGATGTGCTGGACCTGGCCCGACACCAACTCCAGCACGTGGTAGTGCTGCTGGACCTGGATCAGGTAGCGATGATTGAGCCGGCTCAGCAGCAGGTTCTGCGCGGTATCGAGGATTTCCTCGACCCGTTGGGCAATGAACTGCGCGCGGTTATGGCAGAAGCAACGCACCCGCAGCTTCGGCTGTTGCGGCCCGGCCGGCAGGTTATTGAGGTAGTCGCGGATGCAGTCGAGCAGGGCGTGGGGACCGTCGTAACGGCCAACCAGCACTTCGTTCCAGCTATTGAGCGTGACCTGGTCCAGAGTCAGCACCAGATTTTCCCGGACACCCGCGTAACTCAGGGAGTCGGTGCGCTCGGTGGTCATGAGGATGTTCAGGTCGCGATGGTGCTTGAGCGGATCGATGCCGACATTCACCAGGATCAGCACTTCACTCGGCACACTGGCGCGCAACAGAGGTTCCTCGGCGACGGTGGGCAAGGGCAGGGCGATGGTCTGTTGCAGGCTGCCGAGCAGGTTGAACAGTTCGAATTCGCTCAAGTCGCTGGTGCCGGGGTGCAAGGCCAGGCGGGTACTGCTGTCGATCACGCCATTGCGGTGGCACCAGGTCAGCAGTTCGAGCAAGTGACGGCTGCGTTTGATCGGCGCGAAATGCTCCCACTCCAGTGCCGTCAGGCTGCCGTTGTACAAGCCCCACTGGCTTTGCCCCGGCTCTTTCCTGTTCGGTGCGTACACCAGCGTCAGGGTGTCTTCAGCCAGGTCCGGGGCGATGCCGGGATTGATGAATTCGACTTTACCGGCCTTGCGCTCGAAAGCGGCGTACAGGCGACGGCCGAGGACACTCAGGTCGCGCTTGTTGATGCGGCTGACCGTTTGTTCGTGACGGGCAAACTGCGTGAGGAAGCGGTAGCTGTAGTTCAGCTCGTTGACCAGTGCCCGCCGCTCGGAGCCGACCTGGCGGACTTTCCACTGGCTGCGGCTGTCGAGCAGGGTCAGTTGACGCTGGTCCCAGTGCCATTCATGGGCCAGGCGTTCAAGCAAGGAGCGCTGCCAGCTCTGGGTGCGGCTGTTGCCGGTGAGTTTGCGATTGACCTTCAGGTACAACGCGCGTCGCACCAGTTCCAGCCGTTCCGGTTCGTTGCGGGCGATCAGGTATTCCTCGATGCGCCGATACACCACGACATACGGATCCAGTTCGTCGAGGTCGAGGCGGTTGGCGAACACCGCTTGCTTGAAGCGCAGGCTCAGGCAATGGACCCTGGGGTGTTCACTGGCGTAAACCTCCGTCAGCAGCAGCTTGAGTACCGACTTGTAGGGCGACTCGATGCCCTTGAACAACTGCCAGAGCCCGGCACCGATAAATTCGCCGGGCGGGATGTAGGCCAGGTTGCCGAGGTCGAGGGTTTCATCGGCACGTATGAAGCGTTTGGAGATCAAGGCATGGGTGTAGCGGTCGTAGCTCGACTCTTCGTAGACCGGCACCAGCCACCAGATCGGTGTGCGTCCGGCGAGCCAGATCGCGGTGCGGTAAAACTCGTCCAGCAACAGGTAGTGCTGGGTGGTGCCGCAATCTTCCGAGCTCAGCTGGGTATCGCGCTCACCGCGGACGAAACGGCTCGGGTCGATCAGGAAAAAATGCGCTTCGGCGCCCTGGCTGGCGGCCCAGGCTTCCAGCAACTGGCATTTCTTGCGCAGCTCGGCGAGTTCGTTTTCGGTCCGGTCCGGCCCATGGCAGACCCACACATCCATGTCGCTCTGGTCGGCCTGGGCCAAGGTGCCGAGGCTGCCCATCAGGAACAATCCGTGAATCGGCCTCGGCGGGTTGCTGCCGTGGCGCGGCTTGTAGGAAAACGAGCGGGTCAGGCGCTGGGCTTCAGCGAGGACATTGGCATCCGGCTCGAAATTCGACAGCCCGGCCGGCGTACTGCCGGAAACGTAACCGGGCAACAGCGGATGGTTAACGTGGAAAAACAGCGGCAGCAAGGTCAGGACCCCTTGCTGGCGGGTCGACAACCCTTCCATGGCGCGAGCCATGCGCCCTTCGTTGAGTTTCAGAAAACGTGCGCGCAGCTGGCTGAGAACCTTGCGGTCGATTCCCTCGTCCAGATCGGGGCGGATTTCATGGATGCGCGTCATGTCAGCTCAAACCGGCTCGCAGGGCTCGGACGTGGGGCTCTTCGGATGAGGGGCAGTTTAGCGCCTTGAGGCGAGGACTTTTAAGCTGATTTTGTTTTTCTGGCGTCAGATTTCTATCGGCTGCAGACAGAAATCAGGGGGATGTGCCCGCGGAAATCCCTGGATCGGGGTCTCCGTGGGCGATGCGGCAGAATTCAGGCTGTTACTTCGGCGTTAAGAATGGTCAGCACGGCTTGCACATTTTGCGCGGCGTCACGACCCAGGCTGGTCAGGTAACCGCCATCAGGCTGGTCGGTCAGTTCTTTTTCAAAGAGGCGTTTGGCGGCGGCAACGTGTTTCGGGGCAGCGGTCTGATGAATTTTCAGACCTTCCTGGGAACTGTCCAGGTTGAAGAGTGCGAGGACTTCCAGTTCGGCAACCAACTCAGGGGTAAGCGACATAAGGACTCCAGACTTTCTAGGAATTGGACGACAGCGCCCCTAAGGTGAACCCGCTTGTCCGGCATGTCCAGTGCTCGCGACAGGGTTTTTTTCCTCTGTAGGAGCGAGCTTGCTCGCGAAGGTCGTCAACGATGACGCGTAAAACCAGATGCCCAGCGGCGCTCTCGGGTTTTTCGCGAGCGGGCTCGCTCCTACAGGGAGGTGTGGGCTTACTGCTTTTCCGGTGGCAACTCGGGCAAGGCGCGCAGGGCAGCTTCGTACCATTCGGTGTTGAACGCGCGGTCTTCTTCGAGGATCGCGTCGATTTCTACCGCCAAAACGTGAGCCATCAGGTTGAGGATTTCTTCCCGCTCGTAACCCACCAGCGTCAGCTTGTTGAACGTCGCCTTGGCAGCCGGCGGGTTGTCGCTTTCGATCTGGTTTTCGATGGCCTGGATCAGGGTGGTTTCGGCGAACTCTTCTTCGTCGTTGTCGATATCGGTTGGCTCGCTCATGGCAGGCTCCTCAGGGAAAGGCGGCCAGTTTACCCGCATTCAGCGGCGTGATGCTGCTGGCAAGAATCCCGGCAGCGTTCTATAAACAGGCACTGCCCACCCCGCATGGCCTGGAGGCTTTGTGATGATCAAGCTTTATGGATTCTCCGTCAGTAACTACTACAACATGGTCAAACTGGCGCTGCTGGAAAAAGGCCTGCCCTTCGAAGAAGTACCGTTTTACGCTGGCACCAGCCCCGAGGCACTGGCCATCAGCCCTCGCGGAAAGGTCCCGGTGCTGCAGGTAGAGCAGGGCTTCATCAATGAAACCAGCGTGATCCTCGAATACATCGAGCAAAGCCAGAAAGGCACGCCGCTGCTGCCGAGCGACCCGTTCGAGCGCGCGCAGGTGCTGGCACTGGCCAAGGAAATCGAGCTGTACATCGAATTGCCAGGCCGGGCCTGCTATCCCGAAGCCTTTTTCGGCATGACCCTGCCGGATGCGATCAAGGAAAAAACCAAAGCCGAATTGTTGCTGGGGATGGCTGCGCTGGGCCGGCATGCCAAATTCAGCCCTTACGTGGCTGGCGACAGCTTGAGCGTGGCGGATCTGTATTTCCTGTTCAGCGTGCCGCTGGCGTGTGGGGTCGCCAAGAAGTTGTTTGGCATCGATCTGTTGGCCGAGATGCCAAAGGCCAAGGCGCTGCTGGAGTTTTTGGGGGGGAATCCGAATGTGCAGCGTGTGGCGGCGGACCGGGAGGCCGCGATGCCGGCGTTCATGGCGATGATTGCTGCCAAAAAGTAGTTCTGTGGCGTTCTGAAGTCAGTCATCGCGGGCAAGTCGGATCGCCGCACCGCCGCTCCCACAGGTTTCTTTGTTTGCCATGGATTTTTGGCAAGTACTGGATCCTTGTGGGAGCGGGCTTGCCCGCGAAGCTTTTAGCGGCTGGCGAGGAGCGCCTGACCGCGAGCCACTGCAGCCTTCACCTGCACCGGCGCGGTGCCGCCGATGTGGTTACGGGCATTGACCGAGCCTTCCAGGGTCAGCACGGCGAACACATCCTGGTCGATCTGATCGCTGAACTTGCGCAGTTCTTCCAAGCTCATTTCCGCCAGATCCTTGCCGCTGTCCACGCCGTACTTCACGGCATGGCCGACGATTTCGTGGCAGTCACGGAATGGCAGGCCGCGACGCACCAGGTAGTCGGCCAGGTCGGTGGCGGTGGAGAAGCCGCGCAGGGCCGCTTCACGCATCATCGCGTGCTTGGGCTTGATCGCCGGGACCATGTCGGCAAAGGCCCGCAGCGAGTCGCGCAGGGTGTCGGCGGCGTCGAACAGCGGTTCCTTGTCTTCCTGGTTGTCCTTGTTGTAGGCCAAAGGCTGGCCTTTCATCAGGGTCAGCAGGCCCATCAGCGCACCGAACACGCGACCGGTCTTGCCACGCACGAGCTCCGGCACGTCCGGGTTTTTCTTTTGCGGCATGATCGAGCTGCCGGTGCAGAAACGGTCGGGCAGATCGATGAACTGGAACTGCGCGCTGGTCCACAGCACCAGCTCTTCGGAGAAACGCGACAGGTGCATCATCGCGATACTGGCCGCCGAGCAGAATTCGATGGCGAAATCACGATCGGAGACGTTGTCCAGCGAATTGCCGCCAACCGCGTCGAAACCCAGGAGTTGGGCGGTGTATTCGCGATCGATCGGGTAGGTGGTGCCGGCCAGTGCCGCGCTGCCCAGTGGCATGCGGTTGGTGCGCTTGCGGCAGTCGACCAGGCGTTCGTAGTCGCGGCTGAGCATTTCGAACCAGGCCAGCATGTGATGCCCGAACGTCACCGGTTGTGCGGTCTGCAGGTGGGTGAACCCCGGCATGATGCTGGCGGCTTCGCGCTCGGCCTGCTCCAGCAGGCCTTTTTGCAGGCGGGTGATTTCGGCCAGGATCAGGTCGATCTCGTCACGCAGCCACAGACGGATGTCGGTGGCGACCTGATCGTTACGGCTGCGGCCGGTGTGCAGTTTTTTACCGGTCACGCCGATGCGGTCGGTCAGGCGCGCCTCGATGTTCATGTGGACGTCTTCGAGGTCGATGCGCCAGTCGAACTGACCGGCCTCGATTTCGCCCTGGATGGTGTTCAGGCCATCGATGATGCTGTCGCGCTCGGCATCGGTCAGCACGCCGACCTTGGCCAGCATGGTGGCGTGGGCGATCGAGCCCATGATGTCGTGGCGATACAGGCGCTGGTCGAAGGTGACGGAGGCGGTGAAGCGGGCGACGAAGGCGTCGACGGGTTCACTGAAGCGGCCGCCCCAGGACTGATTGGTCTTGTCAGTGCTCATGAATTCGCTCGTATCGGCTTGAAGTAAGAAGGCGTGGAACGCTGGCGCGGATAATAACAGGGTTGCCAATCCTGTCGCTGACACTGGTCGATACGTTTTTTTGGGGGAGGGAAAGTCCGGGCCGGGGCAAGAGCCGCGCATTTTTGCCGAACGATATTTTTCAATTGAGCAATATCGTCCCGGCAACCGTCTACAGTTGGACAGTAGGATCAGCGCATTTCTCGGTGCAGCCGCTGACTATAAGAAGAGTGGGGTGTTCATATTGCGTATCAGCAAACCCTGTGGCGATGCATCGCCAACGCGGGCCTGGGCCGCCAATCGCCCGGCAGATGAAAATTTAGCCGCCGGACCAGCGGCACTTTTTGACGCTCGCGCTAGTCTTAGCGTGGATCGCGGTGACGGACGTCACTTCACCTGTCTACGCTATCCTTGTGCGAGACTCACGCAGGAATCCAGCGCAATATGAATGTCCTGATCGTTGATGACGAACCCTTGGCCCGCGAGCGCCTGAGCCGAATGGTTGGCGAACTCGAGGGGTACAGTGTCCTGGAGCCTAGTGCCACGAATGGCGAAGAGGCGTTGGCACTGATCGACAGCCACAAGCCGGATATTGTGCTGCTCGATATCCGCATGCCTGGCCTGGATGGCCTGCAAGTGGCTGCTCGGTTGTGTGAACGCGAAACTCCCCCCGCCGTGGTGTTCTGCGCCGGGCCCGATGAATTTGCCGTGGAAGCCTTACAGGCCAGCGCCGTAGGCTATCTGGTGAAACCTGTGAGAACTGAACAATTACATGACGCATTAAAGAGAGCCGAGCGCCCCAATCGTGCCCAGCTCTCCGCCCTGACCCGCCCTGCTGCCGAAAGCGGCAACGGCCCGCGCAGCCATATCAGCGCCCGAACCCGTAAAGGGATCGAGCTGATTCCGCTGGATCAGGTGGTGTATTTCATTGCGGACCACAAATACGTGACCTTGCGCCACGAAAGCGGCGAAGTGTTGCTCGATGAGCCGCTCAAGGCCCTCGAAGATGAATTCGGTGACCGTTTCGTGCGTATCCATCGCAATGCACTGGTTGCCCGCGAGCGTATCGAGCGATTGCAACGCACACCCCTGGGGCATTTTCAGCTGTTCCTCAAAGGCCTCAACGGTGATGCGCTGATCGTCAGCCGTCGTCATGTGGCTGGGGTACGCAAAATGATGCAACAGCTTTAAAAAGCTGTTCGCAGGCCAATTTCACACCCGATTGCCGGACATCCGGGGCCAGGGAGGCCGAGTAGTATCTGATACAAGTCAAAGTGGATTTGGCTGAGCTGTTATTATCCGTCATATCTATTCAGTACGGATTGATCCATGTCCTCTCGCCAGATCCGCATCGCCACCCGCAAAAGCGCTCTCGCCCTGTGGCAGGCCGAATACGTCAAGGCCCGTCTTGAAGCGGCTCATCCGGGCCTGCTGGTGACCCTCGTCCCCATGGTCAGCCGTGGTGACAAGCTGCTTGACTCTCCGCTGTCGAAAATCGGCGGCAAGGGCCTGTTCGTCAAGGAACTCGAAACCGCGCTGCTGGAAAATGAAGCCGACATCGCCGTGCACTCCATGAAAGACGTGCCGATGGACTTCCCCGAAGGCCTCGGTCTGTTCTGTATCTGCGAGCGGGAAGACCCGCGCGATGCCTTCGTTTCCAACACCTACACCAACCTGGATGAGTTGCCCCAGGGCAGCATCGTCGGTACCTCCAGCCTGCGCCGCCAGGCTCAATTGCTGACCCGTCGCCCGGATCTGGAAATCCGCTTCCTGCGCGGCAACGTCAACACCCGCCTGGCCAAGCTCGATGCCGGCGAATACGACGCCATCATCCTCGCCGCTGCCGGCCTGATCCGCTTGGGATTCGAAGACCGCATCACCTCGGCCATCAGCGTCGACGACAGCCTTCCGGCCGGTGGCCAGGGCGCGGTGGGTATCGAATGCCGCAGCGCCGACAGTGAAATCCATGCGTTGCTGACACCCCTGCATCACCAGGACACCGCCACCCGCGTGACCGCCGAACGAGCCCTCAACAAGCACCTCAATGGCGGCTGTCAGGTGCCGATTGCCTGCTACGCCGTGCTGGAGGGTGAGCAGGTCTGGTTGCGCGGGCTGGTGGGCGATCCAGGCGGTGGCCTGCTGCTCAGCGCACAAGCCCGCGCCCCTCGCGGCGATGCCGAGGCACTGGGTGTACGAGTCGCCGAAGACCTGCTCAGCCAGGGTGCCGACGCCATCCTCAAAGCGGTCTATGGCGAGGCTGGTCACGAGTGATCGGCTGGCGCTTGCTGCTGACGCGTCCCGCCGAAGAAGCGGCGGCGCTGAGCGGTTTTTTGGCCGAGCAGGGGATATTCAGTAACAGTCTGCCGCTTTTGGACATCATGCCCATTGAGGCCACTGACACAATGCGCCAGGTGATTCTGGCGCTGGATCAGTTCTGCGCCGTCATCGTGGTCAGCAAGCCGGCCGCCCGGATCGGCGTCGAACTGCTCGAGCGGTATTGGCCAACACCGCCCGGTGTGAAGTGGTTCAGCGTCGGCGCGGCGACCGCGCAGATCCTCGGGGATCACGGGCTGGACGTGAGCTTCCCGGCAGAAGGCGATGACAGTGAAGCCTTGCTCGAACTTTCCCGACTGCGCGAGGCTATCGCACAACCCGATGCACGAGTGCTGATCCTGCGCGGGGAGGGCGGGCGCGAGTTGCTGGCTGAGCGTTTGCGTGAGCTTGGTGCTAGTGTCGAGTATCTGGAACTGTACCGCCGGGGATTGCCGATTTACCCGCCGACACTGCTGCCGCAACGGATCCAGGCGGAACGCCTGAACGGGCTGGTGGTCAGCAGTGGACAAGGTTTTGAGCACCTGCATCAACTGGCCGGCGATGCCTGGCCGCAGTTGGCGCGGTTGCCGTTGTTTGTACCGAGCCCCAGGGTTGCCGAGCTGGCGCGTGCCGCCGGGGCCAAAACAGTTGTGGATTGTCGTGGCGCCAGTGCCGCGGCCTTGCTGACGGCGTTACGGGAGCATCCCGTACCCGTTTTCTAATGCAAAGGATGGATACGTGAGCGAAACAGCCTTGCCTAAAGATGACTCGCGACCGGTGCTTGATGCACCTGTTGATGCACCTGTTGATGAAATGTCGCCGCCGCCAGCTGCCGAGCAGCGTCGAGGCAATGGTCTGGCAATCATCGCGCTGCTGTTGGGCGCGGCCGGTGTAGCGGTGGGCGGTTGGGGTGTCTGGCAGGTGCGTCACCTGCAGGCCAATAATCAGCAGCAACTGAGCCAGGTGCAGGCGCTGAATGACCAGGCGCAAAACCTCAAGCTCAACGAGGAGCGCCTGAGCGCACGCCTGGCGCAATTGCCTCCCGCCGATGAACTGGAAGCACGCAGTCGTCTGGTGATTCAGCTGCAAGGTGATCAGCAGCGGTTGAACCAGCGGCTGGAAACCGTTCTCGGTGCCAGCCGCAAAGACTGGCGTCTGGCCGAGGCCGAGCACCTGCTGCGTCTGGCCAGCCTGCGACTGTCCGCCTTGCAGGACATCAGCAGTGCCCAGGCACTGGTCCAGGGTGCCGACGAGATACTGCGTGAGCAAAACGATCCGGGCTCCTTTGCCGCTCGCGAGCAGGTGGCCAAGACCCTGATCGCCTTGCGCAGCACCGAACAACCGGACCGCACCGGGTTGTTTCTGCGTCTGGGCGCACTGCGCGATCAAGTGGCCAGCCTCACCGAACTGGCACCGGAGTACAAGGACCGTGGCGATTCGCTGCTGGGCCTGACTGCCGATGGCGACGGTGCCAGTCGCTGGGCGCAATGGTGGGACCAGATTTCGCGCTACATCCGCATCGACTTCAATGCCGACAAGAACGTTCGCCCATTGCTGGCCGGCCAGAGCCTGAGCCAGGTACGCCTGGCCCTGAGTCTGGCGCTGGAGCAGGCACAGTGGGCCGCACTCAATGGCCAGCCGGCGGTTTACTCCCAAGTGCTGGACGAGGCGCGGGACATCCTCAAGGGCAACTTCAATCCGGACAACGCACAAAGCAAAGTCATGCTTGAACAGGTGGCCGAGTTGAGCGTGCAACCTGTCACCGTCGTCACGCCGGATATGACCGGCACCCTGAGCGCGGTGCAGGGGTATCTGGAACGGCGCAACGTCAACGCCGAGGATTCGGTCAAGCCACTGGTCAGGCCTGCCGCGAGCGCCGCGCCGGAGGCCACGCCATGAGACGCCTCTATGTGATCGTGTTCCTCGTGATCGCCGCTGCCGCTGCGCTGGGGCTGGCGATTGCCGAGCATTCCGGCTACGTGTTGATTGCCTACAAGACCTTCCGTTATGAGTCGAGCCTGTGGGCTACTTTGGCGCTGGTGGCTGTGCTCTGGCTGGTGATCTGGGGCATCAGGTCGCTGGTCGAACTGGTGATGGCTTCCAGTGGCGTGGTCAATCCGTGGTCACGGCGTAACCGCAGCCGTCGAGTGCAGGTGGCGATCGAGCACGGTCAACTGGACCTGGCCGAGGGTCGCTGGGCCAGCGCGCAGCGTCACTTGCATCGGGCTGCCGAAGCCGAGCGTCAGCCGCTGCTTTACTACCTCGGCGCTGCCCGTGCAGCGAACGAACTCGGCAATCACGAAGAAAGCGACAACTTGCTGGAGCGCGCCCTCGAGCGTCAGCCCCAGGCCGAGTTGGCGATCGCCTTGAGCCACGCCCAGTTACAGACCGATCGCGGTGATACCGCAGGCGCCCTGGCCACCCTGCAAGCCATGCGTGAACGCCATCCTCATAACGCACAGACCCTGCGTCAATTGCAGCGCCTGCTTCAGCAGCGTGGTGACTGGTCGGCAGTGATTCGCCTGCTGCCGGAGCTGCGCAAGGACAAAATCCTGCCGGCGGCGGAGCTCGCCGAGCTGGAGCGTCGGGCCTGGGGGGCGAACCTGTCCCTGGCGGCGCAACGGGAAGAAGACGGAACGGTGGGGCTGCAATCGCTGGAACGTGCCTGGCAGCAACTGACTTCGGCACAGCGTCAGGAGCCGCAACTGGTGCTGGCGTATGCCGAGCAGTTGCGGCAACTGGGGGCTCAGGTCGAGGCTGAAGAAGTGCTGCGCACCGCGATCAAGCGCAGCTACGACAGTCATCTGGCACGTCTCTACGGACTGGTTCGCGGCAATGATCCGGCCCGCCAGCTGCAGGCAGCCGAAGGCTGGCTCAAGGAGCATCCGGCCGATCCGGGCCTGCTGCTGACACTGGGTCGTCTATGCCTGCAAAACAGTTTGTGGGGCAAGGCCCGGGACTATCTGGAAAGCAGCCTGCGTGTACAGCGCAATCCGGAAGCCTGTGCCGAGCTGGCACGCTTGCTGGCGCAAATGGGCGATGCCGAGCGCAGCAACCAGCTGTTTCAGGAAGGCCTGGGGTTGTTGGATGAGCGCTTGCTCGCGGCCCCTCTGCCAACGCCAGTCGGCGCTTGACCCACTCGCAGGCACCGGGCTCCGGCGCCTGAGCGATGACCTGCGACGAGGGAGCAATCACCCTCGCCGCAGTGCGATGATTAGTTGAAATTCAGTCGCGAAATTTCATCGCAGACAAAGTCCTACAGAGGACTACATTTTATCCTCTCGCCTGCGTCGGGATTTCCCTACACCTGCGCTGAAGTCTCTGTGGGCACTTGCCTTGAAAGGCTGTCGCGCTTTCCTCTACCGTAATGGTCTGTCACTACTTTTACGGAAAAGCCATGTCTTTGGCCTGCTCACGCTCCTTGTTTTTCATGGCTTTCATTGCGGGTGCCCTGGCGATGGGTGTTTCCTACTACTTGGAATATGCAGTCGGCCTGCGGCCTTGTGGCTTGTGTCTTGTGCAGCGGTTTTGCCTGGCGCTCCTTACCGGCGTCTGCCTGATGGCTTCGGTCCATGGCCCCGGTCGCATCGGAAACGTTCTCTATTGGCTGTTCAGTCTTTGTTGCAGCCTGGCCGGCACTGTCACTGCATGGCGACAGGTCCTGCTGCAAAGCCTTCCTGCGGAACAGGTAGCGGCGTGCTCGACTCATCTGGCGGACCTGTTGGCCAACTCTCCGTGGCTTTCGGTCGTACAGCAAATGTTCAATGGCGCTGCCGATTGTGTGGAAATTTCCTGGACGCTGTTCGATCTGAGTCTCACCGAGTGGAGCCTGCTGCTCTTCGTCGCAATGATGATTCTGGCCGTTTACCAGTCGCTGCGACTGGTCTGGACCGGCTATCAGCGACCACTCAGCGGCGAGTCGTCGCACCGGGCCTTTGCGGGTGATTAAACACTTGTATGAACTTTATCGCCTGCGTACCTTGAAGCCAGTGTCGTGCGGGCATAATCTGGCCCGCACGTGTCATTGGAATTATGTTGCTCGATGACGCTCTGCCTGACCGCCCACCGACGTTACAAGAGGCGAGCGGGCATAGAGCAGCTGACCCACAAGGGAAGAGAGATCACCATGCTCGAAAGTTGTCAGAATGCTCAGGAACGCTGGGGCGGAGTGCACCTGCTGATCGATCGCTGGTTGCAGGAACGACACGAACTGATCGGGGCCTATGACGCGCTCGGCGCAAAGCCTGAGGCGCTGGGTGAGAACCGCAAGCCCTTGCAGGAATTCTGCGGCGTGCTGGTCGATTATGTATCGGCCGGGCACTTCGAGATCTACGAGCAGCTGACGGGGGAGGCCAAGGCCTTCAACGACAAGCGTGGCCTGGAGCTCGCCGAGACCATCTACCCGCGGATCGACGTCATCACCGAAAAGCTGCTCGCCTTCAATGACCTGTGTGACGCAGGTAAGTGTGTCGCCGAAGAGTTCAAGACACTCGGCGGACTATTGCACGAGCGCTTTGAACTGGAAGACTGCCTGATCGAAGTGCTGCACACCGCCCACAAGGAAGCCGACTCGGTTCAGGCCTGAAGCACTTCTCTGCAAGATCCGGAAACGGCGTGCCAAGGCACGCCGTTTTTCGTTTGCATCGTCAGCTGGTGGCGCCGCGCAGTTCGACTTCGAACACCAGTGGTGTGAATGGTGCGATCACGTCACCGGCACCGTCGGCGCCATAGGCCTGAGCCGATGGAATCACCAGTCGCCATTTCGCCCCGACCGGCATGTTTTGCAGCGCACTGCGCCATCCGGCGATCACGCTGTCGAGACTGAACCACTGCGGCTGACTGTTCTGATCGAACACAGTGCCGTCGGGCAATCGACCGATGTACAGCACCTGCACCTTGCCGTTCGGTCCGGCCTTGGCGCCGGTACCTGGCGTCAACTCGGTCAGCAACACGCCATCAGCCAGTTCGCGTACGCCGGGCCTGGCTTTTTCTGTGGCGAGAAAACGCTGTTCTTTTTCCAGTGCCATTTCGCTTTGCGGCTCGTCGGACTGCATGGCGATGCGGGCTTCATGCTCGGTCAGTATCTGTTGGATCTGCTCGTCCTTCAGCGCCAGCGGTTTGCCCTGATAGGCTTGCTGCAATCCTTCGACCAATGCCTGGAGTTGCAGGTCGGGAACCTCCTGGCGCAAGCGTTCGCCAAGGCTTGCACCCAGGCTGTAAGCGAGATCGTGGGCTTCATTTTCCTGCGTTGTTTCGCCGGCTTGGGCCACCGAAAAAAACACGCACAGCGATAAAAAAAGGTAGCGCGACATGGGCACTCTCCGACCTGAATTGCGGGCGATTATGCCAGCGAGAATGCGCGCAACGGTGAACTGCTTTTGCGCCGAGGCAGAAGTTTTTCAATCCTTTGCAACACAGCGCTTTCGATAGTGTCAACATGCCCTAGCGGCGGTTGCAGCAGAGGTCTAGTATGAGCCGCACTCACTTCAGCCAGGAGGTAAACCATGTCGGCCACCAAGAAGCCAGTAAACACTCCGTTGCACTTGCTCCAACAACTCTCGAGCAGCCTGCTCGAGCATCTGGAAACCGCTTGTTCCGAAGCCTTGGCTGATGCTGAAAAACTGCTCGCCAAGCTGGAAAAGCAGCGCGGAAAAGCGCAAGAAAAACTGCACAAATCCCGCACCAAATTGCAGGACGCTGCGGCGGCCGGAAAAGCCAAGGCACAAGCCAAGGCCAAGGGCGCAGTGGCCGATCTTGAGGAGCTGCTCGATGCCCTCAAGGATCGTCAATCGGAAACCCGCGGCTACATTCTGCAACTCAAGCGCGATGCTCAGGAAAGCCTGAAACTGGCCCAGGGCGTCGGTCGTGTACAAGAGGCTGTCGGCAAGGTGTTGTCCTTGCGTGCGGCCAAGCCTGCTGCGGCACCTGCGAAGAAAGCCGCTGCCAAACCGGCTGCTGCAAAAGCACCGGCCAAACCTGCCGCAAAACCTGCAGCTGCCAAGCCAGCAGCTAAAACTGCCGCAGCCAAACCTGCAGCCAAACCGGCTGCGAGAAAACCAGCTGCTGCCAGCGCTGCAAAACCTGCGGCTAAAACCACGGCTGCCAAACCAGCCGCCGCACGACCTACCGCTGCAAGAGCCGCTGCTGCCAAACCAGCCGTGGCTAAAACCGCCGCCGCGAAACCGGCTGCAAAACCAGCCGCTAAACCCGCAGCAAAACCAGCAGCCAAAACTGCAGCAGCGAAACCTGCTGCGAAGCCGGCCGCCAAATCTGTCGCGGCTAAAACCGCTGCAAAACCAGCTGCGAAAACTGCGGCCAAACCCGCTGTAAAAGCAGCGGCCAAGCCGGCCGCTAAACCAGCCGCTAAACCGGCAGCCAAACCTGCTGCGGCTAAACCTGCTGCGGCTAAACCAGCCGCTGCTGCCAAACCGGCCACCGCCAAGCCCGCTGCCAAGCCAGCGGCGGCGAAGCCAGCTGCAAAACCAGCTGCAAAACCAGCAGTGAAACCTGTTGCCGCCAAGCCGGCCGCCGCGCCAGTTGCCAAGCCAGCCAATCCGGCTCCGGGTGCACCGTCTGCTTTAGCAGCAGCCACCTCGACAGGCACGCCAGCGCCAACGCCGGCCGCCGCATCGATCGCAGCAACCACCCCAACCAGCGCTTCCTAAGTGCCGGTTACCGCGACGCGCAGCTGATGCAGCGCGTCGCGGTCCAGGTGGGCGGCGCCTGCCGCCACACCATTGAGCCAGGCCGATAGATCGGTCGCCTCACCTTGCGGCCAACTCAACGCCGTTCGTTCCAGTCGTACCAACAGATGTCGCTCGGCTTCCAGTTCGAGTGCCTTCACTTGCTCGCGCAAAGCATTCAGTTCGCCATCGTCGGCGGCAACGACTTTCCAATTCACCCGCAAGGCTCGCAACGGTCGCACCACGTCTGCGTCCCACGGCTCGGCCACGCTACGCAGTTGCTGCAATCGGTGTTCGTTAAAGGCGACGCCACGTTCTCCCAGCCACAGTCCGCAGAGGAGCAAGCACACATTGATGCCCGCCGACTGCAATTGCAGGCATGCGGGTTCAACGCCGGGCTGTGCATAAGTACTTAGGGAAAAGCTCCACAGGTCAGAGGACATAGTGCTACTCGCGCCAGTTGCGAGCGAAGCTGGTAGACTCCGCCGCCATTATGATTCGACTTCAGAACCTGACTTTACAGCGTGGCCCGCAACGTCTGCTAGAAGACGCCGAGCTGACTCTGCACGCCGGCCAGAAAGCCGGCCTCATCGGTGCCAACGGCGCTGGCAAATCGAGCCTGTTCGCCTTGCTTCGGGGTGAGCTGCACCCGGACTCGGGTGATTGCTTCCTGCCGGCCGACTGGCGTATCGCCCACATGCGCCAGGAGGTCGACACCCTCGAACGCCTGGCGGTCGACTACGTGCTCGATGGCGACCTGCGCCTGCGCCAGGTGCAACGCGACCTGGCGGCAGCCGAAGCGGCCCATGACGGTGCCGCTCAGGCCCGACTGCACTCGGAACTCGACAGCGCCGACGGTTACACCGCCGATGCCCGGGCGCGCAAGCTGCTGGCCGGGCTTGGATTCACCAACGAGCAGATGGATCGCCAGGTCGGGGATTTCTCCGGTGGCTGGCGGATGCGCCTGAACCTGGCGCAGGCCTTGATGTGCCCATCGGACCTGCTGCTGCTCGACGAACCGACCAACCACCTGGACCTCGACGCCATCATCTGGCTCGAAGAGTGGCTCAAGAGTTATCCCGGCACCTTGATGCTGATTTCCCACGACCGGGACTTCCTCGATGCCGTGGTCGACCACGTGGCCCACGTCGATCAGCGCAAGATCACCCTGTACCGCGGTGGCTACAGCGCTTTCGAGCGTGCCCGTGCCGAACGCCTGGCCCAGCAACAGCAGGCGTACGAGAAGCAGCAGGTGCAACGTGCGCACATGGAAAGCTACATCGCCCGCTTCAAGGCCCAGGCTACCAAGGCCCGTCAGGCCCAGAGCCGGATCAAGGCACTGGAGCGGATGGAAGAGCTGACCGCTGCCCACGTCGATTCGCCATTCGACTTTGTCTTCCGTGAATCGCAGAAGATTTCCAGCCCGCTGATCGACCTGTCCGATGCCCGCCTGGGTTACGGCGACAAGGCCGTGCTGGAGAAGGTCAAGCTGCAACTGACCCCGGGTGCGCGAATCGGTCTGCTCGGCCCGAATGGCGCCGGTAAATCGACCCTGATCAAGAACCTTGCCGGTGAGCTCTCGCCATTGGCCGGCCGCTTGACCCGTGGCGAGAACACCGTTGTCGGTTACTTCGCCCAGCATCAGCTGGATTCGCTGGACTCCAAGGCCAGCCCGTTGCTGCACCTGCAACGCCTGGCACCGACCGAGCGTGAGCAGACCCTGCGCGACTTCCTCGGCGGGTTCGACTTCCGTGGTGCGCGAATCGACGAGCCGGTACTGAATTTCTCCGGTGGCGAAAAGGCGCGCCTGGCGTTGGCCTTGATCGCCTGGGACCGACCGAACCTGTTGCTGCTCGACGAACCGACCAACCACCTGGACCTGGAAATGCGTCTGGCGCTGACCATGGCCCTGCAGGAATTCAGTGGTGCGGTATTGGTGGTCTCTCACGATCGCCACTTGCTCAAAAGCACCACCGACAATTTCTATCTGGTGGCGGACGGCAAGGTCGAGGAATTCGACGGCGACCTGGAGGACTACACCCGCTGGCTGGTGGAGTATCGCCAGCGCAACGCACCGGTCAGCAACACGCCGGTCAACCCGGACAAGACCGACAAGAAAGCCCAGCGTCAGGCCGCTGCTGCGTTGCGTCAGCAACTGGCGCCGCACAAGCGCGAAGCTGACAAGCTTGAAGCCGAACTCGGCAAGCTCCACGAAAAGCTGGCGAAGATCGATGCCAGCCTCGGCGACAGCGACATCTACGAGCCGGCGCGCAAGAACGAATTGCGGGATCTGCTGGCCGAACAGGCCAAGCTGAAGGTGCGTGAGGCGGAGCTGGAAGAAGCCTGGATGGAAGCCCTGGAGTTGCTGGAAAACATGCAGGCGGAGCTGGAGGAGCTGTCCTGATGGACGCCTTCAAGCTGCCGCTGCCGGCGGTGTGGGTCGAGCCGATCTGGCTCGGCGTGCAAATCCTGCTGATCCTGCTGGCCGGATACATCGCCCAGCGTTTCGTCGCCAAATGCCTGACCCGTCTCGGCGAGCGCTATCCGTTTCCGCCGCAGTTGCTGATGCCGCTGCGCGGTGGCCTGCGCTGGCTCATCATGGGCAGTGCATTGATTTTCGTGCTGGAACGCCTCGGTGTTTCGGCCACGGTGCTCTGGACCGCGTTGTCCGGTTTCGTCGCAGTCGCGGCGGTGGCGTTTTTCGCCATGTGGAGCGTGCTCTCGAACCTGCTGTGCGCGATCCTGATCTTTACCGTCGGCCCGTTTCGCATAGGTGACGTAGTCGAGTTGGTGGACACCACCGACAAGCCCGGTGTCAAAGGCCGGGTGGTGGCGATCAATCTTCTTTACACCACGCTGATCGAGGCCGAAGAACTCGGCACTGGCAGCGCCATGGTGCAGGTGCCCAACAGTTTGTTCTTCCAGCGTTCGGTGCGGCGCTGGCGCGGGACGGATGTGTTTCCTTCCAGCGGGTTTGAAAAGTAAGCCTTCTGCTGTCTGATAGATTGCCTTCGCGAGCAAGCCCGCTCCCACATTTGCTCTTCGGTGGACACAAAACTTTGTGAGCAGCGTAGATCCAGTGTGGGAGCGGGCTTGCTCGCGAAGGGGTCATAACGCCGAGCACGCTGGTCAGCAGTCGTCATGTCCTACAAAAAATCGGTAGTCATCCAATCAAAGCCGCATTAGCTTAGACATCTGTCACGAGTCTGAGTCGAGGTGTGCAATGGAGCTTCAAACATGGCTGGCGTTTTTTGCCGCCTGCTGGGTGATCAGCCTGTCCCCCGGTGCCGGCGCCATTGCGTCGATGTCCAGCGGCTTGCAATACGGTTTCTGGCGCGGCTACTGGAACGCCCTGGGCTTGCAACTGGGCCTGGCTATGCAGATCGCCATCGTCGGCGCCGGTGTCGGCGCCATTCTCACGGCGTCGGCCACGGCCTTCTACGCCATCAAATGGTTTGGCGTGGCGTATCTGGTTTACCTCGCGATCAAGCAATGGCGTGCGCTGCCCAGCGATATGAGCGATGACGCGGCGCTGCGCCAGATCGGCAAGCCGATGGCCCTGGTGTTCCGTGGTTTTCTGGTGAACATCAGCAACCCCAAGGCGCTGGTGTTCATGCTGGCGGTGCTGCCGCAGTTCATCGACCCCCATGCGCCACTGCTGATTCAGTATCTGATAATCGGTGTGACCATGGT
This sequence comes from Pseudomonas sp. BF-R-30, assembly GCF_019956175.1. NCBI lineage: Bacteria > Pseudomonadati > Pseudomonadota > Gammaproteobacteria > Pseudomonadales > Pseudomonadaceae > Pseudomonas > Pseudomonas sp. BF-R-30. Next base: position 402,499 of record NZ_JAHBDE010000011.1, on the reverse strand, counting down.
TTGCGTCGACCTGATCGTCATGGCCGGCTACACCGGTCTGGCGTCCAAAGTGCTGCGTCTGTTGCGCACACCGAAACAGCAAAAGCGCATGAACCGGACCTTTGCCGGGCTGTTCATCGGGGCGGCGGCGTTCATGGCGACGTTGCGCAAAGCTGCTGTGTAAAACGGCGATGTACAAAAAAGGCGACCCTGGAGGTCGCCTTTTTTGATTGGATGAGCCGCTCTCGAAACTGATGCAATTACGAAGAGATATCAACAAAGCTTGAGCGAAACCCGTCTGGCGTTAACAATATGTAACTTCGTATTTCCAATTGAGATTCATTCATGATTGCCCCCTCCCGTTTCCTGGCCTGGCTGTTGCTGCCGCTGTTGGCTGCGTGCAGTTTTCAGCTACTGGCCGCTCCCGCCGAAGGTGCGCCGCAGGCGCTGCACTTGCTCGATTACATCGGCGCGGATTACCCGGACACGGTGCAGGCGGGCAGCATCACGGACCAGGCCGGATTTCGCGTGCAGCAAGACTCGGTCAAGACGCTGGGACGTCTGATTGCAGTCATGCCGGCCAAGCCGGAAAAAGCCGCTCTGGAGCAAAGCCTGGCCGCGCTGGGAAACTCCATTGACGCCCATCAGGACGGCGCCGACGTCGCGCGCCAGGCCCGGCAACTGGGTGCGAAGCTGGCCGTGGCCTATGAAGTCAGTCAGGCCCCGGTCATTACGCCGGACCCGGTGCGTGGTGCGCCGCTGTACGCTCAGCATTGCTCGGTCTGCCATGGCGATACAGGGGCCGGCGACGGCCCGGCAGGTGTCGGCATGGCGCCGCCGCCATCCAATCTGCGTGATACCACACGACTGGACCGACTGAGCCTCTACGCGATCTACAGCACCCTGGGCCTGGGGGTCGAAGGGACTGACATGCCGGCCTTTGCCGATCAACTGGATGATCGTCAGCGTTGGGACCTGGCCACCTATATCGCCAGCTTCAGTGTCGACCCGGCCACGGCCAAGGCTGAAAAGACCTACAACATCGCCGACCTCGCTCGTCAGACCCCGGCCGAAGTACAGGCTGTCGAAGGCCCGCAAGCCGCCGCGACCTTCCGTGCCCAGCGGGCGCAGCCGCCACAGGTCAAGCGTGGCCCGGCGCAACTGCTCGACTACACTGCGGCCACTTTGGACAAGAGCATCGCGGCGTATCGTGCCGGTGAGCATGATCAGGCTTATGACTTATCGGTAGCAGCGTATCTGGAAGGCTTCGAGCTGGTTGAGAGCTCGCTGGATAACATTGACGCCAACGTGCGTAAAGACACTGAAAAATCCCTGATGGCCTACCGTCAGTCGTTGCAGGACGGCTTGCCGGTGAGCGAGGTCGAGCAGCGCCTGGACGTGGCCAAGGACAAGTTGAAGGCATCGGCCGGCCTGTTGGGCAACGAGGGTTTGAGCTGGTCGCTGAGTTACATTTCCGGCCTGCTGATTCTGCTGCGCGAAGGTCTGGAAGCGATTCTGGTGCTGGCGGCGATCCTTGCTTTCCTGCGTAACACGGATCAACAGGCGGCGGTGCGCAGCGTTAACGTCGGCTGGGGCCTGGCGTTTGTGGCGGGGCTGGGCACCTGGGCGCTGGCAGCCTATGTGATTGATGTCAGTGGTTCACAACGCGAATTGCTGGAAGGTGCGACGGCGCTGTTTGCCAGCGTCATGGTGCTGTGGCTGGGCGTGTGGATGCATGACCGTCGTCACGCCGCGGCCTGGCAGGATTACATCAAGACCAGCCTGGTGGGCGGTGGCGGGCGCTTCGGTTTTGCGACCCTGGCGTTTTTCTCGGTGTATCGCGAACTGTTCGAAGTGATCCTGTTCTACGAAACCCTGTGGTTGCAGGCAGGTCCCGCGGGGCACAACGCGGTGCTGGCCGGTGGTGCCACGGCGGTGGTGCTGCTGGTCGGCCTGGCCTGGGTGATTTTGCGCGGTTCGGCGAAGTTGCCGCTGGCGTTGTTCTTCAGCATCAACGCCGGTCTTTTGTGCGCCTTGTCGGTGGTGTTTGCCGGGCATGGCGTGAAAGCGCTGCAGGAAGCCGGGATCTTCGGTACGCGGCCGGTGCCGTTCTTTGACTTTGAATGGCTGGGGATCCATGCCGATGCCTATTCGTTGAGCGCCCAGGCTGTGGCGATCATTTCGATTGTTGTGTTGTACGGTCGTAGCCGGGTGGTTGAGAGGCAGCGGGTGCAGCTTTCTTAAACGGCATTCGCTTCGCTCACTTTCGCGGGCAAGCCACGCTCCCACAGGTTTCGCGTTAACCTGTGGGAGCGTGGCTTGCCCGCGATGCTTTTCAACAGAGGAAAATTCAATGCGTGTGTGGATCGATGCCGACGCCTGTCCTCGGGCAGCCAAGGATCTGGTGGTGAAGTTCGCTCTCAAGCGCCAGTTCGAAGTGGTGCTGGTGGCCGGGCAGCCGCAGACCAAGCCGGGGCTGGCACTGGTCAAGCTGATCGTGGTGCCGAGCGGCCCGGATGCGGCCGATGACTACCTGGTGGAACACGCGGTGCCTGGTGAGCTGGTGATCTGCAGCGATGTGCCGCTTGCCGATCGTCTGGTGAAGAAGGGCGTGGCAGCGCTCGACCCACGGGGCAAGGAGTTTGATGCGCAGAACATGGGCGAGCGGCTGGCGGTTCGCAACCTGTTCACCGATTTGCGCGAACAAGGGCAAATGGGCGGAGGGCCAGCGCCGTTTGGCGACCGTGAGAAGCAGGCGTTTGCCAATGCGCTGGACCGGATTCTCACACGTTTGGCACGCAGTTCTTAAGACCAGTGGCGAACCCTGTGGGAGCGAGCTTGCTCGCGATAGCGGACTTACAGACAACATCGATGTTGAATGTGCTGGCCCCATCGCGAGCAAGCTCGCTCCCACAGTTTTGGAGGGTGTCAGGCGTCGTTTTCGTGGGTCAGTTCCAGTACCCGGTCTACCAGTTTGTTGATGCCTGAAGCCGCTTCACTGATCGATTGCGCCAGCATGTAAGCCGGTGTGCTCACCAGTTTGCGCGCCTTGTCCTCGACGATGTCACTGACCGCGCAATCGGTATGGGTCGCGCCCATCTTGTTCATCGCAGCTGCCGTGTCGGTGTCGTTGCCTATGGTGCAGGTGACGCCAGGGCCGTAGATCTTTGCCGCCAGGGCAGGGGAGATGCACATCAACCCCACCGGTTTGCCGGCCTCGGCAAAGGCTTCGGTCAGTGCCAGGACATCCGGTTGAACGGTGCAGGCGGCGCCTTCGATGGCGAAGCTGGACAGGTTCTTGGCCGAGCCGAAGCCGCCGGGCACGATCAGCGCATCGAACTCATCGACGTTCGCGTCTCGGATATCCTTGATGTTGCCCCGGGCAATCCGCGCCGACTCCACCAGCACGTTGCGCGATTCGGGCATTTCTTCGCCGGTCAGGTGGTTGATCACATGCAACTGCGCGATGTCAGGTGCGAAACACTGCACCTGGGCCCCGCGCTGGTCCAGGCGCAGCAGGGTGATGACGCTCTCGTGGAGCTCGGCGCCGTCGTACACGCCACAACCGGAAAGGATCACTGCAACTTTTTTGCTCATGGGCTTTTCTCCAGATTCATGGCGTTAAATGTCCACTAATTTGTCCTGCGTTGCCATAGGGTTAATTCACGGCTGCACATAGCATCTGTCCTCAAGATTCCGATCAGGGCGCGTCATGGACTTCATTCTGTATGCGGTGCCGTTTTTCTTTGTGCTGATCGCCGCCGAGCTGCTGGCCGACCGTTGGCGCGGGGTGAGCAATTATCGGGTGGCAGACGCGATCAACAGCATCAGCACCGGCGTGCTGTCGACCACCACGGGGCTGTTGACCAAGGGGGTGGGGCTGGTGACCTACGCCTTTGCCCTCAAGCACTTGGCGTTGTTCGAGTTGTCGGCCGACAGCATCTGGACCTGGGTGTTTGCCTTTGTCTTCTACGATTTCTGCTACTACTGGCTGCATCGCATGGGTCACGAGCGCAACATCCTCTGGGCCGCCCATTCGGTGCATCACCAGAGCGAGGACTACAACCTGTCCACGGCCTTGCGCCAGACCAGTACCGGCTTCCTGCTGGGCTGGATCTTCTATCTGCCGATGGCGGTGTCCGGCGTGCCGCTGCTGGTGTTCGTCAGCGTCGCGGCGCTGAACCTGCTGTACCAGTTCTGGGTGCACACGCGGCACATTCCCAAGCTTGGCTGGTTCGAATGGTTCTTTGTCACGCCGTCCAATCATCGGGCTCACCATGCACAGAATGCTCTCTACATGGATCGCAACTACGGCGGCGTGTTCATTATTTGGGACCGTCTGTTCGGCTCGTTCCAGGAAGAAGACGACAACGAGCCGGTGATCTTCGGCGTGACCACGCCACTGGCGAGCTGGAACCCCGTGTGGGCGAACGTGCAGTTCTACGCGCAGTTGTGGGCAGATGCGCGTCGTGCCGAAAGCACCTGGGACAAGCTGCGGATCTGGTTCATGCGCACCGGCTGGCGCCCGGCGGAGGTAGCTGCCAGATACCCGATGAACAAGCCGGACCTGAGCCAGTTTCGCAAATTCGAGGTGGCGCTGGGCGGGCGTCAGCAGCTCTACGTCCTCCTGCAGTTCTGCGTCTATATCGCGCTGGGCAGTTGCTTGATGAATCTTGAGCCGAAGCTGTCCGTCGTCGCCCTGGCGTTGGGCTGGGGAGCGGTGGCGTTCGGTCTGTTTGTGCTGGGCGTGGCTCTGGAGAATCGCCCGTGGGCGTTGAAGCTGGAGCTGGTGCGGCTGGCGTCGAATCTGCCATTGGTATGGCTGGCCCCGATGGTGGGGCTGTGGCCGGCCAGCGCCGTGGGCTGGGTCGGCCTGTTCAGTTACAGTCTGTTGAGCGGCATCGGTCTCTACTGTTGCAGAAACCGCATCACTCGGCTGGCGTAGTAGGGCCTTCGGCTTTGGTTCGTTCGGCCTTCAGGGCTTGTTCGTCGGCGTAGACCTGCTTGGCCAGGCGGGCATTCTTGAAGCGCCGACGCAGCCACAGCACGAAGCCCAGGACCAGCAGCGCACCGAGCACCCAGAGTTCATACTTCTTCACACTGCCGAGCATGCCTTCGAGCACCGCACCGAAATGGTACGCGGCCGCTGCCAGGGCTGTGGCCCAGATCGCTGCGCCAATGCCGTTGAGCAACAGGTACCGGCCCGGCGGATAGCCCGACAGCCCGATGGCCACCGGCATGACCGTGCGCAAACCGTAGACGAAGCGGAAGCTCAATACCCAGATGTCCGGATGCTTGCGAATATGTTCCAGCGCCCGGTCACCCATCATCTGCCAGCGGGGTTTGCGCGCCAGGAGCTTGCGGCCGTGTTTGCGTCCCAGGAAATACCAAAGTTGGTCGCCGGCATAGCTGCCGAAGAAGGCCACGACCACCACCAGGTTGATGTCCATGTATCCACGGAACGCGAGGAAGCCCGCGAGTACCAGGATGGTTTCGCCTTCGAAGAACGTGCCTAGAAAAAGGGCAAAGTAGCCGAAGTCATGCAGAAATTGTTGGAGCATTGTCTGGGTGCTGGCGAAATGAACGCGCAGCCTAACCCTTCGGACACATTCAGGAAAGTGTCCAAATGTGTCTCGACGTGAACATTTCCTACAACGACAATGGAATGCGGCTACCTGTCACAGGGGTGCACACAACTGTAATACGTTCGTCATAATGGCCGCTTATAACTGTCACGCTCGCCCGTAAGCGCGGGCTCAGGAGTCTGCCGTGAGCTTTACCCCCGCCAACCGTTTGTTCCCTGCAACCCGCCTGCGCCGCAATCGTCGTGACGACTTCTCGCGTCGTCTGGTCCGTGAAAACGTCCTGACCGTCGATGACCTGATCCTGCCGGTGTTCGTTCTGGACGGCGAAAACCGTCGCGAAGCGGTGGCTTCGATGCCGGGCGTCGAACGCCTGACCATCGACCTGTTGCTGGAAGAAGCGGCCAAGTGGGTCGAGTTGGGGATTCCGGCGCTTGCGCTGTTCCCGGTGACACCAGCGGAACTCAAGTCGCTGGACGCAGCCGAGGCGTGGAACCCCGAAGGCATCGCCCAACGCGCGACCCGTGCGCTGCGTGCGCAATTCCCGGAGCTGGGCGTGATCACCGACGTTGCCCTGGACCCGTTCACCACCCACGGCCAGGACGGCATTCTTGATGAAGAAGGCTACGTGCAGAACGACATCACCGTCGACGCACTGGTCAGGCAAGCCCTGTCCCACGCTGAGGCCGGCGCTCAGGTCGTGGCCCCATCGGACATGATGGACGGTCGCATCCAGGCGATCCGCGAAGCTCTCGAAGTGGCCGGTCACGTCAACGTGCGGATCATGGCCTACTCGGCCAAGTACGCCAGTGCCTATTACGGCCCGTTCCGTGATGCGGTCGGTTCGGCGCTGAATCTGGGCAAGGCCAACAAGGCCTCCTATCAGATGGACCCGGCCAACAGCAACGAAGCCCTGCACGAAGTGGCGGCGGACTTGTCAGAAGGTGCAGACATGGTCATGGTCAAGCCAGGCATGCCGTACCTGGACATCCTGTGCCGGGTAAAAGAAGAATTCAAAGTGCCGACTTTTGTTTATCAAGTCAGCGGCGAATACGCCATGCACATGGCGGCGATCCAGAATGGCTGGTTGAGCGAAGGGGTTATCCTCGAGTCCCTGACCGCTTTCAAACGTGCAGGGGCTGATGGCATCCTGACGTATTTCGCCGTTCGTGCCGCTCAATTGTTACGAGAGCAAAAATAGCCCTCCCAGGAACATTCGATGAATACCGAAGTGCTCACTGAAGTTGCCGTAAAAGACGCTCAGCCTGTGGTGGAGCAAGTCGACGAGACCCCGCCGGAGCTGGAGCCAGCTCCGCCCGCGGCGGTCGTCGAAACCGCCGTGACAGCGCCGGCGCCAGCGCTGGCCATTCCCGGCCTGGATGACAGCAGCCTGTACATCCACCGCGAGCTCTCGCAACTGCAGTTCAACATCCGCGTGCTGGAGCAGGCGCTGGACGAGTCCTATCCATTGCTGGAACGGCTGAAGTTTCTGTTGATCTTCTCCAGCAACCTGGACGAGTTCTTCGAAATTCGTGTCGCCGGCCTCAAGAAGCAGATCACCTTCGCCCGTGAACAGGCCGGCGCGGATGGTCTGCAACCGCATCAGGCCCTGGCCCGCATCAGCGAACTGGTCCATGGTCACGTCGATCGCCAGTACGCGATCCTCAACGACATACTGTTGCCGGAACTGGAAAAGCATCAGGTCCGCTTCATCCGTCGCCGTAACTGGACGGCCAAGCTCAAGACCTGGGTCCGTCGCTATTTCCGTGACGAGATCGCGCCGATCATCACCCCGATCGGCCTGGACCCGACGCACCCGTTCCCGTTGCTGGTGAACAAGAGCCTGAACTTCATCGTCGAGCTCGAAGGCATCGACGCCTTTGGCCGCGATTCCGGTCTGGCGATCATCCCGGCGCCACGCCTGTTGCCGCGCATCATCAAGGTGCCGGAAGAAGTCGGCGGCGCCGGCGACAACTATGTATTCCTGTCGTCGATGATCCACGCCCACGCCGATGACCTGTTCCAGGGGATGAAGGTCAAGGGTTGCTACCAGTTCCGCCTGACCCGTAACGCCGACCTGGCGCTGGACTCCGAAGACGTCGAAGACCTGGCCCGTGCCTTGCGCGGCGAACTGTTCTCCCGTCGCTATGGCGATGCGGTGCGTCTGGAAGTGGCCGACACCTGCCCGAAACACCTGTCCGACTACCTGCTCAAGCAATTCAACCTGAGCGAGACGGAGTTGTATCAGGTCAACGGTCCGGTGAACCTGACGCGGCTGTTCAGCATTACCGGCCTGGACAGCCAGCGCGAGCTGCAATACCTGCCGTTCACCCCGCAGATTCCAAAACTGCTGCAGAACAGCGAGAACATTTTCAGCGTGATCAGCAAGCAGGACATCCTGTTGCTGCACCCGTTCGAGTCGTTCACTCCGGTGGTCGACCTGCTGCGCCAGGCCGCCAAGGACCCGCACGTGCTGGCGGTGCGCCAGACCCTGTACCGCTCCGGCGCGAACTCGGAAATCGTCGATGCGCTGGTGGATGCGGCGCGTAACGGCAAAGAGGTCACCGCGGTGATCGAACTGCGCGCACGGTTCGACGAAGAGTCCAACCTGCAACTGGCCAGCCGTCTGCAAGCGGCCGGTGCGGTGGTGATCTATGGTGTGGTCGGCTTCAAGACCCACGCCAAGATGATGCTGATTTTGCGGCGCGAAGCGGGTGAAATCGTGCGTTATGCGCACCTCGGTACGGGTAACTACCACGCCGGCAACGCCCGCCTGTATACCGATTACAGCCTGCTGACTTCCGACGACGCCTTGTGCGAAGACGTCGGCAAACTGTTCAGCCAGTTGATCGGCATGGGTAAGACGCTGCGCATGAAGAAACTGCTGCACGCGCCGTTCACCCTGAAAAAGGGCATGCTCGACATGATTGCCCGCGAAACCCAGTTCGCCCTCGACGGCAAACCGGCGCACATCATTGCCAAGTTCAACTCGCTGACCGATCCGAAGATCATCCGCGCACTGTACAAGGCCAGCCAGTCGGGCGTGCGCATCGATCTGGTGGTGCGTGGCATGTGCTGCCTGCGACCGGGCATCGCCGGGGTTTCCCACAACATCCACGTGCGTTCGATCATCGGCCGCTTCCTGGAACACACCCGGGTCTTCTATTTCCTCAACGGTGGCGACGAGCAGATGTTCCTGTCCAGTGCCGACTGGATGGAACGCAACCTCGACAAGCGCGTCGAGACTTGCTTCCCGGTGGAGGGCAAGAAGCTGATCATGCGGGTCAAGAAAGAACTGGAGTTGTATCTGACCGATAACACCCACAGTTGGAGCCTGCAGTCGGACGGCCGTTACATCCGTAACACTCCGACCGGCAACCAGAACCCGCGCAGCGCCCAGGCGACATTGCTGGAGCGTTTGGGCAGTCCGATCCTGGCCGTCCGGTAACGACTGCAACCTGTGGGAGCGAGCTTGCTCGCGATGACGGTGTGTCAGGCAACGATGTATTGATTGACCATCCCCCATCGCGAGCAAGCTCGCTCCCACAGGGGATAGTGGCGTTTGCAGAATCGCATACAAAAAAAGGCCTTCCGAAGAAGGCCTTTTTTCAATTTCAGCGAGCGCTCAACACGATGTCGACCCGGGTCAGCCATTGCGCTTCGATTTCGAAGTCGGCTTGGGTCAGTTGGTTTTCGTCCAGCCAGTTCTCCGGGAACACCACTTCCAGGCTGTTGCCATAGGCATTCAGTTCCACCTGGGGCATTTGCTGGGTGCCACGGATGTGGTGGAACAGGATCGCAAAGCGCAGCAGTACGCACAGGCGAATCAGCTTGATGCCGTCATCGCCGAAATCGGCGAACTTGTCCTTGGGAATGTTGCGTCGGTGACCGCGTACCAACAGCGCGAGCATCAACTGGTCTTCGCGGGAGAACCCGGCGAGGTCCGAATGCTCGATCAGGTAGGCGCCGTGCTTGTGGTACTGGTAGTGAGCGATGTCCAGGCCAACTTCATGGACCTTGGCCGCCCAGCCGAGCAGTTCGCGCCAGACGCCGTCTTCCAGATCCCAGTCCGCGGCCACCTGATCGAACGCATGCAGCGCCTTGCGCTCGACCCGTACCGCCTGTTCCTGGTCGACGTGGTAGCGCTCCATCAGCGAAGTGAGGGTGCGTTCGCGCACGTCTTCGTGATGATGGCGGCCCAGCAGGTCATAGAGCACGCCTTCGCGTAGGGCACCTTCGCAGTGATCCATGCGTTGCAGTTCCAGGGAGTCGAAGATCGCTTCGAGGATCGCCAGGCCGGCCGGGAAAATCGCCCGGCGATCCGGCTTGATACCTTCGAAATCGATTTTTTCGACGTCGCCCAGCTTGATCAGTTTGCGCTTGAGCCAGGCCAGGCCCTCGGCGTTGACCTCCCCGGTGCCGTAGCCGCCAGCCTTCAGCGCCAGGCCGATGGCGCGGATGGTGCCCGAGGAGCCGATGGCTTCATCCCAGGTCAGGCGATGCAGGGCATGCTCGATGCTCATGATCTCCAGCCGTGCTGCCGTGTACGCCTGGGCGTAACGGGCCGGGGTGATCTTGCCGTCCTTGAAATAGCGCTGGGTGTAGCTGACGCAACCCATCTGCAGGCTTTCGCGCAGCAGCGGTTCGAAGCGCTGGCCAATGATGAACTCGGTACTGCCGCCACCGATGTCGGCCACCAGGCGCTTGCCCGGGGTATCGGCGAGGGTGTGGGACACGCCGAGATAGATCAGGCGCGCTTCTTCACGACCGGAAATGACTTCCACCGGGTGGCCGAGAATTTCTTCGGCGCGACGGATGAATTCGGCGCGGTTGCGGGCTTCACGCAAGGCGTTGGTGCCCACGATTCGCACGGCGCCGGTGGGCATACCGCTGATCAGTTGGGCGAAACGCTTGAGGCAATCTAGCCCGCGTTGCATCGATTCTTCGTTGAGGTGGCGCTCTTCGTCGATGCCGGCGGCCAGCTGAACCTTCTCCCCGAGACGCTCGAGAATACGGATCTCGCCGTTCTGGGCCTTGGCCACGACCATGTGAAAACTGTTGGAGCCCAGGTCGATTGCGGCGATCAGGGACAGATTCTTGGCTTTGGATTGCGGCATGGTCAGGGGTCTCGGTCGATAACCTCGACATCGTGCCACGATCAAAGGCTGGCGCCAACGCGTAGGAGCTGTCGAAGGCTGCGATCTTCTGCCGCGGGAATATTTGCGGTGCTGCTGATGGCCTCTTCGCGAGCAAGCCCGCTCCCACATTTAACCGCGTACCTCAGTAACAACGCGGTCAACTGTGGGAGCGGGCTTGCTCGCGAAGGCGGCCTTCCGGTCAACAAAGATCTATCAGCCCGCCGCCTCAACCGTCCCAATAAAATTCGCCAGCTCCGCCGTCTGCGGATTCGCGAACAGAATCTTCGGATCCCCAACCTCATGCACCTTGCCCTGGTGCATGAACACCAACTTATCCCCAACCTCCCGGGCGAAGCGCATTTCGTGGGTGACCATGATCAGCGTCATGCCTTCCCTGGCCAGTTGCCGGACCACGCTCAGTACTTCATTGACCAGTTCCGGGTCCAGTGCCGAGGTGATTTCGTCGCATAGCAAAACCTTCGGCGACATCGCCAGTGCCCGGGCAATCGCTACCCGCTGTTGCTGCCCGCCCGACAGCCGATCAGGGAAGGCATCGAACTTTTCCCCCAGCCCGACTCTTTCCAGCATCTGCCGTGCCAGTTCGGCAGCTTTGGCTTTTGGCACTTTCTGCACCACTTGCGGCGCGAGCATGACGTTCTCGCCGACGGTCAGGTGCGGGAACAGATTGAACTGCTGGAACACCATGCCGACTTTCTGCCGCAGGCTGCGCAGGTCGGCGCGGGCGGCGTCGAGGTACTCGCCGTCAACTTCTATCACGCCGTCGTTGATCGACTCCAGGCCGTTGAGGGTGCGCAGCAAGGTGGACTTGCCCGAGCCACTACGGCCGATGATTGCCACCACCTGGCCTTCCTCGATGCTCAGGTCGATGCCTTTGAGCACATGGTGATCGCCGTAGTATTTATGCAGGGCGGAAATTCTAAGCAGAGGCATGCAGTCTCCTTTCCAGGTATCGCGCACTGAGCGACAAGGGGTAGCAGAGCAGGAAGTAGCCGAGGGCGACGAGGCCGTAGACCATGAACGGTTCGAAGGTGGCGTTGGCGAGCATGCCGCCGGTCTTGGTCAGCTCGGTGAAGCCGATGATCGAGGTGACGGCGGTGCCTTTGACCACTTGCACCGAAAACCCCACTGTCGGCGCCACGGCGATGCGCAGGGCCTGGGGCAGGATCACATGGCGCAATTGTTCCAGCGGGTTCAGCGCCAGGCTCGATGAGGCTTCCCACTGGCCGTTTGGAATCGAATCGACGCAACCGCGCCAGATCTCCGCCAGATAAGCACTGGTGAACAACGTCAGTGCAATCGCCGCGGCCATCCACGGCGAAATCTCGATCCCGGCCAACGCCACGCCGAAAAACACCAGGAACAGTTGCATCAATAGCGGTGTGCCCTGGAACAGTTCGATGTAAGTGCGGGCGAAACTGCGCGGCAGGGATTTTTTCGAGATGCGCATGACCATGATCAGTAAGCCAATCAGTCCGCCGCCAATGAACGCCACCAGCGACAGCGCCAGCGTCCATTGCAGGCCCGTGAGCAGGTTGCGCACGATGTCCCAGAAAGTGAAGTCGCTCATCGGCTGCTCCTTGCGATGAAGCGGTGGCCAAGCCAGTTCAGCAACTGGCGGATCAGCAGCGCCATGCACAGGTACAGCAGTGTGGTCAGGGCGTAGGTTTCAAAGGCGCGGAAGTTGCGCGACTGAATGAAGTTGGCGGCGAAACTCAGCTCTTCCGTCGCGATTTGCGAACACACCGCCGAGCCGAGCATCACGATGATGATCTGGCTGCTCAGGGCCGGCCAGACTTTGCCCAGTGCCGGCAGCAGCACCACATGACGGAACGCTTCGAAGCGCGTCATCGCCAGTGCCGCTGCGGCTTCCAGCTGACCCCGGTGGATCGACTGGATGCCGGCGCGGATGATCTCGGTGGAATAGGCGCCGAGGTTGATGACCATCGCCAGCACCGCCGCCTGCCATTCGGAAATCTGCACGCCCAGGGACGGCAAGCCGAAGAAGATGAAAAACAACTGCACCAGAAATGGCGTGTTGCGGATCAACTCGACGTAGACCGCGAAAATCCCCGCGAAAGGCCGGATGTTCCACGCCCGCACCAGCGCCCCGACGATGCCCAGCCCCACGCCGAGCACAGCGCCGATGGCGGTCAGCTCAAGGGTGAACAACGCACCGCGCAGCAACAGATCGGTGTTGTTCACCACCGGCAGGAAATCGAACTGATAAGCCATAAAACGTCTCCAGCGCGCCGAATCAGAGATCGGCCGGCAGCGGTTCTTTCAGCCAGGTCAGGGCGTTCTTTTCCAGCGCGCCGTCGCTCTTGGCGGTCACAAGAATCTGGTTGACCTTGTCCAGCAGCGCCGACTCGTTCTTGTTCACGCCGACGTAGACCGGTGAGTCCTTGAGCTTCACTTTCAGCGCCGGCACGCGTTTCGGGCTCTTCTCGCTGATGGCGACCATCACCACGTTGCCGCTGGCGATCAGGTCGACTTGCCCGGCCAGGTACGCGGCAATGGTCGAGTTGTTGTCTTCGAAACGCTTGATGGTCACGCCTTCGGGGGCGACCTTGGTCAGCTCGATATCTTCGATGGCACCACGGGTGACGCTGATGGTCTTGCCCTTGAGATCGTCCAGGCCCTTGATGTCGGCGTCTGGCGGACCGAACACGGCAAGGTAGAACGGCGCGTAGGCGCGGGAGAAGTCGATGACTTTTTCGCGCTCCGGGTTCTTGCCGAGGCTGGAGATCACCAGGTCGACCTTGCCGGTGGTGAGGAACGGGATGCGGTTGGTGCTGTTGACCGGCGTCAGTTCGAGTTTGACCTTGAGCTGGTCGGCCAGCAGTTTCGCGGTGTCGATATCGAGGCCGCGGGGTTTCATGTCCGGGCCGACCGAGCCGAATGGCGGGAAGTCCTGGGGCACGGCCACCTTGAGGACGCCGCGCTTGACCACATCCTCCAGACCATCGGCGTGGGCGGGTGCCAGGCTCAGCATCAGGCTGGCGAACAAGGCTGCGAGGAGGGCGCTGTAACGCTGGGTCATGGCAAATCTCCGGATCGGCAAGAAGTGATTTCTGCGGATCGACAGAGCATGGGCCATGCCAACATGGGGTTTTGAGGGCGCCAGGGCACGGTTTTACTGGCGTCGCACGGTCTTACTGGTCTGAACAGTCAGGTTGCTTTTCGCACCCCGATGGCGCAGCCGTGAAAATCTCCGAACCCCCATGGGGCACGACTTGCCGGACGTCGCGAATAGCTTTACAACTGAGCGCACATTGGCTGGTTCGTCTGGAAAACCATGAACTCGATCTCCCGCGCCGTACCTGAAGTGGCGCTGCAAGCCATCCGCAAACTGATTACCGAACAGGGCTTCGGGCCGGGGGATGCCTTGCCCTCGCAACGGGACCTGGCGGTGCAATTGGGGGTCAGTCGGGCGTCGTTGCGCGAGGCGTTGTCATCGCTGAGTGCGCTGGGGGTCATCAGTATCCAGCCGGGCAAAGGCGTATTCGTGCAATCGCCCGTGGAGCTACCGCGGGGCGATGCGGCGCCGGGCTGGCCGTTCGCGGCGCAGGCTTCGCCGTTGGACATCTTTCAGTTGCGCTATGCGCTGGAAGGTTTTGCTGCGGGGTTGGCGGCCGTAACCTTGAGCACCGACGAACTCGATGCGCTGGAAGACAATGTCGCCGCCATGCGCAATGAGCTGAAGTCCGGCGACTTCGAAGCCGCGGCCCGGCTGGATTTCGAATTCCACCGCCGCATCCTGCTGGCCAGCGGCAATCAGGCGATGCTGAGCATCCTGACCGCCAGCGCCGACATCTTCCTGGAAAGCCAGAAGCTACCGTTCATCCGGGTCGAGCGGGCCATGGAAACCTGGCAGGAACACCGCAAAATCCTTCGTGCGCTGGCTCGCCGAGCGTCTGGCGCCGCGCAAAAGGCCATGCAAGAGCACGTACGTAACGCCGCGTTGCGCACCGGAATCGCGTTCATCGCTCCCGCCACTTCATGACCTGAGCTATACCCAAACTCATGGATCACCATAGCGAGACTCAATCATCTGCACCTTCCTGAACGAGGGAAGGACCGCTATGATGGGCCACGTTTTTTTGCTTACAACCTGGAGAATTCCATGAGCAGCGATCTTATCAAACACGTTAGCGACGCTAGCTTCGAGGCCGACGTACTCAAGGCCGAAGGCGCTGTACTGGTCGATTACTGGGCTGAATGGTGCGGCCCTTGCAAAATGATCGCTCCTGTTCTGGACGAGATTGCCGAGACTTACAAAGGCAAGCTGACCGTTGCCAAGCTGAACATCGACGAAAACCAGGAAACCCCGGCCAAGCATGGCGTGCGCGGTATCCCGACCC
The DNA here is from genome assembly GCF_019956175.1 of Pseudomonas sp. BF-R-30. Lineage (NCBI taxonomy): Bacteria > Pseudomonadati > Pseudomonadota > Gammaproteobacteria > Pseudomonadales > Pseudomonadaceae > Pseudomonas > Pseudomonas sp. BF-R-30. The sequence goes on along the minus strand of NZ_JAHBDE010000011.1, from coordinate 387,418 downwards.
TGATGCTGTTCAAGAACGGCAACGTTGAAGCGACCAAGGTCGGCGCACTGTCGAAGTCGCAACTGGCTGCATTCCTCGACGCCAACATCTAAGCGTCGTTGCAAAGTGTCCTGAAAAAGCCCCGCAAATAGCGGGGCTTTTTGCGTATTCAGGGCTAGACGCTCCTAAACTCAGATGGTACATTCGGCCCCGCACTGGTTTCTCCATTGCCCCCTGCTAGCCGTCGCCGACGCACTCCTTTTCGAATAAGTACGCGATCCTGTCGCCTTCTCCGCGGCGCGGCCTCATTAAGCCAAAAGCTTAATTTCCCCCCTCCATAAATGATTACGTCATTCCTATATGAATCTGACTGAACTCAAGCAAAAGCCGATTACCGAACTGCTCGAATTGGCCGAACAGATGGGCATAGAAAATATGGCCCGTTCGCGCAAGCAGGACGTGATTTTCTCCCTGCTCAAGAAGCACGCGAAAAGCGGTGAGGAAATCTCCGGTGATGGCGTGCTGGAGATTCTCCAGGACGGCTTCGGCTTCCTGCGCTCCGCTGACGCTTCCTATCTCGCAGGTCCGGACGATATCTACGTCTCGCCGAGCCAGATCCGTCGTTTCAACTTGCGCACCGGTGACACCATCGTTGGCAAGATCCGCCCTCCAAAGGAAGGCGAGCGTTATTTCGCGCTGCTCAAGGTCGACACGATCAACTTCGACCGTCCGGAAAACGCGAAGAACAAGATTCTCTTCGAGAACCTGACCCCGCTGTTCCCGACCGTGCGCATGAAGATGGAAGCCGGTAACGGTTCCACCGAAGACTTGACCGGTCGTGTCATCGACCTGTGCGCCCCGATCGGTAAAGGCCAGCGCGGTCTGATCGTTGCACCGCCGAAAGCCGGCAAGACGATCATGCTGCAGAACATTGCCGCGAACATCGCGCGTAACAATCCTGAAGTTCACCTGATCGTGCTGCTGATCGACGAACGTCCGGAAGAAGTAACCGAAATGCAGCGCACCGTGCGCGGTGAAGTGGTTGCCTCGACGTTCGACGAGCCGCCAACCCGTCACGTGCAGGTTGCCGAAATGGTGATCGAGAAGGCCAAGCGCCTGGTCGAGCACAAGAAAGACGTGGTGATCCTGCTCGACTCCATCACTCGTCTGGCTCGCGCCTACAACACCGTGATCCCGAGCTCCGGCAAGGTACTGACCGGTGGTGTCGATGCTCACGCCCTGGAGAAACCGAAGCGTTTCTTCGGCGCCGCGCGGAACATCGAAGAAGGCGGCTCGCTGACCATCATCGCCACCGCGCTGGTTGAAACCGGCTCGAAGATGGACGAAGTGATCTACGAGGAATTCAAAGGCACCGGCAACATGGAGCTGCCTCTGGATCGCCGCATCGCTGAAAAACGCGTGTTCCCGGCCATCAACATCAACCGTTCCGGCACCCGCCGCGAAGAGTTGCTGACCGCCGACGACGAGCTGCAGCGCATGTGGATTCTGCGCAAACTGCTGCACCCGATGGATGAAATTGCTGCCATCGAGTTCCTGGTCGACAAGCTGAAAACGACCAAGACCAACGACGAATTCTTCCTGTCGATGAAGCGCAAGTAACATCGCCCGTTGAGTTCAAGAGAATGGCGCCCCGGTGGGGCGCCTTTTTTTTACCTGGGCCATGGGAGGTTTTTGATTGGCCAAGGTCAGTTGGTTAGCACTTCAACCAGCCGCGTTTGCAGTCATCTCCGGGGGCGATGCTCAAGCGCGCTGAAAATAACGATCTGACTGGTTTAATGCTTATGAGCTCACTGGCTTATCGAAGGGATATCGACGGCTTGCGCGCAGTGGCGGTGATCGCCGTCGTGCTGTTTCACTTTGGCGTTCCTGGGTTTACCGGCGGCTTTGTCGGCGTGGACGTGTTTTTCGTGATTTCCGGTTACCTGATCACGTCGATCATCTGGAATCAGCGCCAGGCCGGGCAATTCAGCTTCGTCGATTTCTGGGCCCGGCGTGCGCGGCGGATTTTGCCGGCGTTGTTCGCGATGATCATTGCGGTGCTGGCGGTCGGCTGGTTTTTGCTGGCACCGAAGGATTACGAAGAACTGGGGCGATCGGTGCGTTACCAGGTGATGTTCGTCTCCAACATCCTGTTCATGCGCCAGGACGGCTATTTCGATGTCGCCTCCGATCTCAAGCCCCTGCTGCACACCTGGTCGCTGGCGGTGGAGGAGCAGTTTTACATCGTCTTCCCGTTGCTGCTGACACTGCTGTCGAGCCGTCTCAAGCATTGGCGACTGGCACTGTTCAGCGTATTGCTGCTGTCCTTTGGTTTGAGCGTGTGGGCTGTCGCCCATCATCCGGAAAAAGCTTTCTTCCTGTTGCCTATGCGTGCGTGGGAGCTATTGGCCGGTGCAATGCTGGCGGTAGCACCCAAGTCTGCATGGCGTCTCAAGCCGATGGCGGCGCAGTGGCTGAGCCTGCTCGGTATGTTGCTGATCCTGTTGGCGGTGTTCGGTTATGACAAGGCCACGCCATTCCCGGGTGTCGCGGCGTTGCTGCCGGTGCCGGGTGTGGTGCTGCTGATTCTGGCCAACGGTCATCGTGAAACCTGGGTTGGTCAGTTTTTGAGCAGTCGGATAATGGTCGGCCTCGGTCTGATTTCATATTCCTGGTACCTGTGGCACTGGCCGGTGTTCGTATTCTCCAGCTATGCCAGCGTCGGTGAAACGAGTGTTTTCGACAGTGTCGGGTTGATTTTACTGACGCTGTTGCTGGGTTATCTGTCCTGGAAATTCGTCGAAACCCCGTTTCGTGAGCGTCGCCTGCTCGCCGGGCGCCGGCAGATTCTGCTCGCTGGTGCCTGCGGCGTCCTGGTGCTCGGCCTGGCCGGACAAGCCTTGCGATGGACCGACGGCTTGCCATGGCGTCTGTCTGACCAGGCGCTGCAATACGCCAAGGGTCGCGAATGGCGGCCAGAGCTGATGGCCTGCCTGGCCGATGACAAGACGCCGGATGACAAGTTGTTCTGCCGTTATGGCGCGCAAAACCGCCTGCCCCCAGCGCTTGTCTGGGGCGATAGCCATGCCACGGCGTTGATTCCGGTTTTCGACGAGGGTGCCAAGGCCCATGGCGTCAATGTGATGCTCGCCAGTTCTGCCGGCTGTTTGCCTGTCGCAGGCCTGGAGCACGATGCGCGTTGTGCGCGGTTCAATCGACGTGTTGAACAGGCCCTGAAGCCGCAAGCTGTCAGCGATGTGGTGCTGGTTGCACACTGGAGCCTATACCTCTACGGCGATGCCAAAGGTGATCTGGGCCACGTTCTGAAAAACCCTGACGGGCATTACGATCGCGCAATTGCCGAACAACGTCTGGCCGATGGCTTGCGTACCCGAGTCGCGCAATTGCGTGCCGGCGGGCATCGGGTCTGGCTGGTAAAAGAGGCGCCGTTGCAGGCCTTCAGCCCACCGTATCGCCTCACCCGTCTGGCAATGCTGGCCCGTCCGGTCGACGATGTCGGGCTGGCGCTCGCAGAGCATCACAAGCGCCAGGCATTCATCAGTCAATTGTTCGCACAATTGGCGCAGGACCCGGCGGTACAGGTGGTGGACCCGGCGCCAAGACTGTGTGATGCCAGCGGCCTGTGCCGCGCCGAACGCGGCGGCTACTCGTTGTACACCGATGACAATCACCTCTCGGAAGTCGGTGCGCGGTTCGTGGCGCCGATCCTCGAACCGCTGTTTGTCAGTCTGCAAGCCAGGGCAAACGAGGGGGAACCGCAGGTGAATGCATCCAGATAAGCAGCGATAAGCTGCCAGCGGCCGGCAGAGCAGGTAGGATGTACGCCTATTTTTCGGGTGCCATCATCAATGAAATTCAAGGATCTTCGGGATTTCGTGCAGCAGCTTGAGCAGCGCGGAGAGTTGAAACGCATCCAGATCCCCGTCTCTCCAGTGCTGGAGATGACCGAGGTGTGTGATCGCACGCTGCGTGCCAAAGGCCCGGCGCTGTTGTTTGAAAAGCCGACAGGCTATGACATCCCGGTACTCGGCAACCTGTTCGGTACCCCCGAGCGGGTCGCCATGGGCATGGGTGCCGAGTCGGTCAGCGAGCTGCGCGAGATCGGCAAGCTGCTGGCGTTCCTAAAGGAACCCGAGCCGCCCAAAGGCTTGAAGGATGCCTGGTCCAAGCTTCCGATCTTCCGCAAGATCATTTCGATGGCGCCGAAAGTCGTCAAGGACGCGGTGTGCCAGGAAGTGGTCATCGAAGGCGACGACGTCGACCTGGCCATGCTGCCGGTGCAGACCTGCTGGCCGGGCGATGTCGGTCCGCTGATCACCTGGGGCCTGACCGTCACCAAAGGCCCGAACAAGGATCGCCAGAACCTCGGTATCTACCGTCAGCAAGTGATCGGTCGCAACAAGGTCATCATGCGCTGGCTGAGCCACCGTGGCGGCGCGCTGGATTACCGCGAGTGGTGCGAAAAGCATCCGGGCCAGCCGTTCCCGGTTTCCGTGGCCCTGGGCGCTGACCCGGCGACTATCCTCGGTGCCGTGACCCCGGTGCCCGACAGCCTTTCCGAATACGCCTTCGCAGGCCTCTTGCGCGGTAACCGCACTGAGTTGGTGAAGTGCCGCGGCAACGATCTGCAAGTGCCGGCCACCGCCGAAATCATCCTCGAAGGCGTGATCCATCCGGGCGAGATGGCCGATGAAGGCCCATACGGCGACCACACCGGCTACTACAACGAAGTCGACAGCTTCCCGGTGTTCACCGTCGAGCGCATTACCCATCGGATCAAGCCGATCTACCACAGTACCTACACCGGCCGTCCGCCGGATGAGCCGGCAATCCTCGGCGTGGCATTGAACGAAGTGTTCGTGCCGATCCTGCAGAAGCAGTTCCCGGAGATCACCGATTTCTACCTGCCGCCCGAAGGTTGCTCGTACCGCATGGCCATCGTGACCATGAAAAAGTCGTATCCGGGCCACGCCAAGCGGGTAATGCTGGGTGTCTGGTCGTTTTTGCGACAGTTCATGTACACCAAGTTCGTTATCGTCACCGACGACGATATCAACGCCCGGGACTGGAACGACGTGATCTGGGCCATCACCACGCGCATGGACCCCAAGCGCGACACCGTGATGATCGATAACACGCCGATCGACTACCTCGACTTCGCCTCGCCGGTTTCCGGCCTGGGGTCGAAAATGGGCCTCGATGCCACGCATAAATGGCCGGGCGAAACTACTCGCGAATGGGGCCGGGTCATCGTCAAGGACGATGCCGTGACCCAGCGGATCGATGCCATCTGGAATCAGTTAGGAATAGATTGATGCGTGTAACCTTGCAGCCCTCCGGAGCAGTACTTGAGATATTGCCCGGCGAGCGGATTCTCGATGGCGCACGACGTCTGGGCTACGAATGCCCGCAAAGCTGCCGCAACGGCAATTGCCACGTGTGCGCCGCGCTGCTGGTGGAAGGCCGGGTCGAGCAGGCTGGCAATGTGCGTGACCATGGCGAGTTCTACACTTGCATAGCGGAGCCGCTGGAAGACTGCATCGTGCTGTGGGATGGCGTGCTCGCGCTGGGAGAACTGCCGGTGCGCAGCGTGTCGTGTCAGGTCATTGAGTGCAAGGAGGTGGGCGGCGACACCTGGCGCGTGCGTCTGCGGGCTCCGGCCGGCAAACCGCCGCGCTACCACGCTGGCCAGTACCTGATGATCGAACGGGAGAACGGCGAAAAGTCCGCATTCTCCCTCGCCTCGGCACCGCATGCGGGGCGCGACCTGGAAATCCACGTACTGGCGCGCGAATCCAGTGCGCTGAGCCTGATCGAACAGCTCCAGCGCAACAGTATGGTGCGGGTCGAATTGCCGTTCGGCGATACCCACCTGGAGGAGTTACCGGAAGGTTCTCTCGTGCTGATCGCCGCGGGTACCGGCATGGGCCAGATCCACAGTCTGATCGAGCATTGCCGGGCTTCGGGTTTCAAGCACCCGGTGCATCTGTATTGGGGCGTGCGTCGTCCTGAAGATTTTTATCAGATCGAGCATTGGGACGAATGGCTGAAGTTGCCCAACCTGTTCCTGCACAAGGTCGTCAGCGATCAATGCGGTTGGGAAGGGCGGTGCGGCATGTTGCATGAAGCGGTCTGTGAAGACTTCCCTGACCTCAAGCCGCTACACGTGTACGCCAGCGGCTCTCCGGCCATGGTCTACGGCACGCTGGATGCTCTGGTGGAAGCGGGAATGGATGCTCATCAAATGCGCGCCGATGTGTTTGCGTACGCGCCGCGGTCTTGATCTGCCCCGACCACCTTGTAGGAGCGAGCCTGCTCGCGATGGTCGTTAACGATTACTCGGGCAGTCAGGCTACCCGCAGCGTTCTTGATTCCATCGCGAGCAGGCTCGCTCCTACAGGTATATAACTCCACATATAGCCAATCGGCATTTATAAATTTTTATAAATATCGGTAGGTTATATGTTGTCCAAGCAATTCATTAAGAACTGTGCCATGGCATTTAAATTGCCTTAAAACTTATGTGCCTTATTGTTACAGCCGTGCGTTCTATTAAGTAATTCTTCACCCGCGGGGAGCTGAACGCTATTCGCCATGAGCGCCATTGAATCTGCTTTTTTGAATCTGGCTTACCCTCCGCGGCTCGATCTGGGGCCGCAGCTCACTCACGAACAACTGCTCAGCTCGATGCAATCGACCATGGCGCGCCACAAGGGCGGGCCGGTGTGGCTGTTTGCGTATGGCTCGCTGATCTGGCGCCCTGAATGCACGGCGGTTGAGCGGGTTCGCGGCCGGGTGCATGGCTACCATCGCGGGTTGTACCTGTGGTCCCACGAACATCGCGGCACACCGGAAATGCCCGGCCTGGTGTTTGGCCTGGATCGCGGCGGTTCTTGCAGCGGTTTCGCCTATCGCTTGCCCGAAGAGCAACTCGAAGCCTCGCTCTACGCACTTTGGCAGCGCGAGATGCCTTTCCCTTCCTACCGCCCGCACTGGCTCAACTGCCGCCTCGACGATGGCAGCCAGGTTCAGGCATTGGGCTTTGTGCTGGAGCGACACCTGCCCAGCTATGCCGGTAACTTGCCGGACCATGTGCTGAGCCATGTGTTCGAAAACGCCTGCGGGCGCTACGGCACCACTCGCGATTATGTCGAGCAGACCGCGCACGCCCTTCGTAGCCACGCCATGCCAGACCGGAATCTGGAGGCGCGGCTCAAGCGCTGTAAATCAAAGGCCGATCAAGCGAGTGCTTCGCGGCCCTGACTGGCGATTTGTTTGTGCCGTAGTGTCGGGGCCAGGAAGGCCATCGCCAACAGGCAGGCACCGACCAGCAGCACGAAACCGCCGTCCCAACCGAAATGGTCCACGGTGTAGCCCATCGCTGCACTGGCCGCGACCGAACCGCCCAAGTAACCGAACAGACCGGTAAAGCCCGCCGCCGTACCGGCAGCTTTCTTCGGTGCCAGTTCCAGCGCCTGCAGGCCGATCAGCATCACCGGGCCGTAGATCAGGAAGCCAATGGAAAGCAGCGCGATCATGTCGACCATCGGATTGCCGGCCGGGTTGAGCCAGTAAACCAGCGTCGCGACCGTCACCAGCGCCATGAACACCATGCCGGTCAGGCCACGGTTGCCACGGAAGATCTTGTCCGACATCCAGCCGCACAGCAGCGTGCCCGGGATACCTGCCCACTCGTAGAAGAAGTACGCCCACGAGGTTTTATCCACCGTGAAACCCTTGGCTTCCTTGAGGTAGGTCGGTGCCCAGTCCAGCACGCCGTAACGCAGCAGATAGACAAAGACGTTGGCCAAGGCGATGTACCAGAGCATTTTGTTGCGCAGCACGTATTTGACGAAGATTTCCTTGGCGCTGAATTCCTCTTCGTGGCTGGCGTCGTAGCCTTCCGGGTAGTCGTTCTTGTATTGCTCGATCGGCGGCAGGCCAACCGATTGCGGGGTGTCGCGCATGGTCACAAAGGCAAACACCGCTACTGCCAGCGCCACGGCTGCCGGCACGTAGAACGCGGCGTGCCAGTCATTGAACAGCCCCATGCCGATCAGGAACAACGGGCCGATCAGGCCACCGCCGACGTTGTGCGCCACGTTCCAGACGGACACCACGCCGCCACGTTCCTTCTGCGACCACCAGTGCACCATGGTCCGGCCACTCGGCGGCCAACCCATGCCCTGCGCCCAGCCGTTGATGAACAGCAAAATGAACATCATGGTCACGCTGGACGTCGCCCAGGGCGCGAAACCGAAAATGAACATCACCCCAGCCGACACCAGAAGACCGAATGGCAGGAAGAAGCGCGGGTTGGAACGGTCGGACACCAGGCCCATGAGAAACTTCGACAGACCGTAGGCAATCGCGATGGCGGACATCGCCAGACCCAGCTGGCCACGGGAGTAGCCCTCATCGATCAGATACGGCATGGCCAGGGAGAAGTTCTTGCGCAGCAGGTAGTAACCGGCATAGCCAATGAAAATGCCGGCGAAAATCTGCCAGCGAAGGCGTCGGTAGGTACTGTCTATTTTTTCTTCAGGCAATGGAGCCTGATGTGCGGCAGGACGAAAGAAAGCAAACATTCAAGAGCTCCAGATTTCTTGTTTTGACTGCGGATACGAATGTTACAGTTTCGTTACCGAAAATAGCACCGGTTCTCATCGGCAAAACAGCGGAAATGTTGGAAGTCGCGCATTCCTTTATGAACATGTCGCTCAGATGTAAGTGAAGGGCGTTGTAGGAAGCGTTACCTGTTTTCGTTTGGGGCATTTGATCTGCCCGGAATGGGGCAGGACTTTAGGAAAGATCCTTCGTTTAAAGCAGAAGTCATGGCGTTATGTCGAATGGCCCGGCGCTTTAACCTTTGTGCTGTTGCCAAGTCTGGCGTTGCAGACGAAGGGAGAGGGACATGCGGTGGTGGTTGGTTGGAATTTTGTTGCTGGTCTCTGCGGATATCAGGGCCGGGGAGGTATTTCTGATACCCGAGAACAACCCAAAGCCGATTTATCCGAAGGCGCTGCATCGGGCGGGTGTCACTGGCATGGTGCGTGTCAGCATGACTGTGAAGGCCGATGGATCAGTCAGTAATGCCGGGATTGTGCAAAGTGCACATCCCGAACTCGAAGAGGCGTCATTGGCCGCAGTCAACCAATGGCGATTCAAGCCGTGGACAATTACCAAGGATCAACCTGCGCAAATCCTCGTGGTCGCACCCATGGAATACAGGCTGGACAGCGAACATCCCTTCCACGTCAACAAGGAGTTGGAGCGGCTGAAGTGCAGTGCTATCGCACGGGCATCGTTGAACATCGCCACTTCCTCGTGGGTGGACCTGCCGGTTTTCAGCTGGACCCGCAGTTACCTGACCCACTCGCTTTCACCGACTCAATTGCCGGAAGAGAAACGTCTGGCTCTGATTGCCAAGCTCAATGCCAGCGTCCGTTCGATTGTGCAGCGGTGTAGCGCACATCCGGCGAGTCGGTATGTGCGGTTTTTGCCGGAGGAGATTCGGGTGTTGCTTTGACGGCAATAAAAGCGCGGCTACATGGCCGCGCTTGTTTGCAGAGAGATTCAGCGAACCTGCACCACCACTTTCCCCACCGCTTTACGCTGGCCAAGGTCATTGATCGCCTGCGCCGCATTGCTCAGCGGATACACCCGGGACACCAGAGGCTTGAGCTTGCCTTCGGCAAACCAGCCAAACAACTGCTGGAAGTTCGCCGTGTTGTCCTGCGGCTGGCGTTGGGCGAACGAGCCCCAGAACACGCCGAGCACTGCCGCACCTTTAAGCAAGGCCAGGTTGACCGGCAATTCGGGAATGCGACCGCTGGCGAAGCCGACCACCAGCAAGCGGCCGTTCCAGGCGATGGCGCGGATGGCCTGGTCGAACAGGTCGCCGCCGACCGGGTCGTAGATCACGTCGGCACCCTGGCCGTCGGTCAGACGCTTGATTTCGTCCTTCAGGCTGGTTTCGCTGTAGTTGATCAGTTCGTCGGCGCCGGCGGCCTTGGCCACGGCGAGTTTCTCTGCGCTGCTGGCCGCCGCGATCACCCGGGCGCCCATGGCTTTGCCGATTTCCACCGCCGCCAGGCCGACGCCGCCGGAAGCACCCAGTACCAGCAGGGTTTCGCCCGGTTGCAGGTTGCCGCGCTGCTTGAGGGCATGCATCGAGGTGCCGTAGGTCATGCTGAAGGCGGCGGCGGTGTTGAAGTCCATCGATGGCGGGATCGGCAGTGCGTTGTAGCCCGGCACGGCGACCTGCTCGGCAAAGCTGCCCCAGCCGGTCAGGGCCATGACCCGGTCACCGACTTTCAAGTGGCTGACTTTTTCACCCACTGCGCTGACCACGCCGGCCGCTTCACCACCCGGCGAAAACGGGAAGGGCGGCTTGAACTGGTATTTGCCCTCGATGATCAACGTATCGGGGAAGTTCACCCCGGCGGCGTGCACGTCCAGCAGGATTTCATTCTTCTTCGCGACAGGACTGGCGACGTCTTCCAGCACCAGCGATTCGGCAGGGCCGAAGGCTTTGCACAGCACGGCTTTCATCAGGGCTATTCCTTTGGGAGTGATGGCCGATAAGTGTAGGTGTGTGGGTCGATGGGTCAACGAGCATGCCCGGCCCTGATAGTCAGCCATAAGCTTGTGCTTGCGCGGCGGGTCGTTATGCTAGGCCGCAAACCGGATAAGGAGCGAATTTTGAAAGCGTGGATCATGTTGATGCTGGCCCTGTCTCTGCCTGTGGCAGCGGTGGCCGAAGAAGCCAAAGAAGATGCAGCTCCGAAGGTCAGTTACATCACCCTGAGCCCGCCGTTCGTGGGTAACTACGGGCTGGACGGCACGCCGAAACTCAAGGTCTACAAGGCCGATGTGGCGTTGCGGGTGACCGGTGACGAGGCTGCCAAGGCGGTGAAGGCCAATGAACCCTTGATCCGCAATCAATTGGTCGCACTGTTCGCCCAGCAGACCACCGAGACGATGAACAACGTCGAGGCCAAGGAAAAGCTGCGTCAGGAAGCGCTGAAACAGACCCAACAGGTGATGAACGACGAAACCGGTAAGCCGGTGGTTGAGGATCTGTTGTTTAACAACCTGATCATTCAGTAAGAACTCTGCTGTCCGGGCCGGCCTCTTCGCGGGCAAGCCCGCTCCCACAGTTTTCTTTGGTGTATACGTGATCGTTTTCCAACACAAATCCATTGTGGGAGCGGGCTTGCCCGCGAAGAGGCCGGTACAGGCAATGAATGACTCAAGGCTTTAAAGCAATCACCGCCGCCCACTGCTCCGGGGTTACGGGCATCACCGACAGTCGCGAGCCTTTCTGCACCAGTGGCAACTCGGCCAGCGCCGTCTGCTGTTTCAGATAATCCAGTTTCAGCACCCGGGCAAACGTCTCGACATGCGCGACATCGATCGCACTCCAGGCGTTTTTCTCCGGAGTGGCCTTTGGGTCAAAATAATGGCTCTCTGGCTCCAGCGCCGTCGGGTCCGGATACGCGGCTTCGACAATCTTGCCGATTCCGGCGATGCCAGGCTCGGGGCAGCTGGAATGATAGAAAAAGAACTCATCTCCCACCGCCATGGTCCGCAGGAAATTGCGTGCCTGATAGTTGCGAACCCCGTCCCAGCGCGCTTTGCCGAGCTTTTCCAGCCCTTTGATCGAGAGTTCGTCGGGCTCGGATTTCATCAGCCAATAGGCCATGTCTTTTGCTCCTTGCGTGGTGATTGAGCAGCTTGTTGGCGATTTTATGACAAACCGACAGTCGGTTGACGTCAGCATTTGCGCAGCGGTTCACGTTGTCGCAAAATGCCGGCCTTTAAAGCTTGACGCTGCTGCACGGCCTACAAACGGAAACCGCTGCTGTCATCGTGTTGATGTGCCTTTGGGGGGCAATCGATGAAACGCAAACCGGATTTACTATGGATTTTGGTCATTTTGTTTGGCCTTGGCGTCGTGACCACTGGCTATGCCCAAAGCCTATGGGCCAACAAGACCGATGCGCCGGTCGAACTCGCCCAATTGCAGCAACAGTCGACAGCCTTCAAGCGCTGATCCTGTTGCCTCGGCGCCACTGATCGAAGTGGCGCCTAGCCTGCGTAATACCAGGCCTTGTCCGTCACCGTTCCTTGCAGCGGCACATCCCAGCTCGCCTGAGCCAATCGCGCCACTTTCTGACATTCATGGGCCAGCCCCAACAGCGTGGGCTTGCGCCAGTCATTTCGTCGCGCCAGGTAGGCCAGGCTCCGGTCGTAGAAACCACCGCCCATTCCCAGGCGTCCGCCGACATCGTCAAAACCCACCAATGGCAACAGCACCAGATCCAGCGCCCAGATCTTGCGCTGCCGGGCGAGGTTGGCCCGTGGTTCGAGAATACGAAAGCGGTTGGGTTTGAGTTTTTCCCCGGGACGGATGCGCTGGAACACCATTTTGGTTCGCGGCCAGGCGCTCAGCACCGGTAGATAGGTGGCTTTGCCCCGGCGTTGCGCGGCGCGCAGCAACAGACGCGGATCGATTTCACCGTCGGTGGGCAGGTAGAGGGAGATGTGCCGGGCGCGGCGGAACAGCGGTTGCTGGGCCAATTGCTTGTACAGCCCGCGAGCGGCCTGGCGTTGCTGGCTGGGTGTCAGTGCGCGGCGGGCCTTGCGCAGCATGCGTCGAAGTTGCGGGCGGGGGAGCAGCGCAGGTTCGGTCATGTATTCGGGCTTCAACAATGCGGATACGTGAAGCGTACCCGTAAAAACGCCAATGCCGGTATCAAAACCGGCATTGGACTGAAATCAGGCTCCCCGAATGTGCCGCTGTCGACTTAGCCCTTGAACCCGAAAGTTCAAGGTGGAAGATGCAGTAGGCTTTAAGGCTTTCCGTCTAGCGGACATGCACACCAGCCCAACGTGCAACCTCCAGGGTATAGCAAATCGGCTCAGGGACATCGCCAACTGGCAAGCACCCCAGGGAGTGAGGGGATTATACCGCAAGCGGCGGCGCGAATCAGCCTTTGGTGACATCCGGATCGGTGGCGAGCGCCAGATCGACGCGATCGAGCAGGTCACGCACTTGTTCGCGGGTCGAGCCGCTGGCCTGGATATCCGGCCGTTCTTCCTTGTGCAACAGGTCGTGGGTGATGTTCAGCGCGGCCATCACGGCGATACGGTCGGCGCCGATGACTTTGCCGCTGCTGCGGATCTCGCGCATCTTGCCGTCCAGATAACGGGCGGCGCTGATCAGATTACTGCGCTCTTCCTGAGGGCAGATGATCGAATACTCTTTGTCGAGGATCTGCACGGTGACGCTATTGCTTGAACTCATGAGTCTTGCTCCAGGGCCTTGAGGCGCGAAATCATCGATTCGACCTTACGCCGGGCGATTTCGTTTTTTTCAATGAGGTGCGCGCGTTCCTCGCGCCAGGTCTTTTCCTGAGCTAGTAAGAGTCCGTTTTGACTCTTAAGTTGCTCGACTCGGGTAATCAGCAGTTCGAGTCTGGCCATCAGCGCTTGCAGGTCGGTGTCTTCCATTGTCTTCACTGTCTGATGGGTGTCGGACTGCAGGAGCGAGCTCGCTCGCGATGAACCCGAGAACGCCGCGGGGTGTCAGGTACCCAACGTTATCGTTGGCGACCATCGCGAGCAAGCTCGCTCCTACAGGGGTAGTCGATGTAGGATACAAGGCCTTCATTCTAGACATAGCGCCGTCTGGCGCCTAGCTGCCCATGACCATTCAGAATTCCCCGTACCAAGCCTTCGCCACCCTGCTGACTTCCAGCGGTCATAACGTCTCGCCTGCCGAACTGCATGGCCTGCTGCTCGGCCGCAGCTGTGCCGGCGCCGGTTTCAATGCCGAAGAGTGGTTGATCGACGCCGCCGAACTGCTCGAAAGCGAGCCGCAGGACAACGTTCGCAACGCCTTGATCGGCTTGCAAGAGATGGTCAAGGGCGAGCTAACGGGCGATGACGTGACCGTCGTTCTGCTTTTGCCGACCGATGACGCCCCCCTCACCGACCGTGCTGTCGCACTGGGCCAGTGGTGCCAGGGTTTCCTCAGCGGTTTCGGCCTGAACTGCCGTGACAGCAGCGCCCTGAGCACCGAGGCCACCGAGGTGCTGCAGGATCTGGCGGCCATTTCCCAGGTGCAGGATGCCCTGGAAGAGTCCGACGACGGCGAAAACGACTACATGGAAGTCATGGAATACCTGCGCGTCGCTCCGCTGCTGCTGTTCTCCGAGACCAAAAAAGACGTACCGGCCGCCGCCAAACCGTCGCTGCACTAATCGTTTGCCAGGGAACGCCATCTGCCCATGATCCATATCCCGAAATCGGAATACAGCCGTCGCCGCAAGGCCCTGATGGCGCAGATGGAACCCAACAGCATCGCCATCCTGCCCGCCGCCGCGGTGGCTATTCGTAACCGCGACGTCGAGCACGTTTACCGCCAGGACAGCGACTTCCAGTACCTCGGCGGCTTTCCCGAGCCCCAGGCCGTACTGGTATTGATGCCGGGGCGCGTGCATGGCGAATACATCCTGTTCTGCCGCGAACGCAATGCCGAGCGCGAGCTGTGGGATGGCCTGCGTGCCGGGCAGGAAGGCGCGATTCGCGACTTCGGCGCCGACGACGCCTTTCCGATCACTGATATCGACGACATCCTGCCGGGCCTGATCGAAGGTCGTGACCGGGTATATTCGGCCATGGGCAGCAACCCCGAATTCGATCGCCACCTGATGGAGTGGATCAACGTGATCCGCTCCAAGGCCAACCTCGGTGCCCAGCCGCCGAACGAATTCGTTGCCCTGGATCATCTGCTGCACGACATGCGCCTGTATAAATCGGCGGCAGAAGTGAAAGTGATGCGCGAGGCGGCGCGGATTTCCGCCCAGGCGCATGTACGGGCAATGCAGGCCTGTCGCGCCGGATTGCACGAATTCAGCCTGGAAGCCGAGCTCGATTACGAGTTCCGCAAGGGCGGGGCGAAGATGCCGGCCTACGGGTCGATCGTCGCGGCGGGGCGCAACAGCTGCATCCTGCATTACCAGCAGAATGACGCGCTGCTCAAGGACGGTGATCTGGTGCTGATCGATGCCGGTTGCGAGATCGACTGTTATGCCAGCGACATCACCCGGACTTTTCCGGTCAGTGGCAAATATTCAGCGGAACAGAAAGCGATCTACGAATTGGTGCTGGCCTCCCAGGAAGCCGCCTTTGCCGAAATCGCCCCGAACAAGCACTGGAATCAGGCGCACGAGGCCACGGTCCGGGTCATCACGGCTGGGCTGGTGAAGCTGGGTCTGCTGCGTGGTGACGTTGACGAACTGATCGCCAGTGAAGCCTACAAGGCGTTTTACATGCACCGCGCCGGCCATTGGCTGGGCATGGATGTGCATGACGTCGGCGAATACAAGGTCGGCGGCGAGTGGCGCGTGCTGGAAGTCGGCATGGCGCTGACCGTGGAACCGGGGATTTATATCGCCCCGGACAACCAGAATGTTGCGAAGAAATGGCGCGGTATCGGCGTGCGCATCGAGGACGACGTAGTGGTCACCAAAACCGGCTGTGAAATATTGACGAGCGGCGTGCCGAAAACCGTCGCCGAGATCGAGGCCCTGATGGCCGCCGCGCGGACACAGGCAGCATGAGTCGAGTCAACCTGGCAATCATCGGTGGCGGGCTGGTCGGTGCAAGTCTGGCACTGGCGCTTCAGGCCGGGGCCAAAGCCCGAGGCTGGAAGATCGTGTTGATCGAGCCGTTTGCTCCTGGCGACACCTGGCAACCGAGTTACGATGCCCGTTCCTCGGCGTTGTCCTTCGGCTCGCGGCAAATCTATCAACGGTTGGGTGTCTGGCAGGAAGTCTCGCGCCGAGCCGAGCCGATCAAGCAGATTCATGTTTCCGACCGTGGTCGATTCTCGACGGCGCGGTTGTCGGCGATGGAAGAGGGTGTTCCAGCGCTGGGTTATGTCGTTGAAAACGCCTGGCTCGGCCAATGCCTGTGGCAAGGCCTGGACAAGGACGTGATCAGATGGCACTGCCCGGCAGAAGTCACCCGCATGGAGCCGCTGACCGACGGCTACCGCCTGACCCTCAATGATGAAACCACCCTGGAATGCGACCTCGCGGTGCTCGCCGATGGTGGCCGCTCCGGCCTGCGCGAGCAACTTGGGATCGGCATCCGCAAGCGTCCATACAACCAGAGCGCGCTGATCGCCAACATCACCCCGAGCGAAGCCCACAACGGCATGGCTTTCGAGCGCTTCACCGACGAAGGCCCGATGGCGTTGCTGCCGCTTCCGGATAATCGCTGCGCATTGGTCTGGACCCGCCTGGGCATGGACGCGCAACGCCTGGCAGCCCTCGACGAGCGCAGCTTCCTCAGCGAGTTGCAGGGTGTGTTCGGTTATCGCCTTGGCACATTGAAGCAGGTGGGTGCGCGGCATCTGTATCCGCTGACACTGGTCGAGGCCGAAGAACAGGTGCGCCCGCATCTGGCGGTGCTCGGCAACGCGGCGCACAGCCTGCATCCGATTGCCGGCCAGGGATTCAACCTGTCCCTGCGCGACGCTCAGGCCCTGGCCAATGCCTTGCTCGCCAGTGAAAAACCATTGGGCGACTTCGCCACGTTGCAGGCCTATCGCGAACACCAGCGTCTCGATCAGGACCTCACCGTGGGTTTCTCCGATCAGGTTACGCGCCTGTTCGGCAGTACCCAGCCGCTGGTGTCCCTGGGGCGCAACATCGGCTTGCTCGGCCTCGATCTGCTGCCACCGGCCAAACGCTGGTTTGCCCGGCAGGCGATGGGGCTGGGTACGCGTCCAGATGCGTAACTGGCTGATCCGCCGATTCGGCAAGGCGCGATTGATAAAATACCTGCCTTGCAGGTTCGACATTCATGACAGCGCCGGCCACTGGGTGGCGCGGGTCGGGAAAACCCTTTACGTGCGGCTCAAGCCGCAAGAGAGACAGGCTTAAAGCATGGAAATGCGCGCAGATCTGCTGATTGTCGGGGCCGGAATGGTCGGCAGCGCCCTGGCGCTGGCGTTGCAGGACAGCGGGCTGGAAGTCCTGCTGCTGGACGGCAGCCCCATGAGCGTCAAACCGTTCAACGCTCAGGCAGCGTTTGAGCCACGGGTGAGCGCCTTGTCGACTGCCAGCCAGCGGATTCTCGAGCGCCTGGGCGTGTGGGACGGCATCGCCGGGCGGCGCAGCAGCCCCTACACCGACATGCAGGTCTGGGATGGCAGCGGCACCGGGCAAATCCACTTCTCGGCGGCCAGCGTGCATGCCGAGGTGCTGGGGCATATCGTCGAGAACCGCGTGGTCCAGGATGCCTTGCTTGAGCGTCTGCACGATTGCGACCTGGGGTTGCTGGCCAATGCTCGCCTGGAGCAGATGCGCCGCTCCGGCGATGACTGGCTGCTGACCCTGGCCGATGGCCGCACCCTGCGCGCGCCGCTGGTGATCGCGGCAGATGGCGCCAACTCGGCGGTGCGACGCCTGGCCGGAGTGGCGACCCGCGAATGGGATTATTTTCACCATGCCATCGTCACCAGCGTGCGTTGCGCCAAACCGCATCAGATGACGGCGTGGCAGCGCTTCACCGACACCGGCCCGTTGGCGTTTCTACCCCTTGAGCGGGACGGCCAACAGGATTGGTGTTCGATCGTCTGGTCGACCACACCCGGCGAAGCCGAACGTCTGATGGCGATGGATGAACAAGGTTTCTGCAAGGCATTGGAGCGGGCCTTTGAAGGTCGGCTCGGTGAAGTGCTGAGCGCCGACCCGCGCCTGTGTGTGCCCCTGCGTCAGCGGCATGCCAAGCGGTATGTGGCTGAAGGCCTGGCATTGATCGGCGACGCGGCCCACACCATTCACCCGTTGGCCGGGCAGGGGGTCAATCTCGGATTCCTCGATGCCGCCGTGCTGGCCGAAGTGTTGCTGCAAGCGGCAACACGTGGCGAACGCCTGGCGGATGTGAAAGTCCTCAGCCGTTACGAGCGTCGACGCATGCCCCACAACCTGGCGTTGATGGCGGCGATGGAAGGCTTCGAGCGGTTGTTCCAGGCCGATCCGTTGCCGGTGCGCTGGTTGCGTAATACCGGATTGAAAATGGTGGAGAAAATGCCGGAAGCCAAGGCGTTGTTCGTGCGTGAAGCGCTGGGGTTGACCGGGGATTTGCCGGCACTCGCCAAGGCCTGAGATTTTTGTTGAGGTTAAGGGCCCCTTCGCGAGCAAGCTCGCTCCCACAGGAATTCAGGTGTTAATGCAATTTGTGTGAACGCTGGAGAACCCTGTGGGAGCGAGCTTGCTCGCGATGTCGGCAGTTCGGCCACCCAATATTCCAGCTTGTGCAACATCTGGTAACTCCTCCGCAAGCGGGTTCGATTGAGAAGCTAAATGTGAGTCCTTATCATTTGTCCTCATTTTTCAATCGAGAGACCGCTCCCATGTTGGCACCGAAGCGTCTACTGACTGCACTGGCCTTGACCCTGATCGGCAGCACCGCCGCCCAGGCCGCTGACGAAGTGGTGGTCTACTCCTCGCGAATCGACGAGCTGATCAAGCCAGTATTCGATGCCTACACCGCCAAGACCGGCGTGAAGGTGAAGTTCATCACCGACAAGGAAGCGCCGCTGATGCAGCGGCTCAAGGCCGAGGGCGCGAATACGCCGGCCGACCTGCTGCTCACCGTCGATGCCGGCAACCTCTGGCAAGCCGAGCAGATGGGCATCCTCCAACCGTTCACCTCGAAAACCATCGACACCAATATTCCGCTGCAATACCGGGCAGCCTCCCACGCCTGGACCGGCCTGAGCCTGCGGGCGCGGACCATTGCCTACTCCACAGATCGGGTGAAGCCGGGTGAACTGACCACCTACGAAGCGCTGGCCGACAAGCAATGGGAAGGCCGCCTGTGCCTGCGCACGGCGAAGAAGGTCTACAACCAGTCCCTGACCGCGACCATGATCGAAGTGCACGGCGCCGGGAAGACCGAGGAAATCCTCAAGGGCTGGGTCAGGAACCTGTCCACTGACGTGTTCTCCGACGACACCGCCGTGCTGGAAGCGATCAACGCCGGTCAGTGCGACGTCGGTATCGTTAACACCTACTACTACGGCCGCCTGCACAAGCAGAAGCCAGACCTGCCGGTGAAACTGTTCTGGCCGAACCAGGCTGACCGTGGCGTACACATCAACTTGTCGGGTATCGGCCTGACACAACACGCGCCACACCCGGAAGCGGCCAAGGCTCTGGTGGAGTGGATGACCACCCCTGAAGCGCAGAAAATCTTTGCCGACGTGAACCAGGAGTTCCCGGCGAATCCGGCCGTGCAGCCATCGGCTGAAGTCGCCGCATGGGGCAAGTTCATTGCTGATACCTTGCCCGTGGAAATCGCTGGCAAGCGCCAGGCTGAGGCGATTCGCATGATGGACAAGGCTGGCTGGAACTGAGCCAGCTGTTATGCTGCGCCCCGCCTAGGCGGGGCGTTTGTTTTTGCGTTACGCACCCCTGACGCTGTAGGAGCGAGCTTGCTCGCGATGAACGTCAGGGCGCCGCGGACGGTCAGGCTTCCCGCATTATCGTTGACGTTTTTCGCGAGCGAGCTCGCTCCTACCAGTGTCGATCTCATCCATTAGATAGTAGAGAACCAAGCCTGTGGCCCATCCCGCCCAACGCCGCTGGTATCCAGTCGTCTTCGCCATTGCTGCGCTGGTCCTGTTGCCCCTGAGCGTGTTGCTGCTGTCCTGGCAAACCATCGATCAACAGATCTGGTCTCATCTCTGGGACACGCAGATGCCGCGTTTGCTGGGCAATACCCTGACCCTGGTGCTAGGCGTTGGTGTCGGCGTGACAGTCCTGGGTGTCAGCCTGGCCTGGCTCACCAGCCTTTGCGAATTCCCCGGTCGGCGCTGGCTGGACTGGGCATTGATGCTGCCCTTCGCGATCCCGGCCTATGTGCTGGCCTTCGTCTTCGTCGGCCTGCTGGATTTTGCCGGGCCCGTGCAAACCCTGCTGCGCGAGTGGTTTGGCAGTGGCCTGCGGCTGCCGCGCGTGCGCTCCACGGGTGGCGTGATCGTCGTGCTCGTGCTGGTTTTCTATCCCTATGTTTACCTGCTGGCCCGCACAGCCTTCCTTGCCCAGGGCAAAGGCCTGATGGAAGCCGCGCGGGTCCTTGGCCAATCGCCCTGGCAAGCGTTCTGGCGGGTGGCATTGCCCATGGCGCGGCCAGCCATCGGTGCGGGCGTGGCATTGGCACTGATGGAAACCCTGGCGGACTTCGGCGCAGTGTCGGTGTTCAACTTCGATACCTTCACCACGGCCATCTACAAGACCTGGTACGGTTTTTTCAGCCTGTCGTCCGCCGCGCAACTGGCCAGCCTGTTACTGCTGGTGGTGATGCTCGTGCTCTACGGCGAACGGCGTGCCCGTGGGGCGAACCGGGCGAGTAACGAGCGACCACGGGTCAAGGCGCTGTATCACCTGCGAGGCGTCAAGGCACTGGCGGCCACGATGTGGTGCTGCCTGGTGTTCGCCTGTGCTTTCGTTATCCCGATGCTGCAATTGGTGGTGTGGTTCTGGCTGCGTGGGCGCTTCGATCTCGACGAGCGCTACACCGGGTTGATCGTCCATACCTTGTACCTGGGGGCGATGGCGGCGTTGATCACCGTCAGCGTCGCCTTGTTACTGGCGTTTGCCCGACGACTGGCGCCCACCCGGGTCATTCGTTCCGGGGTCAGTCTGGCCAACCTGGGCTACGCCTTGCCCGGTTCGGTGTTGGCGGTGTCGATCATGCTCGCGTTCAGTTACCTGGACCGCGAACTGGTGATCCCGCTTTCGAGTTGGCTCGGTGGTGCGGGCAAGCCGCTGCTGCTGGGCAGCCTGTCGGCATTGTTGCTGGCCTATCTGGTGCGCTTCATTGCGGTGGCTTACGGACCGCTGGAAAGCAGCCTGGCGCGTATACGGCCATCTTTGCCCGAAGCGGCACGTAGCCTTGGCGTCAGTGGGCCACGACTGTTTTTCAAAGTGTATCTGCCATTATTGCTACCCGGCACGTTGAGCGCCGCGCTGCTGGTGTTCGTCGATGTGCTCAAGGAAATGCCCGCAACCTTGCTGATGCGCCCGTTTGGCTGGGACACGCTGGCGGTGCGAATCTTCGAAATGACCAGCGAAGGCGAATGGGCGCGGGCGTCTTTGCCGGCATTGACTCTGGTACTGGTCGGGCTGTTACCGGTCATCGGATTGATCCGACGCTCAGCACATCGAAACAGCTAGGTGTCAGTCCTACACCTTGCGGCTACAATGCGCGGCATTCGGTGCGGTCCGTCTGACAGACCAGGTAGCTGAAATCGGTTGAAGGCCCTTTATTTCAAGGCATTCAGTCCGTGCAGCACCAGCCCGCACCTTCGCCACGCCCGGAAGGAGAAACCCATGGGACAGCGTACGCCTCTGTATGACCTTCATCTCGCACTCGGCGCGAAGATGGTCGATTTTGGCGGTTGGGACATGCCTCTGCATTATGGATCGCAGGTCGAGGAACACCATCAGGTGCGCCGCGATTGCGGTGTCTTCGATGTATCCCACATGACCGTAATCGATGTCGGTGGCGCCCAGGCAAAAGCCTGGCTCCGGCATTTACTGGCCAATGATGTCGAACGCCTGCACAGCCCAGGCCGTGCGTTGTACAGCACCATGCTCAACGAGCAGGGCGGGATTGTCGACGACATGATCGTCTACCGTCTCGATGAGGGTTATCGCCTGGTGGTCAACGCCTCCACCCGCGATCAGGACATGGCCTGGATGCAAGCGCATCTCGACGGTTTCGATGTGCAACTTCGCGAGCGTTCCGAGTTGGCGATGCTGGCCATCCAGGGCCCCCACGCCCGGCAGAAAATTGCCGAACTGGTCAGTCAGTCCCGCGGCAACCTGATCCAGCTCCTCAAGCCTTTCGAAGGCCTGTCCGATGGTGACTGGTTCATCGCACGCACCGGTTATACCGGCGAAGACGGCCTGGAAATCATTCTGCCGGCCGATCAGGCGCCAGGCTTTTTCAACGATCTGGTCGGCGCCGGGATTTCTCCCATCGGTCTTGGCGCGCGGGATACCTTGCGGGTCGAAGCCGGCATGAATCTTTACGGTCAGGATATCCAGCAGGATATTTCACCCTTGGCCTCCAATATGGCCTGGACCATTGCCTGGGAACCTGCCACCCGGCAGTTCATCGGGCGCAAGGCGCTGGACGCCGAGCAGGCTGCCGGTGTACAGCAAAAACTGGTCGGTCTGGTCCTTGAGGAACGCGGTGTTTTACGCGCTCATCAGGTGGTCCGCATCGCCGATGTTGGCGAAGGGGAGATCACCAGTGGTAGTTTCTCTCCTACGCTAAGCAAGTCGATTGCACTGGCGCGCGTGCCGATGGCAACAGCCGACCGCGCTGAAGTGGAAATCCGTGGCAAGTGGTACCCGGTCCGGGTGGTCAAACCGACCTTCGTACGCCACGGCAAAACCTTGATCTAATCTTTTCTGGCGGACATGACCGCCGACCATTTCCTGAGGACACAGAACATGAGCGATATCCCTGCCGACCTGCGTTTTGCCGAAAGTCACGAATGGGCACGTCTGGAAGCCGATGGCACCGTCACCGTGGGCATCAGCGATCACGCGCAGGAAGCGCTGGGTGACGTGGTGTTCGTCGAGCTGACTGAGGTCGGCAACGTGTTTGCTGCCGGTGATCAGTCGGGTGTCGTTGAATCGGTCAAAGCCGCTTCCGACATTTATGCACCGATCAGCGGTGAAGTGATCGCGGTCAATGAAGCGTTGAGCGCTGAGCCTGAGCTGCTCAACTCCGATCCGTACGGCGCGTGGATCTTCAAGCTCAAGCCAAGCGACACCGCCGAGCTGGAAAAACTGCTGGATGCCGCCGGCTACAAGGCCGCCATCGGCGAGTAAGCCTTCAGCGTCATCCAAAGCCCCGACTCGTCGGGGCTTTTTGTTGTCTGGCGAATTTCCCTTATAGGAGCGAGCTTGCTCGCGATGGTCGTTAACGATAACGCTGCAACCTGAGACCCCGCGGCGCGCTCGGGGTCATCGCGAGCAAGCTCGCTCCTACAGAGTGGCTGCTATGCTGGTTTGATCGTGTTGCATCGACGCTGAGCGCCAGTCAAGAGAGAGCCCGTCATGTCCCAATTGCCGTCCCTGAGCCAGTTACGCGACCCCAATGCCTTTCTACGCCGCCACCTCGGGCCCGATGCCGCCGAGCAACAGGCGATGCTCGACAGCCTCGGCCTGGGCAGTCGGGTCGAATTGATCGAGCAGACGGTGCCGCCGGGCATCCGCCTCAACCGGGCGCTGGACCTGCCCCCGGCACTCGATGAAGAGGCCGCGCTGGCCAAGCTGCGCGGTTATGCCGAGCAGAACCAGGTCTGGACCAGCCTGATCGGCATGGGCTATCACGGCACCCTCACACCGGCGGTCATTCTGCGTAATGTGCTGGAAAATCCCGGCTGGTACACCGCGTACACCCCCTATCAGCCAGAGATCGCCCAAGGGCGACTCGAAGCGCTGCTGAACTTCCAGCAACTGACCATCGACCTGACCGGCCTGGAACTGGCCAATGCCTCGCTGCTTGATGAAGCCACCGCCGCGGCGGAGGCCATGGCCTTGGCCAAGCGGGTCGCCAAGTCCAAAAGCAACCTGTTCTTTGTCGACGAAAACTGCCACCCGCAAACCATTTCCGTGGTGCAGACCCGCGCTGAAGGTTTCGGCTTCGATCTGATCGTCGACACTGTGGATAACTTGAAGCGGCACCAGGTGTTCGGCGCGCTGCTGCAATACCCTGACACCCATGGTGAAATCCACGACCTGCGACCGCTGATTGATCACCTGCACGCGCAACAGGCCCTGGCCTGTGTCGCCACGGATTTGCTGAGCCTGTTGTTGTTGACTCCGCCGGGTGAACTGGGTGCCGATGTGGTGTTCGGCTCGTCCCAGCGATTTGGTGTGCCCATGGGCTACGGCGGGCCTCATGCAGCATTTTTTGCCAGCCGCGATGAATACAAGCGCGCGATTCCCGGGCGGATCATCGGTGTTTCGAAAGATGCGCGGGGCAACACCGCCCTGCGCATGGCCCTGCAAACCCGCGAGCAACACATCCGCCGGGAGAAGGCCAACTCCAACATCTGCACGGCCCAGGTGCTGCTGGCCAATATCGCCAGTTTCTATGCGGTCTACCACGGCCCCGAAGGGCTCAAGCGAATTGCCCAGCGGGTTCATCGGCTGACCTGCATCCTTGCCGCCGGGCTTGAACGCAACGGTATCACCCGGGTCAACCGGCACTTCTTCGACACCTTGACGCTGGAAGTCGGCGGGACCCAGACCGCGATCATCGAAAGTGCCCGGGCCGCACAGATCAACCTGCGCATTCTCGGGCGCGGCCAGCTGGGCTTGAGCCTCGACGAAACCTGCGACGAAGGCACCGTGGCGAAGCTGTTCGACGTGTTCCTGGGGGCCGATCACGGGCTCAGCATCGACGACCTGGATGCCGAAGTCTTGCCTGGCGGAATTCCCCAAGGGCTGGCGCGAACTTCACCTTATCTGCGTCACCCCGTGTTCAGCGCCCATCACAGTGAAACCGAGATGCTGCGCTACCTCAAGCAGCTGGAAAACAAGGACCTGGCGCTCAATCAATCGATGATCCCGTTGGGCTCCTGCACCATGAAGCTCAACGCCACCAGCGAGATGATCCCGATTACCTGGCCGCAGTTCGCTAACCTGCACCCGTTCGTGCCCAAGGAACAGGCCGCCGGTTATGGGCTGATGATCGAGGAACTGGAGCGCTGGTTGTGCGCGATCACCGGTTTCGACGCGATCTGCATGCAACCCAACTCCGGCGCCCAGGGCGAATACGCCGGGCTGCTGGCGATCCGCAAATACCATGAGAGCCGGCAACAGGGCGGCCGTGATATCTGCCTGATTCCTTCGTCGGCTCACGGCACCAATCCCGCGTCGGCGCAAATGGCCGGGATGCGCGTGGTGATCGTCGAGTGCGACGAGGCGGGCAACGTCGACCTGGATGACCTCAAGGAAAAAGCCGCGCAGGCCGCCGAAAAACTCGCCTGCCTGATGGCGACCTATCCTTCGACCCATGGGGTGTATGAGGAAGGCATCAGCGAAATCTGTGAGGTGATCCACCAGCACGGGGGGCAGGTGTACATGGATGGCGCCAACCTCAACGCTCAGGTGGGGTTGGCGCGGCCGGCCGATATTGGTGCCGATGTCTCGCACATGAACCTGCACAAGACCTTCTGCATTCCCCATGGTGGCGGTGGGCCGGGCATGGGGCCGATTGGTGTTCGGGCACATCTGGCGCCGTTCGTGGCCAACCATCCGGTGGTGCCAATCGACGGGCCGCACCCGCAAAATGGCGCCGTCAGCGCAGCGCCTTGGGGCAGCGCAAGCATTCTGCCGATCAGCTGGATGTACATCGCCATGATGGGGCCGCAACTGGCGGACGCCAGCGAAGTGGCGATCCTGGCCGCGAATTACCTGGCGCGGCATTTGTCCGGTGCTTTCCCGGTGCTCTATACCGGGCGCAACGAACGGGTGGCCCACGAATGCATCCTCGACCTGCGACCGCTCAAGGCGTTGACCGGCATTACCGAGGAGGACGTGGCCAAGCGTCTGATGGATTACGGCTTCCATGCCCCGACCATGTCGTTTCCCGTGCCGGGGACGCTGATGGTCGAACCGACCGAAAGTGAATCGAAGGCGGAGCTGGACCGGTTCATCGGGGCGATGCTGAGCATCCGCGCGGAAATCAATGAGGTGCAGAACGGTAATTGGCCGGCTGAAGAAAATCCGTTGAAAGGTGCGCCGCATACGTTGGCCGATATCACCGGCGTGTGGGAACGACCGTACAGCATCGTGCAAGCGGTCACGCCGGACGCGCACACCAAGGCTCACAAATATTGGCCGGTGGTGAACCGGGTGGACAATGTGTATGGGGACCGGAACCTGTTTTGTGCGTGTGTGCCGGTGGACGACTACCGCTGACTTCCCAGGTTGTACATAACCCCTGTGGGAGCGAGCTTGCTCGCGATTGCGGTGTGACAGTCAATGAAGTTTTTACTGATCCACCGCTATCGCGAGCAAGCTCGCTCCCACAGGGGGGCTCGGTGAACATGAGATTTGCGTTCGCCAGGCAAAAAAATGCCGCTCAATTGAGCGGCATTTTTCATTCGCAACGCTTATTCCGAAGCCACGGCATTCTTCGCCAGGATCGCGTTCGCCAGTTCCATGTCCGTGGCTTGCAGGCCCGGGTTTTCGGCGCGGACCTTCTGCATGGCCGCTTCCAGGTACGGACCGCGGATACCGCCGTCACTGGCGACGAAGCTGCTGGCATCGTCCTGGGCCGCGACGACCAGCTTGTTATCCTTGGATGTCAGATAGCTCGAACCGGTGGTTGCACCGGACGTAAGAACGTTACGCCAAAAAGTATCGGCCATCGCCGAACCGACAGGCAGGGACAACAGCGCGACGGTAGCGACAGCAAGTTTGAAACGCATGACAAGGTGACTCCACTGGGTTGAGTACGCGGTTGGATTGCCAACCCCCAATCGAGTTCCGTGGTCGCTTAATCCGCCGCTTCGACCAGCAGGATGGCGCCTTGCTGGCCGACCACCCGCACGCGGTTGCCAGTGGCTGTGTCCGGCCCGCGGGCCATCCATACACCGTCAGCCACCTTGATCTTGCCGCGACCGTCGACAATCGCTTCATGCACCACGAAGGTTTTGCCGATGAGTTCCTGGCCGCGCAGATTCAGGTGCGGCTGATCACTCGGACGCATTGCCGTGCGCTGACGCCGCCACCAGTACAACGCGGTGGTGATCGACAGCAGGCCGAACAACAGAAACTGCCATTCCCAGGACAGGTCCGGCATCAGGAAGGTCAAGACGCCCACGGATGCCGCGGCCATGCCGATCCACAGCAGATAACCGCCGGCGCCGAACACTTCGAGAATCAACAGCACCGTGCCCAGCGCCAGCCAGTCCCAGAACGAAAGATGCTGCAAAAATGCCCACATGGCGCGCCTCAGGCTTTCTTGTTATCGAAAGTGGCCTTGACGATTTCGCCAATGCCGCCCACCGCACCGATCATCGAACTGGCTTCCAGCGGCATCAGGATCACCTTGCTGTTGTTGGCCGAGGACAACTTGCCCAGCGCATCGATGTACTTCTGCGCCACGAAGTAGTTCACCGCCTGCACGTTGCCGCTGGCGATGGCTTCGGACACCACTTTGGTCGCCTGGGCTTCTGCCGCGGCTTGCCGCTCGCGGGCTTCGGCTTCCAGGAATGCGGCCTGGCGACTGCCTTCGGCTTCGAGGATCTGCGCCTGCTTCTTGCCTTCGGCGGTCAGGATCGCTGCGGCGCGCAGGCCCTCGGCCTCGAGGATCTGCGCACGCTTGATTCGCTCGGCTTTCATCTGCCCTGACATCGCCGCCATCAGGTCGGCGGGCGGGCTGATGTCCTTGATCTCGATCCGGGTGATCTTGATGCCCCAAGGCGCGGTCGCTTCGTCGACGGTGCGCAGCAGTTTTTCGTTGATCCCGTCACGCTGGCTGAGCATGGCGTCGAGCTCCATCGAGCCGAGCACGGTGCGGATGTTGGTTTGCAGCAGGTTGCGGATGGCGTGTTCGAGGTTGTTGACCTCGTAGGCCGCCTGGGCGGTGTTGACCACCTGGAAGAAGCACACGGCGTCGATTTGCACCGTGGCGTTGTCGGCGGTGATGACTTCCTGTGGCGGAATATCCAGCACGCTTTCCATCACATTCATCTTGCGGCCGATGCGGTCCATGACCGGAATGATGACGTTCAGCCCCGGCTTGAGCGTGTTGGTGTAGCGACCGAAACGCTCGACGGTCCATTCAAAGCCTTGGGGCACGACCTTGAAACCCATGAACAGAATGGCGACCACCAGGCCGACAAAAAGCAAAAGCACACTACCGATCTGCATAACGATTCCTTGTTGATGTGTGGATCTGTGGAGTTGCAATGGCTGAAGTGTAGCTGTGCCGATGCCGGATCAGTACAGCCAGGCTCAGTTCTGCTCGCTCTGGGGAGTCACGCGCAGAATCTCCTCGATAGTCGTCAGCCCGGCGGCGACCTTTTGCGCTCCTGACAACCGCAGGCTGCGCATGCCCTCCTTGAATGCCTGGCGCCGCACGGCCAGCAGATCGGTGTCGGGACTGATCAACGCCTTGATGCCATCGCTCAGTTGCATGATTTCGTAGACCCCGGCGCGACCGCGATAACCGGTGTCGCGGCATTCCACGCAACCGATGGCACGCTGGGCATTGGCCGGCAACGGTGCTTGCCAGGGACGGGTCAGGGTTTGCCAGTCGTCTTCGCCCAGCGTCAGCGGCGCCTTGCAGTGCGGGCACAGGGTTCGCACCAGTCGCTGGGCCATGACGCCAAGCACTGTGGCCTTGATCAGGTAATGCGGCACGCCGAGCTCCAGAAGACGGCTGATGGCGCTGGGCGCGTCGTTGGTGTGCAGGGTCGACAGCACCAGGTGCCCGGTGAGCGCCGCCTGGATCGCCATTTCCGCGGTTTCGAGGTCGCGGATCTCGCCGATCATGATGATGTCCGGGTCTTGCCGCATCAGTGCGCGCACGCCGGCGGCGAAGGTCAGGTCGATGTTGTGCTGGACCTGCATCTGGTTGAACGCCGGCTCGACCATTTCAATCGGGTCTTCGATGGTGCAGAGGTTGACCTCCGGCGTCGCCAGTTTTTTCAGGGTGGTGTAGAGGGTGGTGGTCTTGCCCGAGCCCGTCGGCCCGGTGACGAGGATGATGCCGTGGGGCTGGCGGGTCATGTCTTGCCAGCGGCGCAGGTCGTCGGCGGAGAAACCAAGCTGGTCGAAGTCCTTGAGCAATACTTCCGGATCGAAGATCCGCATGACCATTTTTTCGCCGAAGGCCGTGGGCAGTGTCGACAAGCGCAATTCGACTTCACCGCCATCCGGAGTCTTGGTTTTCACCCGTCCGTCCTGGGGTTTGCGTTTCTCCGCGACGTTCATGCGCCCCAGGGTTTTCAGGCGACTGACGATGGCCATGGTGACCTGGGGCGGGAATTGATAGACGTTGTGCAGCACGCCGTCGATGCGAAAGCGCACCGTGCCTTGCTCGCGCCGGGGCTCGATATGGATGTCGCTGGCGCGTTGCTGGAACGCGTACTGGAACAGCCAGTCGACGATATTGACGATGTGTGCGTCGTTGGCGTCCGGCTCCTGGTCGCTGGCGCCGAGGTTGAGCAGCTGTTCGAAATTGCCGAGGGTACTGACTTGCGGGTCGGCGCTGTTCGCCCCGGTGACCGACTTGGCCAGGCGGAAGAATTCGACGCTCAAGCGCTGGATGTCCACGGGGTTGGCCACCACACGCTTGATCGGCAATTTGAGCACGTGGGTCAGGTCAGCCTCCCAGCCGCTGACATAAGGCTGGGCGCTGGCCACGGTTACCGCCTCGCGGTCGATGGCTACCGCGAGGATCTTGTGGCGCTGGGCGAAGGCATAGGACATCAGCGGGGTCACGGCCGCGACGTTGATTTTCAGTGGGTCGATGCGCAGGTAAGGCTGGCCGGCCTGCCGGGACAGCCACAGGGTCAGGCTCTCGAGGTCCAGCGGTTTGCCGGGGCGGCTGAGATCGTCCAGCTGTTGGCTGGCAATGAACTCCAGCGGATGCATCTGCCCAAGGGAGGCGTTGCGGCGGCGGGCATTGAGTGCGTGTTCGGCCGAATCCTGGCTGATAAAGCCCTGGGCGACGAGTTCGCGCAGTAGATCATTGAGATCCAGCCAGCGGTCCTGAAGGGCGATTTGTACGGACATGCGGGCTCCTTTTGAACGACAGTGCGCAAAGGATAGCCGTGGCTCGGCTGACCGCTGGGCCACTACCCGACAAAGCCGTTTCGGAGTTTTTCAGCCCGCCGCTTGAACCGCTTCGGCCCATGGGGCATCAGCTTCTTGCAGCTCCACCGAGCAGACGCTGATCAGGTTGCGAAGTTTTTCCGCAATCACTTGCGCGCGGTGCCAGCTCAAACCGTCGATGACAACCTCGATGGTCAACCAGTCGTCCTGGCGCTGCGCGCTGACCTGCTCCGGCGTGAGCAATTGCAGGGCGAACAGATTGAGGGCGCGACACAGCAGGTCCGGTTCAGCCTCGGCCGTCATTTGATAGCGAACCCGGCAATGGGCGTTGCCGACGTTCCAGACATCGGCGCGGGCAGGTGGGGTATTCACGGCTTCGAGATACGGCATGGTCAGGCTCCAGAATCATTGGAGAAATGTTTACATCCTGTGCCGGGTATTTCTTCTCTATGATTGGCTGTATTGCAGGAATGAAGAATAAATCAATTCATTTATTACGCGGTTAAGGGTTTTTTTATGCATAGCGAACTGGACAGCTACGACCGCAAGATCCTCGCCTTGCTGCAAGAGGACGCTTCGCTTTCCAGCGCACAGATCGCCGAGCAGGTGGGGCTCTCGCAATCGCCGTGCTGGCGGCGGATTCAGCGGATGAAAGAGGAGGGCATCATTCGCGGCCAGGTGACCTTGCTCGACCGCAAGAAAATCGGCCTGAACACGCAAATCTTCGCGGAGGTGAAACTCAATGCCCACGGGCGTTCGAACTTCACCGAATTCACCGAGGCGATTCGCGGCTTTCCGGAGGTGCTGGAATGTTACGTGCTGATGGGGGCGGTGGATTTCTTGCTGCGGATTGTCACGGCGGACATCGAAGCGTACGAGCGCTTCTTCTTCGAGAAGCTGTCGATGGTGCCGGGGATTCAGGAGGTCAATTCGATCGTGGCGTTGTCGGAGATCAAGTCGACCACCAGTTTGCCGGTGTTGCGCTGATGATGCTTGAGGGCCTTTGTGGCGAGGGGGCTTGCCCCCGTTGGGTTGCGCAGCGACCCCAAAAATGGGCCTGCTGCGCAGTCCAACGGGGGCAAGCCCCCTCGCCACAAAGGTATTACAGGCGCAGCAACATTTTCCAGGCGCGGTTCTGATACACCGCAATCGCCTGCTGCTTACGTGCATCCAGGACTTCGTCGGTGATCGACTCGTTGGCCAGTTGCGCCAGCTTGTTCAACTCGCCGTACAGGCGATCCATTTCCGGGATCTCCAGCACGTTGCGCGCATGGTGCAGCCAGACCTGGATGCGTTCGATGCGCGGCAGTTGCTCGGCCAGGTCTTCCGGTTGTTGCTGGTAACGTTGCAGTTGCAACGAAGTGGCTTCTTCGCCCAGCAGGCGCGGCAACCAGCTGCCCAGTTGCGCAGCGCCCTGGCGATTGCCACGGGTGTTGCGGTCGGCGGCCCAGGTGCGGGCCAGCAGCCAGCGCGAGGTGGTCAGGGAGAACAGGCCCCAGCGTGGGTCTTCGAGTTCTTCGAGGAACTGCTCGGGCGCGGCCTTGCGCACGTCTTCATCGTCCAGGCCGGCTTGTACCAGCGGACGCCAGTCTTCCAGCAAGGCATCGAGGGCAATACGCAGATCGTGGGTCGACTGACGCGGAGCGGCCTGGCCCAGGCTGCTGATCAGCGCGCGCATTTCCGCGAGGCATTCGACCCAGTCCTGCAACAGGCGCCAGTGACCGTTGAAGCGATACTGCTCGGCCAGACGCTGGCTGCTGCCCAGCAAATGCCAGCTCAGCGCGGCGAACGCGTCGTCCAGCGGCGTTTCAGCGGTGATCTGCGGTGCCGGCAGGCTCAACGAATAGCTGTGGGCGTCGTACAGGCGATAACCACGCTCGGCCTTGCTGATATCGCATGGCATCAGGGCCAGTTTCTCGGCCAGCTCGGCGGCCAGTTCCAGCAGGGCTGCCGGTTCGCCTTCGCGCAGTTCCAGTTCCAGCTCGCAGATTTCTTCTTTCTGCTTGCCGACCACGACGTGACCCAGGTCCAGCGCGGCTTCGATGACCACTTTGGTCTTGCCGCGACCCCAGGCGATTTCCGCGCGTTCACGGACGAAATCGGTGGTGAAGATCGGCTTCAGGGTCTTCTTGTCCAGCTCGGCCAGTTCCTCGGGCCAGCATTCGCCGTCGAGTTTCTTCAAGTCGAGCTTGGCCTTGGGCAGGTTCCAGTCGTATTCGTTACGAACGGACAGGCCGGCGACGCTCTGGCCGCGGGTCTTGAGGGTCTGAATCACTTCTTCGCCATCCTTGCGCAGGCGCAGGGCGACTTTTGCCTGGGCCAGGTCACGCTCGGGCGTGTCGAAGTACTGATTCATCAACTCACGGCGTTCCCAGCCACTTTTGTTGCGTTTTTTCAGTAACGGGTGCTCGCGCAGTGCGGCGAGGGTTTCGCGGCTGACGCGGAGTTTGATTTCGGTTTCTTTCTGCATGGCCGGAAAATCCAGGATCGGGAGCGCAGCCGGGGGAGTGTGTGGCTGCCAAGGTCGTGCAGTGTACAGGACTCAAGGTTAGTACGCGCCGAGACGGTTTATTCCTGTCATCGGTTGGTTCTATGATGGACTTCAATTCAGGTGCCGGGAGTCAGCGATGCCATTGCCGTCGATGAAAGAACAATTCGCTGCGTTGATCGCTGCACCGTCCGTCAGTTGCACCCAACCCAGTCTCGATCAAACCAACCGCCCGGTCATCGATCTGCTGGCGACGTGGCTCGGTGAACTGGGTTTTACCTGCGATATCCAGCAAGTCAGCCCCGGCAAGTTCAACCTGCTGGCCAGTTTCGGCTCCGGCCCCGGCGGCCTGGTACTGGCCGGGCACAGCGACACCGTGCCGTTCGACGGTGCGCTGTGGCAAACCGATCCGCTGAAGCTCACTGAAGTCGACGGTCGTTGGGTCGGCCTGGGCAGTTGCGACATGAAGGGCTTTTTCGCCCTGGCCATCGAGGCGGTCATACCGCTGCTCGATCAGCCGTTCAAACAGCCGTTGCTGATTCTCGCCACTTGCGATGAAGAAAGTTCGATGTCCGGTGCCCGCGCGCTGGCCGAAGCGGGGCGACCGCTGGGGCGGGCGGCGGTGATCGGCGAGCCGACAGGGCTCAAGCCGATCCGCATGCACAAGGGCATCATGATGGAGCGCATCGACATCCTTGGTCAGAGCGGTCATTCCTCCGACCCGCGCCTGGGCCACAGCGCCCTGGAAGCCATGCACGATGCCATCGGTGAACTGCGTGGCCTGCGCTTGTTATGGCAACGCGAATTCCGCAATCCACAGTTTGGCGTGCCGACGCCAACGATGAATTTCGGCTGCATCCATGGCGGCGACAACCCCAACCGCATCTGCGGCCAGTGTTCGCTGGAATTCGATTTGCGGCCGCTGCCCGGCATGGACCCCAAGGTCCTGCGCGCCGAGATCCTGCAGAAGCTCAAGCCGGTTGCCGAGCGGCATCAGGTCAAGATCGATTACGCGCCGTTGTTCCCCGAAGTGCCGCCGTTCGAGCAGGCCGAGGACGCAGAGTTGGTGCGCATTGCCGAAAAGCTCACCGGCCACAGCGCCGAAGCAGTGGCGTTCGGCACCGAAGCACCTTATCTTCAGCGTCTTGGCTGTGAAACGCTGGTGCTTGGCCCGGGTGATATCGCCTGCGCCCACCAGCCGGGGGAATACCTCGAAATGTCACGTTTGCAGCCTACGGTGCATCTATTAAGGCAACTGATCGAACACTATTGCCTGACACCGGTGGCTTGACCCTGTGGGAGCGGGCTTGCTCGCGAAGGCGGTGTCTCAGGCGCCCAGCGTCGACTGACACTCCGCTTTCGCGAGCAAGCCCGCTCCCACAGGGGTCTGTGATTTACCTGACAAGCCGTATAAATTGCCGGTACCCAAACCCGTATTCATGAGGAGAGCGCGCGTGTCGCCAAGCCTGTTCCGACGATAACCATCAGCCCGCTGTGCGTTTTCAGTTTCGCCCTTTTTTCGGCTGCTATTTATTACAGGCCCAGGTTCATGCCCGAATACGTCAATTGGCTTCGTCACGCTTCGCCTTACATCAACGCCCACCGCGATTGCACCTTTGTCGTCATGCTGCCCGGCGACGGCGTTGAACACCCGAATTTCGGCAATATCGTCCACGACCTGGTGCTGTTGCACAGCCTGGGTGTGCGTCTGGTGCTGGTTCACGGTTCCCGCCCGCAAATCGAAGCGCGCCTCGCGGCCCGTGGCCTGACCCCGCATTACCACCACGGCATGCGCATCACCGATGCCGCGACCCTGGAGTGCGTGATCGACGCGGTTGGCCAGTTGCGCATTGCCATTGAGGCTCGCCTGTCGATGGACATGGCTTCGTCGCCGATGCAGGGTTCGCGCCTGCGGGTGGCCAGCGGCAACCTGGTGACGGCACGGCCGATCGGCGTGCTTGAAGGCGTCGACTATCACCACACCGGCGAAGTGCGCCGGGTCGACCGCAAGGGCATCAACCGTCTGCTGGACGAGCGCTCCATCGTGCTGTTGTCGCCGCTGGGCTATTCGCCGACCGGGGAGATTTTCAACCTGGCCTGCGAAGACGTCGCCACCCGCGCGGCCATCGACCTGGGCGCGGACAAGCTGCTGCTGTTCGGCGCCGACCTTGGCCTGATCGACGAACACGGGCGCCTGGTGCGCGAACTGCGTCCGCAGCAGGTGCCGGCGCATCTGCAACGGTTGGGCAGTAACTACCAGGCAGAATTACTCGATGCCGCGGCCGAAGCTTGCCGTGGCGGCGTGGCCCGCAGCCATATCGTCAGTTATGCCGAAGACGGTGCACTGCTGACCGAGCTGTTCACCCGCGACGGTGGCGGTACGCTGGTGGCCCAGGAGCAGTTCGAAGTCGTACGCGAAGCGGCCATTGAAGACGTCGGTGGTTTGCTGGATTTGATCAGCCCGCTGGAAGAGCAGGGCATCCTGGTGCGCCGTTCCCGTGAGGTGCTGGAGCGCGAAATCGAACAGTTCAGCGTGGTCGAGCGCGAAGGCATGATCATCGCCTGTGCGGCGCTGTATCAGATTGCCGATTCGGATGCCGGTGAACTGGCGTGCCTGGCGGTGAATCCGGAGTATCGCCATGGCGGTCGCGGTGATGAATTGCTGGAGCGCATCGAGACCCGCGCCCGGGCTCAGGGTTTGAAGACATTATTCGTCCTTACTACCCGCACCGCTCACTGGTTCCGCGAGCGTGGTTTTGTGCCGAGCAGCGTTGACCGTCTGCCGTCGGCGCGGGCGTCGCTGTACAACTATCAGCGTAATTCGAAGATCTTCGAAAAAGCCCTTTGATCAGGATACGGTCCTTGTAGGAGCAGCCGGTCGACGCTCGATTGCTCGCGAAAATCGTGAACGATAACGCGTAAACCAGATGCCCAGTGGCGTCCTTGGGTTTTTCGCGAGCAGGCTCGCTCCTACAGAGGTCGGTGGTGTTACTCGGCGACAAACTTCGCGCTGACATACGGCGAGTAATCCGGCAGCACCGTCTCCACCTTCCCTTGTTCCTTCAAGAATTTCGCCGTCTCGCCAATGGCCTTGGCCGTGCCGCCGTCCAGCAGCGCGGTGCTCTGTTGCGCCTTGGCATCCGGGAATGCGGAACCGGCCAGTAACTCCGGCACATCGGCGGCATTGGCACCGGTCAGTTTGGCGATTTTCTGCACCGGTACCGAGTCGGCAGTCCAGCTGGCTTTATGCGCCGCGTAATCAGCAAAGGCGTCGAGGGTGACCTTGGCGAATCTGGCCACCACCTCCGGGTGCTTCTCGGCGTAATCCTTGCGTGCCACCCAGACCTCGAAGGTGGGGGCTCCCCATTGGCCTACCTGTGCAGCGTCGGTCAGGGTCTTGCCGCTCTTGCGGATTTCCCCCAGGGCTGGCGACCAGACAAACGCGCCATCAATATCTCCCCGCTTCCAGGCTGCCGCGATTTCCGCCGGCTGCAGGTTCACCACTTTGACTTTCGAACTGTCCAGGCCCCAGTGCTTCAACGCACCAAGCAGGCTGTAGTGGGAGGTTGAAACGAAAGGCGTGGCGATGGTCTTTCCGATCAGATCTTGTGGTTTTTCGATGCCGCTGCCATTGCGCACCACCAGCGCTTCGGCGGCATTGATCTGCGCCGAGACGATGAACGCGACAATCGGCAGGTTGCGCGAAGCGGCAGCGGCCAGCGGACTGGAGCCGAGATTGCCGATTTGTACATCGCCGGAGGCAATCGCCGTGACCACTTCCGGGCCGCTGTTGAAGCGTCGCCAGTCGATGGGCTGGCCGATGGTTTTTTCATAAAGGCCATCGGCCTGGGGGACTTTGCTGGGGTCGATTCCGGTTTGATAACCGACGGTGAGGTTCGCCGCCTGGGCGGTGAAAGAAAATGCGAGAGATACACAAACTGTAACAATTGGTCTGGATAGTGCGCGCTTGATCGTCATGGGGCTGCCTTTCTGTAAGGATTTGTTTCCGGATTGCGTCAGAAACTAATCGATCTAAAAAAGCAAATATAAATACCGTTTAGGAATTAGCTTATGAGCCGAACCCTTTGTTCTGGGGGGGCTGGAAATTGAGCGCTAAATTCCTAAACGGTATTAGAAAAGAATCGGGTAATTCTTTTCAGGTTCATGACGAATTCATGACCCGGCAGGGACCAAAAAATCGGGGGTTAGACAAAGGTCGTAGACACACATAGTTACGATTGACTTGTGGGTCACGGTCTGGCGCTAATCGCGCATCTTAGGATTTCGGGCGACGACTCGAGACCAGGAATACAAGAACTAGAATCGAGAGGAGCTACACAATGAACAAGTCCACCTTGGCTTTGGCCGTGGCCGTAGGGGTTTTGGCGCAGCAGGCAGGCGCCGCAGGTTTCCTGGAAGACAGCAAGGCGTCCATCAGTTCCCGGACCATGTATTACAACAACGATAACCGTGAAGGCGGTGCGGATCAGAAAGAGTCCGCAGAAGGCCTGAAATTCGATTATCTGTCCGGTTTCACCCAAGGCACTGTCGGTTTCGGTATCGACGCCCAGGCACTGCTGGGTATCCACCTGGACGGCGGCAAGGGTCACCACCCGGACAACAACACCTTCTTCCCAAGCGACAGCGATGGTTCGGCCGTGTCCGAATGGAGCCGTGCAGCCGCTAACGTCAAGGCGCGCTTCTCGAAGACCGAAGCCCACCTGGGTGGCGCCCTGGCACCCAACTTGCCGATCCTGGTCGCGAACGACAGCCGTCTGCTGCCACAGACCTTTGACGGTGGCACCATCACTTCGAAAGAAATCGACAACGTGACCTTCAACGCAGGTCAGTTGGAGCATTCGGCGGGTCGCGCCTCTTCGAACTCCACCGGCCTGGCCGTGGCTGGCGGCACAGAGGACAGCAACAAGTTCTACTACGGTGGTGCTGACTGGAAGGTCACCAAGGACCTGACCCTGCAGTACTACCACTCGAATCTGAAGGACTACTACAAGCAGGACTTCCTGGGCTTGATCCACGTGTTTCCGATCGACGCCAAACAGTCCTTCAAGACTGATATTCGCTACTTCGACAGCAGCTCCGACGGCAAGAACGGCGATCCGGGTTTCCGTTTCAACAACAACAACGGTTTCGCCAGGAACCCGGGCGAGGTCGATAACAAGACCTGGAGCGCCATGTTCACCTACACCCTGGGTGGCAACGCCTTCCTGCTCGGTCATCAGCGCGTCAGCGATGACGGCGGTTTTGTCTACCTGAACCAGGGCAACGTGGTTGATGGCAATGGCCGTCCGGAAGGCAACGGCGGCGCCAGCTTCTACCTGTTCACCGACTCCATGATCAACGGTTTTGTTCGTGCCGGTGAAAACACCACCTTCGGTCAGTACTCCTATGACTTCGCAGGACTGGGCGTGCCGGGCCTGAAAACTTCGATCGCCTACCTGCATGGCGACAACATCAAGGCTACCAACGGCAGCGGCCCTGATGGCTCCGAGTGGGAACGCGACATGCGGATCGACTACACCATCCAGCAGGGCGCTCTCAAAGGCTTCGGCGTAACGCTACGTAATGGTGTCTACCGTGGCAGTGAAGTCTCCAACAACCCTGATGTTGACCAGACTCGTCTGATCTTCAACTACACCTACAGCTTCCTGTAACAAGCCTTGTAAAAAAGCCTCGCCTGCTGGCGAGGTTTTTTTTGTCTGTTTTTTAATATTCCATAAAGATCTTTACTGATTATTTATTATTCTTTTTAGTTTTTAAATATCCCGCTTAAAGTGCGCCTGTCCGGCACTCATCCCTGAGCCCGGATTTGGCGATTTCGTCCCTCGACAATAGGTCAGGTGCAGGAATCGGCCTTGCCGCCGATACCTCGGCTCTGTCGTGGGAAGTCATATTCCTAAGTGATATTAAAAAATATCAAAAAATTCTTTTTGGCTTTAAGGCCATGTATCCTGCGGCCCGCCAAACGACCGGCCTAGACGGTTTGCCGCGAATTTATGCATTCAGGATCCCGGGCAATCGATTCGGGACCAGGAACATCAGAACTAGAAACGAGAGGAGCGAAACATGAACAAGTCCACCTTGGCCATGGCTGTGGCCGTCGGGGTTTTGACCCAGCAGGCAAGCGCCGCGGGTTTTATCGAAGACAGCAAGGCAACATTGGGGCTGCGTAACTTCTACATCAACACCGACTACCGTGACGGAGCCGGTGCCAACAAAAACGAAGAGTGGGGCCAAGGCTTCGATCTGCGTTTCATCTCCGGTTACACCCAGGGCACCGTCGGCTTCGGCATCGATGCGATCGGCCTGTTGGGCGTGAAACTGGATTCGGGCGGCGGTACCAACGGCGCCACGGCGACCTCTTACGGCGGCACGGTTTTCCCGAGCAAATCCAACGGCGAGGCAGTTGATGATTTCTCCAGCCTGGGCCTGACGGCCAAAGCCAAGGTTTCCCAGACCGAATTGAAGCTGGGCACCCTGCAGCCGAAAAACCCGGTGAT
This sequence comes from Pseudomonas sp. BF-R-30, assembly GCF_019956175.1. NCBI lineage: Bacteria > Pseudomonadati > Pseudomonadota > Gammaproteobacteria > Pseudomonadales > Pseudomonadaceae > Pseudomonas > Pseudomonas sp. BF-R-30. Next base: position 348,509 of record NZ_JAHBDE010000011.1, on the reverse strand, counting down.
CGTGACCAACGATGGTCGTCTGCTGCCGCAAACCTGGCAGGGTGGCCAGATCACGTCCGGCGACATCAAGGATCTGACCCTGGTTGGTGGCCAGATCGAAGCCGTTAAAGGCCGTAACTCCAGCAACAATGAGCAGATGTCGATTTCGGGCGCGAACACTCGCGGCACCAAATTCCGCGACAGCAACAAGTTCATCTATGCCGGTGGCGACTACAAGATCACCAAGGACCTGACGGCCCAGTACTACTACGGCAACCTGGAAGAGTTCTACAAGCAACACTTCCTGGGTCTGGTGCACAACTGGGCAATCGGCCCTGGCGTGTTGAAGTCGGATTTCCGTTATTTCAACAGCTCTGATGATGGTGCCAACGGTCACGACCCGCTGTACTTCACCACTGGCAACTACAACGCGCCAAACGGTAAAGGCAAGGTCGACAACAACCTGTACAGCGGCCTGTTCCTGTACACCGTTGCCGGTCACACCTTCGGTGGCGGTTATCAGGTCAGCAACGGCAGCAGCGATTTCCCTTGGCTGAACCAGGGCGACGGTTCGTCGAACTACACCATCACCGACGCGCAAATCCAGAAGTTCGGCCGTGCCGGCGAGCGTACCTGGCAAGCACGCTACTCCTATGACTTCGCCAAGGTCGGCGTACCTGGCCTGACGGCGGGTCTGGTTTACCTGCACGGCGACAACATCGATACCGTTAACGCCAAGGGTGGCGAGGCGGCCAATGGTGCTTCCGAGTGGGAGCGCGATCTGAGCGTGGCTTACGTCGTTCAGGAAGGTCCGCTGAAAAACCTGGGCCTGGCGTGGAAAAACGCGACCTGGCGCACCGACCTGCCGAACACGCGTTCGCAGGACGAAAACCGCCTGATCGTCAGCTACTCGATCCCGCTGTTGTAATAGCGCTCGCGTAACCGAGACAAAAAAAGCCCCGCCCGGTATTGCACCGGGCGGGGCTTTTACATTTTCAAGACGGGTTCACCCCCGTAATCCCGCCTTGAACTTCCCTCTTTGCAGTAACTCAAGGCCTTCTCGAACCTTGGGGGCGATGTTCGGCCGGTTGTGCGGGGTACGTCCAGTGAATAGATATTTAATATTTCTTTATGATCTAAATAAATCGATATTTATTCTTTTTAATAGATAAAAAACACAGGCACAGTTGAACCCATCAAGCACTCACAAGGAGCAGCACCATGGGTCTCAGACTTGGCGATATCGCCCCCGATTTCGAACAGAACTCCAGCGCCGGCACCATCCGTTTCCATCAGTGGCTGGGCGATAGTTGGGGCGTGCTGTTTTCCCATCCAGCGGACTTCACGCCGGTGTGCACGACTGAATTGGGCTTCACCGCCAAGCTCAAGGATGAGTTCGCAGCGCGCGGTGTCAAGGCCATCGCTTTGTCGGTGGACCCGGTGGAGTCGCACCACAGGTGGATCGAGGACATCAACGAAACCCAGGACACCGTGGTCAACTTTCCGATCCTGGATGACGCCGACCGCAAAGTCTCGGACCTCTACGACCTGATCCACCCCAACGCCAACGACACCCTGACCGTGCGCAGTCTGTTCGTGATCGACCCGAAGAAAAAGGTCCGGCTGACGATTACCTACCCGGCGAGCACTGGCCGCAATTTCAATGAAATCCTTCGGGTGATCGACTCGCTGCAACTCACCGACAACTACAAGGTGGCCACACCGGCCAACTGGCAGGACGGTGATGAGGTGGTGATCGTGCCGTCGCTTAAGGATGAGGATGAGGATGAAATCAAACAGCGTTTTCCCAAGGGCTATCGAGCGGTTAAGCCTTACTTGCGCCTGACGCCGCAGCCTAATCGGTGAGTCATCAATATTTACGGTGTGGCTGATGCCGCCTTCGCGAGCAAGCCCGCTCCCACATTTGTCCGCGTACCCCCTTGTGGGAGCGGGCTTGCTCGCGAAGGCGTCGGGTCAGACACCACAGGTTTCACAGTTAACAGCATCCACAAAGCAGGGGATTTCAGGCCGTTTCGACGGCCTGTTTTTTTGCCTGGAAGAAACAGCTTTATATATTTCTTAAAGGTATAACCAAATGAATAAATATGATTTATGGATATATAAATCAGCTGTTAAGGTCACTCCATCGAAGCGAGATCGCAAACCGCGAATCGCCAACACCGTGCAAGGAATCGTCTGAATGTTGGTTGTCTCACTCGGTGGCAGTCCCAGTCAGCGCTCTCGATCCGGGGTGCTGCTGGATCGCTCCCAGCGTTGGTTACAGGGGCAGGGCGTGGAAGTGGTGAGTTATCAGGTACGGGACTTCCCGGCCGAGGACTTGCTGCACGCACGCTTCGACAGCCCCAAGGTGATCGACTTGTTGCAACAAATTGAAAACGCCGATGGCCTGCTGATCGCCACACCGGTTTACAAAGCATCGTTTTCCGGAGCACTGAAGGTCGTGCTGGATTTGCTGCCCGAACGCGCCTTGAGCCACAAGGTGGTTCTGCCGATGGCCACTGGCGGCAGCATCGCCCACATGCTGGCGGTGGATTACGCGCTCAAGCCGGTGCTGTCGGCATTGAAGGCCCAGGAAATGCTGCAAGGCATTTTCGCCGTCGACAGCCAGATCGCCTACGGCGAAGGCAGCGCCCTGGCGCAGTTGGCGCCGGAGCTGGAACAACGACTGAATGAATCGCTTGAGCTGTTTTTCAGCGCCATGGCGCGACGGCCCAAGCCGCTCGATCCGAACCTGTTGAATGATCGTTTGTTGAGTGCTCGCTGGAGCATTTAAGCCTCACCGAAAAATTGAAGTACTGGCCTTACTCGCCCGCCAACGGGCAAGCAGGTGCAGCCAAAACCCAACTGCAAAAAGGAGAGCGCCATGCGCCCTGTCATTTTGCGTCGTGGTCTGGTCGCTCTGTTTGCTGCGGCTGTCACCTTCGGCGCCATTACTCAAGCTCAGGCCGAGACTTTACGAATCGGCTATCAGAAATACGGCACCCTGGTGCTGCTCAAAGCCAAAGGCACCCTGGAAAAACGCCTCGCCGCCCAAGGCGTGGACGTGCAATGGACGGAATTCCCCGGTGGCCCGCAACTGCTTGAAGGCCTGAACGTCGGCTCCATCGACTTCGGTGTCACCGGTGAAACTCCGCCAGTGTTCGCCCAGGCGGCCGGTGCTGATTTGCTCTACGTCGCCTACGAACCGCCAGCGCCGCACAGTGAGGCGATCCTTGTGCCGAAGGACTCGGCGATCAAATCGGTGGCGGACCTCAAGGGCAAGAAAGTCGTCCTCAACAAAGGCTCCAACGTGCACTACCTGCTGGTGCGTGCACTGGAAGACGCCGGCCTCAAATACACCGACATCCAGACCGTATTCCTGCCGCCGGCCGATGCCCGCGCCGCGTTCGAACGTGGCAGTGTCGACGCCTGGGTGATCTGGGACCCCTACCAGGCCGCCGCCGAACAACAGTTGCAAGCGCGCACTCTGCGCGATGGCCAGGGCATCGTCGACAACCATCAGTTCTACCTGGCGACTAAACCTTATGCGCAGAAAAATCCCGAGGTGATCAAGACCCTGGTGGAAGAAGTGCGCGCGGTGGGCGAGTGGTCCAAGGCTAACCCGCAAGAGGTGACCCAACAGGTTTCACCGCTGCTCGGCCTGCCAGCCGACATCACCCTGACCTCGGTGAAACGCCAGGGCTATGGCGCGTTGTTCCTGACTCCGGAAGTGGTCGCGGCGCAGCAGAAAATTGCCGACAGCTTCTACCAGCTCAAGTTGATTCCCAAGCCGTTGAGCATCAAAGACGTGATCTGGACGCCGCCGGCCGCCGTTGCCAAAGCCCAATAAATCGATTCCCCAAGGAGACCACTCCATGAGCCTCAATATTTTCTGGTTCCTGCCTACCCACGGCGACGGCCATTACCTTGGCACCGCCGAAGGCGCCCGCGCCGTTGATCACGGTTACCTGCAACAAGTCGCGCAAGCCGCTGACCGCCTGGGTTTTGGCGGGGTACTGATTCCGACCGGACGCTCCTGCGAAGACTCTTGGTTGGTGGCGGCATCGCTGATTCCTGTGACCCAGCGTTTGAAGTTCCTTGTCGCCCTGCGCCCCGGGATCATTTCCCCGACGGTGGCGGCGCGTCAGGCCGCGACCCTGGATCGACTGTCCGGCGGTCGTGCGCTGTTCAACCTGGTGACGGGCGGTGACCCGGAAGAGTTGGCGGGCGATGGTCTGTTCCTCAGCCACGAAGAACGCTATCAGGCCTCGGTGGAATTCACCCGCATCTGGCGCCGGGTACTGGAAGGTGAAACCGTCGATTACGACGGCCAGCACATCAGCGTGAAGGGCGCGAAGTTACTCTATCCGCCGATCCAGCAGCCGCGTCCGCCCCTGTACTTCGGCGGCTCCTCGGAAGCTGCGCAAGACCTGGCCGCCGAACAGGTGGAAATGGTTCTGACCTGGGGCGAGCCACCGGCCGCCGTCGCGGAAAAAATCGAACAGGTCCGTGCCAAGGCCGCCAAGCTTGGACGCACCGTGCGCTTCGGCATTCGCCTGCACGTGATCGTGCGCGAAACCAACGATGAAGCCTGGAAAGCCGCGGATCGGCTGATCTCCCATCTCGACAACGAGACCATCGCTCGTGCCCAGGCTTCGCTGGCGCGTTTCGATTCGGTCGGTCAGCAACGCATGGCCGCATTGCACGGCGGCAATCGCGACAACCTGGAGGTCAGCCCTAACCTGTGGGCCGGCGTTGGTCTGGTGCGCGGCGGTGCCGGTACGGCGCTGGTGGGCGATGGTCCGACCGTGGCCGCCCGCGTGAAGGAGTACGCGGACCTGGGCATCGATACCTTCATCTTCTCCGGTTATCCACACCTGGAAGAGTCGTACCGGGTGGCCGAGTTGCTGTTCCCGCACCTCGATGTCGAGCGTCCTGAACTGCCGAAGAGCGCCGGTTACGTCAGCCCGTTCGGCGAGATGGTCGCCAACGACATTCTTCCCAAAGCCGCGTCCCAGAGCTGAGGCGCGGTCATGAAAAAAATCATCCACAGCCTGGCGCCCTGGGCGTTGCCGGTGTTGTTGCTGGCGGTATGGCAGTTGAGTGTGTCGGCGGGTTGGTTGTCGACACGGATCCTGCCGGCACCCATCGCCGTCATCGAGGCCGGTGTAAGTCTGGTGCGCAGTGGCGAAATCTGGACACACCTGGCGATCAGTGGCTGGCGTGCCGCGCTGGGCTTCACCATCGGTGGTGGTATTGGCCTGACGCTCGGCTTCATCACCGGCCTGTCGAAGTGGGGCGAACGCCTGCTCGACAGTTCGGTGCAGATGATCCGCAATGTGCCGCACCTGGCGCTGATTCCACTGGTGATCCTGTGGTTCGGCATCGACGAGTCGGCGAAGATTTTCCTGGTGGCGCTGGGCACGTTGTTCCCGATCTACCTCAACACCTATCACGGCATCCGCAACGTCGACCCGGCGTTGGTGGAGATGGCGCGTAGCTATGGCCTGAGCGGTTTCAGCCTGTTCTGGCAGGTGATTCTGCCGGGGGCGCTGCCTTCGATTCTGGTCGGCGTGCGCTTCGCCCTGGGCTTCATGTGGCTGACGTTGATCGTGGCGGAAACCATTTCCGCGAGTTCCGGCATCGGCTATCTGGCCATGAATGCCCGGGAGTTCTTGCAGACCGACGTGGTGGTGCTGGCGATTCTGCTGTACGCGGTGCTCGGCAAACTGGCCGATCTCGCGGCCCGTGGACTTGAGCGTGTCTGGCTGCGCTGGCACCCGGCCTATCAGGTTGCCAAGGGAGGTGCGGCATGATTGCGGAGCAACCTCCACGCCTGCTGCGCGGCATTCCGCTGGCGGTGCGCAAGCTGCAAAAGACCTTCGGCTCGCGGCAGGTGCTGCGCGAGATCGACTTGCACATTCCTGCGGGCCAGTTTGTTGCCGTGGTCGGTCGCAGTGGCTGCGGCAAAAGTACCTTGCTGCGCTTGCTCGCCGGTCTTGATCAACCAACCGGCGGTGAGTTGCTCGCCGGTGCCGCGCCATTGAGCGACGCGCGGGAAGACACGCGGCTGATGTTCCAGGAAGCGCGTTTGCTGCCCTGGAAAAAGATCATCGACAACGTCGGTCTGGGCCTCAAGGGCAACTGGCGGCCGCAAGCGCTTGCAGCTTTGGAGGCGGTGGGCCTGGCCGATCGCGCCCACGAGTGGCCGGCAGCGCTGTCCGGTGGACAGAAGCAACGCGTGGCGTTGGCCCGTGCGTTGATTCATCAGCCGCGCCTGCTGCTGCTCGACGAGCCCTTGGGGGCACTGGATGCCCTAACCCGAATTGAAATGCAGCAACTGATTGAACGGCTCTGGCAGCAGCACGGTTTCACGGTGTTGCTGGTGACCCATGACGTCAGTGAAGCCGTGGCGATTGCCGATCGGGTGATCCTGATCGAAGACGGCGAAGTCGGCCTCGACCTGCACGTGGAACTGCCGCGCCCTCGGGTTCGTGGCTCCCATCGGCTGGCGGCACTGGAAACCGAAGTCCTCAATCGCGTGCTGGCGCTGCCCGGCCAACCGCCGGAACCGGAACCTGTTTCACCCTTGCCTACGCAATTGCGCTGGGCTCAATAACTCAAGTCTTACCCAACGACAGGAATCAACATCATGACTATCAAGGCCATCAACGTTCGCAACCAGTTCAAAGGCTCCATCAAGGAAATCGTCCTCGGCGACGTGCTGTCGGAAATCGACGTGCAGACCGCGTCCGGCATTGTCACTTCGGTGATCACCACACGCTCGGTGAAAGAGCTGGAACTGGCGGTCGGCAGTGAAGTGATCGCGTTTGTGAAATCCACCGAGGTGTCGATCGCCAAGTTGTAAGCCACATGCGTAAACAACAACCCCGAAGGGTTTGAGCCCTTCGGGGTTTTTCATGTGTGTTTGTCTTGAGCTGAGCGGTGCGGCCATCGCGAGCAAGCTCGCTCCCACAGGATTATTTGTCGTTCACAGAATCTGAATTCACTGAAGATCCTTGTGGGAGCGAGCTTGCTCGCGATGAGGTCAGTGAGCGCACTAGAGGTTCCGCTTGGGCAGATACGGTGGCAAATACAACCCCACATAAGCATCAAACACCCGCATCCCTTCCTCGGCCATGCGCGGCGTAATCTGCCCGTGCTGCTGCACCGAGCGCGCATACACCCGGTCGCCCAGCTCCATGGCCAGGGCGAACACATCGACATCACTCGGCAAGGTCGGCAGCTCGAAGTGATGGTCGAACAGCTTGTGCATCAGGTCGCCCAGTTCGATGTCGTGCTGGCGGTCGGCCTGGGTGACTTCGGTCAGGCCGTGCTGGGCCAGAATGAGTTGGCGGGCGGCAGCATCCTCTGCGTAGATGTCGAGCATGCGTTGTTCCACCAGTCGCGACAGATCGCGCCAGCCATTCAAGGCGTGGTGGTCGATAGGGGCTTGCAGGCAGGCGCGGAAGGCCGCATGGACGTCGGCGGTCAAGGCTTCGAGCAACGCCGGCACGCTGGCGAAGAAGTGGTAGACCGAGGAGGGCGGAATCTCCGCGCGCTCGGCGACGCTGTAGATCGACAGGCTGGCCACGCCCTCGGCAGCCAGCAGCGTGCGGGCCGCATCGAGTATCGAATCGATCCGGGCCTGGCTGCGTGCGCGGGGTTTGCGGGGGGTGGCTACGCGTGTCATTGGAGTCTCCTGCGGGGCTGCGGGCATTGTACGCAGAGCGCGAGGATGATCCATACCCTGTGGCGAGGGGGCTTGCCCCCGTTGGAGGGCGAAGCACTCCCAAACCCGGTAATCGCGGTATGTCTGATACACATGAGGGTGCATTTTTTGGGGCTGCTGTGCAGCCCAACGGGGCGGTGCGGCGTCCCGACAAGCCCCCTCGCCACAGGAGGCGGTGTTGGCCATAAAAAAACGCCGCCGGCCTTATCAGCCGGCGGCGTTCCTTTTTTACTGCAGCCGCTTACACGGTATGCAGGTACCAGTTGTACTCGAGGTCGGAGATGGAGTGTTCGAACTCCTCCAGCTCGCTCTCTTTACAGGCCACGAAGATATCGATGTATTTCGGATCGATGTACTTGGCCATGACTTCGCTGTCGTCCAGCTCGCGCAGTGCATCGCGCAGGTTGTTCGGCAGGCTCTGCTCGTTCTGCTCGTAGCTGTTGCCTTCGACCGGGGCGCCAGGCTCGATTTTGTTGGTCAGGCCGTGGTGCACGCCTGCCAGGACCGAAGCCATCAGCAGGTACGGGTTGGCATCGGCGCCGGCTACACGATGTTCGATGCGCACGGCGTCGGCGGAGCCGGTCGGTACGCGAATCGCCACGGTGCGGTTATCCAGGCCCCAGCACGGCGAGTTCGGCACGTAGAACTGTGCGCCGAAACGACGGTAGGAGTTGACGTTCGGGCAAAGGAAAGCCATCTGCGCCGGTAGGGTCTCGAGCACACCGCCGATCGCGTGACGCAGTGCGGCGTTCTGCTCGGGATCCTCACTGGCAAAAATGTTCTTGCCGTCTTTGTCGAGAATCGAGATGTGGACGTGCAGACCATTACCCGCCTGGCCTGGGTAAGGCTTGGCCATGAAGGTGGTGTCCATTTCATGGTCGTAGGCGATGTTCTTGATCAGGCGCTTGAGCAGGACCGCGTAGTCGCAGGCCTTGATCGGGTCAGCCACGTGGTGCAGGTTGACTTCGAACTGCGCCGGGGCACTTTCCTTGACGATGGCGTCGGCCGGAATGCCTTGCTCTTTGGCACCCTCCAGAATGTCCTGGAGGCAGTCGACGTATTCGTCGAGGTCGTCGATCAGGTAGACCTGAGTCGAGTGCGGACGTTTGCCGGAAACCGGCGAGCGCGGCGGTTGCGGACGACCGTTCACGTTCTCCTGGTCGATCAGGTAGAACTCCAGTTCGAACGCGGCACAGATGGTCAGGCCCATTTCGTCGAACTTGCGCACCACATTGGCCAGCACTTCACGCGGGTCGGCGAAGAATGGTTCGCCTTCGAGTTCGTGCATGGTCATCAACAGTTGCGCGGTCGGGCGCTTCTGCCATGGCTCGTTGCATAGGGTATCGGGGATTGGATAGCAGATTCGGTCAGCATCGCCGATGTCCAGGCCCAGGCCGGTGCTTTCCACCGTCGAGCCATTGATATCCAGAGCAAATAGAGAGGCCGGCAGGTTGATGCCTTTCTCGTAAACCTTGTGGAGGCTGGTGCGTTCGATGCGCTTGCCGCGCACCACACCATTCATATCCGCAATCAGAAGGTCAACGTACAGAACCTCAGGATGTTCCTTAAGGAACGCGTTCGCTTCGTTAAGCTGAACGGCACGCGGGGGTACCGACATGATGCAACACCTTTGTTGTTAAAAATATCAATCATTGATCTTTTCAGATTCCAGTCAACCCGAACGGCATGCCGAAGTCAAGCGAGGCCTTTTTTGCCCTAAAAAAGCGCCCGTGTGGCTTTTTTGAGGCACTTTGGGGCGTTTTTATGCCCTTGGCCTCTATGGCGCCCGCAGGCTTGAGCGGGCCGTGTTGTATTTTTTACGGGGGTGTTGTGTAAAAAAATGAACAAGGCTAAGCTCGAATCAAACCCATAACAGCAATAATACCGGGGTGCTTCATGTCTCGCCTGCCGATAATCGGCGTCACCGACTGCTCAAGACAGGTCGGTCGGCATGCTTGTCACATCAGTGATGACACGTCCGTCCGTTCTGTGGCCCCGGCGGTTCTGGTGATCCTCCCATCCGTGACGGTTCAACCGTCCCCGTCCGATATTCTGGACGGTCGCGATGGCACCCCCATTACGGTTACTCCATTCAATATAGAACCGATTCACAATAGCGGCCTGACCATTGTTCAGGGCACCGCTCGCGATTTTGCACGCCCGGCCTCTGCAGCCGTGTTGCCAAGCACGATAATCTGCCGCGCAAACGCTCTACAACGCGACGCCGATGCGTCAAACAACGCCTGACCTCAAAAGGGTCAGACAACTCAAGCCTAGAGGCATTTATGAGTAACAACCTCGACCAGCTCACCGATTGGTTGAAAAACCACAAGATCACAGAAGTCGAATGCATGATCGCCGACTTGACCGGGATTACCCGGGGCAAGATTTCGCCGACCAACAAATTTATCGCCGAAAAAGGCATGCGCCTGCCAGAAAGCGTTCTGTTGCAGACAGTGACCGGCGACTACGTCGAAGACGACATCTATTACGAACTGCTCGATCCGGCCGACATCGACATGATCTGCCGCCCCGACCAGAGCGCGGTGTACCTGGTGCCGTGGGCCATCGAGCCGACCGCCATCGTCATCCACGATACCTACGACAAGCAAGGCAACCCGATCGAGCTGTCGCCGCGCAACGTGCTCAAGAAAGTCCTGAAACTCTATACCGACAAAGGCTGGCAGCCGATCGTGGCGCCGGAAATGGAGTTTTACCTGACCAAGCGCAGTGACGACCCGGACTACCCGCTGCAACCGCCAATCGGCCGCTCCGGTCGCCCGGAAATCGGTCGCCAGTCGTTCTCCATTGAAGCCGCGAACGAATTCGATCCGTTGTTCGAAGACGTCTACGACTGGTGCGAATTGCAGGACCTGGACCTCGATACGCTGATCCACGAGGACGGCACGGCGCAGATGGAAATCAACTTCCGTCACGGCGATGCCCTGTCCCTGGCCGACCAGATCCTGGTGTTCAAGCGCACCATGCGCGAAGCCGCGCTCAAGCACGATGTGGCCGCGACCTTCATGGCCAAGCCAATGACCGGCGAGCCGGGCAGCGCCATGCACTTGCACCAGAGCGTCATCGACATCGAGACCGGCAAGAACATCTTCTCCAATGACGACGGGACCATGAGCCAGTTGTTCCTGCACCACATCGGTGGTCTGCAGAAACTCATTCCCGAGCTGTTGCCGCTGTTCGCACCCAACGTCAACTCATTCCGCCGCTTCCTGCCGGATACCTCGGCGCCGGTGAACGTGGAGTGGGGCGAAGAGAACCGCACCGTGGGCCTGCGGGTGCCGGATGCGGGGCCGCAAAACCGTCGGGTGGAAAACCGCCTGCCGGGCGCCGATGCCAACCCGTACCTGGCGATTGCCGCGAGCCTGCTCTGCGGTTACATCGGCATGGTCGAAGGCCTGAACCCGAGTGCGCCGGTAGTGGGGCGTGGCTATGAACGCCGCAACCTGCGCCTGCCGCTGACCATCGAAGACGCGCTTGAACGTATGGAAAACAGCGCGACCATCGAGCGTTACCTGGGCAAAAATTTCATCACTGGCTACGTTGCGGTCAAGCGGGCCGAGCATGAAAACTTCAAGCGCGTGATCAGTTCGTGGGAAAGGGAATTCCTGCTCTTTGCCGTCTGATACGCCGGGCGCCGCCGCTGCCTGGCGGCGCCTTCACGTGATTTTTTTAGGAGATTCGTATGACCAGCAACAATCCGCAAACCCGTGAATGGCAAACCCTGAGCAATGATCACCACCTGGCTCCGTTCAGCGATTTCAAGCAGCTGAAAGAGAAAGGCCCGCGGATCATCACCAACGCCAAGGGCGTTTACCTCTGGGACAGCGAAGGCAACAAGATCCTCGATGGCATGGCCGGCCTGTGGTGTGTCGCAATTGGTTATGGTCGCGATGAACTGGCCGATGCCGCCAGTAAACAGATGCGCGAACTGCCTTACTACAACCTGTTCTTCCAGACTGCGCATCCGCCGGTACTGGAACTGGCCAAGGCTATCGCCGACATCGCGCCTGAAGGCATGAACCACGTGTTCTTCACCGGTTCCGGCTCCGAAGGCAACGACACCATGCTGCGTATGGTTCGTCACTACTGGGCGATCAAGGGTCAGCCGAACAAGAAAGTCATCATCAGCCGCAAGAACGGCTATCACGGTTCCACCGTGGCCGGCGCGAGCCTGGGCGGTATGACGTACATGCACGAACAGGGCGACTTGCCGATCCCGGGCATCGTTCACATTGCCCAGCCGTACTGGTTCGGCGAAGGCGGCGAAATGACCCCGGAAGAGTTCGGTGTGTGGGCGGCCAATCAGCTGGAAGAAAAGATTCTGGAAGTCGGCGTCGACAACGTCGGTGCCTTTATTGCCGAGCCGATCCAGGGTGCCGGTGGCGTGATCATTCCGCCAGAGACTTACTGGCCGCGCATCAAGGAAATCCTCGCCAAGTACGACATTCTGTTCGTGGCTGACGAAGTGATTTGCGGTTTCGGTCGTACCGGCGAGTGGTTCGGCAGCGATTTCTACGACCTCAAGCCAGACATGATGACCATCGCCAAGGGTCTGACCTCGGGCTACATCCCGATGGGTGGTCTGATTGTGCGTGACGAAGTGGTGGACGTGCTCAATGAGGGCGGCGACTTCAACCACGGTTTCACCTACTCCGGGCACCCGGTGGCAGCGGCTGTGGGGCTGGAAAACATCCGCATCCTGCGCGACGAAAAAATTGTCGAGCGCGTGAAGTCCGAAACGGCACCGTATTTGCAAAAGCGTCTGCGGGAACTGAACGATCACCCGCTGGTGGGTGAAGTTCGTGGGGTGGGTCTGTTGGGGGCCATCGAACTGGTCCAGGACAAGGCCACACGCAAGCGTTTCGAAGGCAAGGGCGTCGGCATGATCTGCCGTCAGTTCTGCTTCGATAACGGCCTGATCATGCGCGCCGTCGGCGATACCATGATCATCGCTCCGCCACTGGTGATTACACCGGCGGAAATCGATGAACTGGTGACCAAGGCTCGCAAGTGTCTTGACCTGACCCTGAGTGCATTGCAGGGCTAAGTGCTAGGCTCTGAGCGGAGGTTCAAAGTTCTACATATGAAGTAGGAACTTTCGCTCAGAACTGTCAGAAAGCGTGGCCGTTTCCTTGAAAGACCGATGTGGATCTTGCCAGACTAGCCGCGGTTCCAGTTGCCCGGGTTCGGTCGCTGAACAAGTGGTTCAAAAAAGAAAAATTTGGAGCATTACGCATGAAGGCACTAGGTAAAAAGCTCGCTGGCAAGACTCTGCTTGCCATGTCCGTAATGGGTTTGATGGCCGGCGCGGTTCAGGCCGATGACAAAGTACTGCACGTGTACAACTGGTCCGACTACATCGCACCTGACACCGTCAAGAAGTTTGAAGACGAGTCGGGCATCAAGGTTGTCTATGACGTCTTCGACAGCAACGAAACCCTTGAAGCCAAGTTGCTGGCAGGCAAGTCCGGTTACGACATCGTTGTACCGTCGAACAACTTCCTGGCCAAGCAGATCAAGGCTGGCGTCTACCAGAAGCTGGACAAGTCCAAGCTGCCTAACTGGAAGAACCTGAACACTGACCTGCTCAAGGCCGTTTCCGTGAGCGACCCGGGTAACGAGCACGCCTTCCCGTACATGTGGGGTTCGATCGGTATCGGCTTCAATCCCGAGAAGGTCAAGGCTGCGCTGGGTGCCGACGCGCCGACCAACTCCTGGGACCTCTTGTTCAAACCTGAAAACGCCGCGAAGTTGAAGGCGTGCGGTATCAGTTTCCTCGATTCGCCAACCGAGATGATTCCGGTGGCATTGCACTACCTGGGCTATCCAACCGACAGCCAGGACAAGAAACAACTGGCCGAAGCCGAAGCGCTGTTCCTGAAAATTCGTCCTTCGGTAGGTTACTTCCACTCGTCCAAGTACATCTCCGACCTGGCCAACGGCAACATCTGCGTGGCCGTGGGTTACTCGGGTGACATTTACCAGGCCAAGTCCCGCGCGGAAGAAGCCGGTGGCAAGGTGAAAGTCAGCTACAACATTCCCAAAGAAGGTGCCGGCAGCTTCTACGACATGGTCGCCATCCCTAAAGATGCCGAAAACGTCGAAGGCGCCTACAAGTTCATGACCTTCCTGCAGAAGCCGGAAATCATGGCTGAAATCACCAACGCCGTGCGTTTCCCGAACGGTAATGCGGCTGCAACTGCGTTGGTCGATAAAGACATCACCAGTGACCCGGGCGTTTACCCGCCGGCGGACGTGCTGGCCAAGCTGTACGCGATTGCCGACTTGCCGGCCGCGACCCAGCGAATCATGACCCGCAGCTGGACCAAGATCAAATCCGGTAAATAAGCCGGTTTGATGCAACAACCTGTTGTCGTCACCCGCGCGGTGGCGGCAGCAGGTGTAATTAAATGACAGAAAGTTTTGCTGGAACGGTTTTTCGAGGGTAAGTTGCGCGCCGGTTTTGTTGCCGGGCAACCACGGTTGTCATGTAGCGCGGGGCAACTTGGGCCCAACTAATTTCAGAGGACCTCCACTTGCCTATTTTTTCTATGTTGCGCAATGCCATGCTGGTGGGTGCCGGGCTGACAGTTGCTGTCAGTGTCCAGGCCGCCGGTACCGTGCATATTTATAACTGGTCCGACTACATCGGCGAGACCACCCTGGCCGATTTCCAGAAAGAGACCGGTATCAAGCCGGTTTATGACGTCTTCGATTCCAACGAAACCCTGGAAGGTAAATTGCTGGCCGGGCGTACCGGCTACGACGTGGTCGTGCCGTCGAACCACTTCCTCGGCAAGCAGATCAAGGCCGGGGCATTCCAGAAGCTCGACAAGTCGCAGCTGCCGAACTATTCGAACCTCGATCCAGTGCTGCTCAAGCGCCTGGAACAGAACGATCCGGGCAACCTGTACGCCGTGCCGTACCTGTGGGGCACCAACGGCATCGGTTACAACGTCGACAAGGTCAAGGCTGTGCTGGGCGTCGATACGATTGATTCGTGGGGCGTGCTGTTCGAGCCGCAGAACATCAAGAAACTGCAAAGCTGTGGCGTCGCATTCCTCGACTCCGCCGATGAAATGATGCCGACAGTGCTCAATTACATGGGCCTGAACGCTAACAGCACTGATCCCAAGGACTACGAAAAGGCCACCGCCAAGTTGCTTGCAGTGCGGCCTTACGTGACCTACTTCCATTCCTCCAAGTACATCGCGGATCTGGCCAACGGCGATATCTGCGTGGCGATCGGTTTCTCCGGCGACATCTTCCAGGCCAAGAACCGCGCCGAAGAAGCCAAGAAAGGCGTGAACATCGCCTACTCGATTCCGAAAGAGGGTGGTGCGCTCTGGTTCGACATGCTGGCGATTCCGAAGGACTCGGCCAACGTCAAGCAGGCCCACGCCTTCATCAACTATTTGCTCAAGCCTGAGGTGATTGCCCAGGTCAGCGATTACGTCGGCTATGCCAACCCTAACCCGGGGTCGGACAAACTGATGGAACAGTCCATTCGCACCGACGAAGCGGTTTATCCACCGCAAGAGGTGCTCGACAAGACCTACGTGTCGGTCGAGTTACCGCCGAATATTCAACGTTTGATGACCCGCAGCTGGACCAAGGTCAAGTCGGGTAAATAGTTTCAAGGCTCAAACTATCCAAGGTTCGCTCACCTTGAGCGAACTGAAAATTTTGTTGGGAGTTTCGTAAATGGCAGTTGCCTCCGGCGCCTATAAGAAAGCCCTCGAGGGCGACCAGTCACCTAAACAGGTGCTGGTCAAAATCGACCGGGTCACGAAGAAGTTCGACGAGACGATTGCCGTGGACGATGTGTCCCTGGAAATCAAGAAAGGCGAAATTTTCGCCCTGCTCGGCGGTTCGGGATCGGGCAAATCCACTTTGCTGCGCATGCTCGCAGGTTTCGAACGGCCCACGGAGGGGCGCATTTTCCTCGATGGCGTAGACATCACTGATATGCCGCCATACGAGCGGCCGATCAACATGATGTTCCAGTCCTACGCCTTGTTCCCGCACATGACCGTGGCGCAGAACATCGCCTTTGGCCTCAAGCAGGACAAACTGCCGGCGTCAGAGATCGACGCCCGCGTGGCCGACATGCTCAAGCTGGTACAGATGAGCCAGTACGCCAAGCGCAAACCGCATCAGTTGTCCGGTGGTCAGCGTCAGCGTGTGGCCCTGGCCCGTTCCCTGGCCAAGCGCCCGAAGCTGCTGCTGCTCGACGAGCCGATGGGCGCACTGGATAAAAAACTGCGTTCGCAAATGCAGTTGGAGCTGGTGGAGATCATCGAGCGCGTCGGCGTAACCTGCGTGATGGTGACCCACGATCAGGAAGAGGCCATGACCATGGCCGAGCGTATCGCGATCATGCACCTGGGCTGGATCGCCCAGATCGGCAGCCCGATCGACATCTACGAAACCCCGACCAGTCGCCTGGTCTGCGAATTCATCGGCAACGTGAACATCTTCGAAGGCGAAGTGATCGACGACGCCGAAGGTCACGCGATCATTACCTGCAAAGACCTGGATCGTCAGATCTACGTCGGCCACGGCATCAGCACTTCGGTGCAGGACAAGTCGGTCACCTACGCGATCCGTCCGGAAAAACTGCTGGTCACCGCCGACATGCCGACCTGCCAGTACAACTGGTCCAGCGGCAAAGTGCACGACATCGCCTACCTGGGTGGGCACTCGGTGTTCTACGTCGAATTGCCAAGCGGCAAGCTGGTGCAGTCGTTCGTGGCCAACGCCGAGCGTCGCGGGCAGCGTCCGACCTGGGGTGATCAGGTCTACGTGTACTGGGAAGACGACAGCGGCGTGGTGCTGCGCTCATGAACATGCGCAAATTCAAGCGTCGACTCAATCGAATAATTCCCGGTGGCCGTCAGATGGTCATCGGGGTTCCCTTCATCTGGCTGTTCCTGTTCTTCATGCTGCCGTTCTTCATCGTACTGAAGATCAGCTTCGCCGAAGCGGACGTGGCCATTCCGCCATACACCGAGATCTACAGCTACGCCGAGCAGAAGTTGCAGTTGCTGCTTAACCTGGGCAACTACGCGATGCTGGCCGGTGACGAGCTGTACATCGCCGCTTACCTCGGCTCGTTGAAGATGGCGTTTTTCAGCACCATCCTCTGCCTGCTGATTGGCTACCCGATGGCCTACGGCATCTCCGTTGCCCGCAAGGAAGTGCAAACGGTGCTGGTGCTGCTGATCATGATGCCGACCTGGACCGCGATCCTGATCCGCGTTTACGCGTGGATGGGCATCCTCAGCAATAACGGCCTGCTCAACGGGTTCCTGATGAGCATGGGCTGGATCGACGAGCCGCTGCAGATCCTCAACACCAACCTGGCGGTCTACATCGGCGTGGTTTATTCCTACCTGCCGTTCATGATCCTGCCGCTGTACGCCAACCTGGTGAAGCACGACCAGAGCCTGCTGGAAGCTGCGTCGGACTTGGGTTCGAGCACGTTCAACAGCTTCTGGAAAATCACCGTGCCGCTGTCGAAAAACGGCATCATTGCCGGCTGCATGCTGGTGTTCATCCCGGTGGTGGGTGAGTTCGTGATCCCGGAACTGCTCGGTGGTCCGGAAACCCTGATGATCGGTAAAGTGCTCTGGCAAGAGTTCTTCAACAACCGTGACTGGCCGGTGGCGTCTGCCCTGGCGGTAGTGATGCTGGCGATCCTGATTGTGCCGATCATCCTGTTCAACCGCAGTCAGGCCAAGGAAATGGAGGGTAAAGAATGAAGCGCTTCCGTTTCTCCAGCCTGATGCTGGTACTGGGTCTGTTGTTCATCTACCTGCCGATGCTGATCCTGGTGATTTACTCGTTCAACGCCTCGAAACTGGTGACGGTGTGGGGTGGCTGGTCGATCAAGTGGTACGTCGGCCTGCTCGACAACAGCCAACTGATGGGCTCGGTGGTGCGCTCGCTGGAAATCGCCTGCTACACCGCCATCGCGGCGGTGGCACTGGGTACATTGGCGGCGTTCGTCCTGACGCGCATTACGCGCTTCAAGGGCCGTACCCTGTTCGGTGGCCTGGTCACTGCGCCGCTGGTCATGCCTGAGGTGATCACCGGTCTGTCGCTGTTGCTGCTGTTCGTGGCCATGGCGCAGATGATCGGCTGGCCGCAGGAACGCGGCATCGTCACCATCTGGATCGCCCACACCACGTTCTGTGCGGCCTATGTGGCGGTGGTGGTCTCGGCACGCTTGCGTGAGCTGGACCTGTCCATCGAAGAAGCGGCCATGGACCTCGGTGCACGGCCGTGGAAGGTGTTCTTCCTGATCACCATCCCGATGATCGCGCCATCGCTGGCAGCGGGCGGCATGATGTCGTTCGCCCTGTCGCTGGATGACCTCGTGCTGGCGAGCTTCGTGTCCGGCCCGGGTTCCACGACCCTGCCGATGGAAGTGTTCTCGGCGGTCCGTCTGGGGGTCAAACCCGAGATCAACGCCGTGGCCAGCCTGATCCTGCTGGCGGTGTCCATCGTGACCTTCCTCGTCTGGTTCTTCAGCCGTCGCGCCGAAGAGAGCCGTCGTCGTGCGATCCAGCAGGCGATCGAAGAAGCGGCAGCCGACTCGTGGAAGCAACCGGACGTGCGTCGCGCGCAGGCGCCGGAAGCGGCTTGAGCCTGACGTCGGGTTGACCACGCTCTTGTGATCAACCCAATCCAAAATGTGGGAGCGGGCTTGCTCGCGAAAGCGTTGTGTCAGTCAATGTGGATGTAGACTGACACGACCCCTTCGCGAGCAAGCCCGCTCCCACATTTGCTTATGTGACCCAGGGAGATTTACGAATGACCTCGACGAAGTTCATCGGCTTGAACCCCGGCTCCTGATCCACCAGCACATCAGTCTTCACATTGCCGAACGTGGTCTGCGGACGATGGCGCAAGCCGTCGGCAAACGCGCAGATGATGCACTCCTTGAATCCCTCGCCCCGTGGATGTGCATGCACCACCGCTTCGCGCTGCACGCTGGAAAACGCCGCGTAGTCCATGCCCAGCACGTCCATTTCGACGCCAGCCGTGACCAGTGCCACGGTGGGCCGTAAATGCTGAGGCACGCCCGGCGTGGTGTGCAGGGCAATCGATAGCCAGACCTGTTCGATGTCGTCATCGCTCAATCCGTAAGGCTTGAGGAACGCCGCTGCCGCGTTGGCACCGTCGACTTCGAAGCGCTCGTTGTCGCTACGATGACCTTGCACCAGTCCCAGGTCATGGAACATCGCGCCGACGTACAGCAACTCCGGGTTGTAGGCCAGTTGCTTGCGCTCGCCGCTCAGAGCACCGAACAGGAAGACCCGGCGCGAGTGGTGGTAGAGCAGGTCAGACTCGATGTCGCGGATGTATTCGGTGGTGGCCTTGGCCAGTGCGCTGTCGGGGATCTTGATGCCGGCGATGGTGGTGCTCATGGAGTTTTCCTCGTCGTGAACGCCTTGGCGGCGCTGAGGGTTTAAGTCTGTTCCGGCCCCGGAAACCGGACAATCGATCCATGGCTGCTATCCCGGCCAATGAGCGTGCATATCGTGCCAACCTCGCTTGTTGGGCGTGGATTGGCTAGGGTGCATGCAGACCCTGTAGGAGCGAGCTTGCTCGCGATGCACGTGAGGGCACCGCGTACATCCAGCCAGCTCCCGTCATCGTTGACGTCCATCGCGAGCAGGCTCGCTCCTACAGGTGAGCGTTGCAATCGGTGCCATGAGAGGCTCTTCGAACCATGAGTAAAACCGTAGCCATCGTGGTGTTCGCCGGCGTTCAGTCGCTGGATGTCACCGGCCCCATGGATGTGTTTTCCGAGGCCAATCGCTTCCTTGCCCCGCAGGATCACTATCGGCTGGAGGTGATCGGCGTCGAGCGCGGGATGATGGCGTGCTCCAACGGTTTGGCACTCAATGCCCATCGGCATTTCAGCGAAGCGCTGGAGCCGTATGACCTGTTGCTGGTGGCGGGCGGGCCGCAGTTGCCGTTCATGGATTTCGGCATGGCATTCGACGGCTGGTTGCGCGATGCCTGCGCGCGGGCCAAGCGCTTCGGCTCGATCTGCAACGGCGCGTTCATGCTCGCCCGGGCCGGATTGCTGGAGGGGCGCACGGTCACCACGCATTGGCAGGACGCATCGGATCTGGCTGCACTGTGTCCCTCCTCCCGGGTGGAAGCGGATCGACTGTATGTTGAGGACGGCGAGCTGTTCACCTCGGCCGGGGTCACAGCGGGGATCGATCTGTCGTTGTATCTATTGGGCCGGGATCACGGGCCGGAAGTTGCACTGAGCGTCGCCAAGCGGCTGGTGGTGTTCACCCAGCGTTCGGGCGGGCAGTCGCAATTCAGCCCGTTCCTCACACCCCACGCCGAAGCGGATTCGGCGGTAGCGATGGTGCAGCATTACGTGCTGGCCAACCTGACGGGCGACCTGGCCATCGCCGACCTGGCCAATGCCGCCAACATGAGTGCGCGCAACTTCTCCCGGGTGTTTGCCAGGGAAGCGAAAATCACCCCGGCCGAGTTCGTCGAGCGAGCGAGGGTCGATGCGGCGCGCACGCTGCTGGAAAGCACCCGTGCGCCGCTCAAGACCGTGGCCTATCAATGCGGTTTTCGCGATGCCCAGCACATGCGCAGTGTGTTCAATCGCAGGTTGGGGGTGACGCCGCAGCAGTTCCGGCTGAACTTTGCGGCGATGGTTTGAGCTGAATTTGTAGGCGTCTATCAGGGCCCCATCGCGAGCAAGCTCGCTCCCACAGGGGGTCTTTGTTGAACACAAATTTTGTGAACACCAGAAAACCTGTGGGAGCGAGCTTGCTCGCGATGACGCCAGCCCGGCCAGCAAAAATCTATGGTACAGCCCGCGCCGGCAACAGCTTCAACGTACTGCGGGTATTGGCCGTGATCTCTTCTTCATTGAGATGCGCCTGGAAGTACATCCCCTCGACGTAGGCCTCGGCCTGATCATCATAGTGGCTGTCGAACAGGACTCCGCTCTGGCCGACCGGGTTGATGGTCAGGCTGTGGGCCGGGTCGGCGAAGTCGATCAGGCGCCGGGTCGAAGGGCCGTAGGTGACGGGCCAGGGTGCCGGTCCGATTTTCGCCGAGAGGTTGTTCGGCACTTCATGACTGCCAGGTGCGGCGAAGGGGCCGACATTGAAGAACAGGTCCAGCGGCTTCTGCTGCCCGAGCGGATGGCCATGGGTCAATGTGTGCGCGCTGCCCCACTGCCATTGCGAGGCGTCTGCGCCGAGGGTGCTCTTGAGGTGCGCGAGGCTGGCTTGCCAGGCGGCCTTCACCGTGTCGGCACGGGTTTCCTTGCCGAGGGTGCTGCGGTTGTCCCACCACGGCGAATCGGCACTGGCGGCCAGGCGGGGGAGCGCGGCGTCGATCACCCGGGTCGAGAGCAGCGTTTCGAAGAAGTCGTTACCCAGTTCATCGCGCATCGTCGCGTCAGTCAGGTTGAACAGGAACTGGTTGAACAGCGTGGCACTGGTCGAGTCGATCGGGTAATCGCCTTTCCACTGGGCCAGTTGCTCCACCAGTTTGAGTTCGGCGGGATCGCTCACCACTTCGCGCAACACCGGCAACAGCGGTGCCAACAGGCGCGGGCCGTAGGCGGTAGTGGTGCCCAGTTGCAGTTTCTGGCTGTTTTCCAGGTCCCATTTGATCGCTTTGTCGCTGAGCTGGCGATTGAGTTGCTGGCCGCGATCGGCAAGGTTGTAGTAGCCGGGAATCTCCATGCCGGTTGGCGACACCGGCTGGAAGTTGGCCGAGACGATGTAGCCCCGGGCCGGGTTTTCTTCCTGAGGGTTGGCGCTGAACGGGTAGAAGCCATCCTTGTCCGCCTCGGCGGTGCTGCCATCGAGGATGAACCACGGGCGTACACCCGCCGGGCGTTTAGGCAATTGTGCCGCCGCCCACCAGCCGATATCTCCCTTGGCATTGGCCCAGACAACGTTCAGGCCCGGGGCCTGGATTTTTGCCGCGGCACCACGGGCCTTGGCCAGGGTGTCGGCGCGATTGAGCTGGTAGAAACCCTCCAGGATCGGGTTCTGGCTTTCGAGAAATGCCCACCACATGGCAATCGGGGTTTTACCGACGCCGCTGCCCAAGGCATCGTTGACGATCGGGCCGTGGGGCGACTGACGCAACACCAGGGTGACTGGTGCCTGGCCCTTGACTGCGATCTGCTGCTCGCTGGTCGTCATGTCCACCCACTTGCCGCGATACCAGACCTGATTGGGGTTGTCCGGGTTGACCTTCTCGGCGATCAGGTCGAGGTCGTCATTCTGGAACATGGTGATGCTCCAGCCGAAGTCGTGGTTCATGCCCAGCGACGCAAACGGCATCAAGGCCTGATAGTGGCCGTAGAGTTCGAAGCCGGGCGCCGAGAGCTGCGCTTCGTACCACACTGACGGCGCGGAAAAACGGATATGCGGATCACCCGCCAGCAGCGGCTTGCCGCTTTGGGTCCGGCTGCCCGCGACGACCCAGGCGTTGCTGCCCTCGAACTGTGGCAGGCCGTTGTCAGCCAGGGCTTGTTCGCTCAAGCGGGCGAGGGCATTGAGGTCTTTCCAGTCGGCGCTGGCCAAGGTGGTGCCGGTCCCGTTGAGCACGCCCTTGGGCTGCCAGTCGAGATCGAAGATGTTCAGGTATTGGGGCCCCAGTTGATCGCGCACGAATGTCAGCAGGGGTTCGGTACGAAATGCCGCAGCAAAACTGTAGGCCATGTAGCCGGCGATGCTGATGGTGTCCTGGGCGGTGAACGGGCGTTTTGGAATGCCCAGCACATCGAACTCCACGGGTTTGGCGTGGCTGTCCTGATACTGGTTGATGCCGTCCAGATAGGCTTGCATGGCGATGAAGGAGGGCGACTGCTTGTCGAGGTTCGCCAGGTAAGTTTCTGCGCGTTCGCGAATGCGCAGGCTGCGCATCAGTTTGTCGGTGTCGAGCAGCTTCGGCCCGAGCACTTCAGCCAGCTCGCCACGGGCCAGGCGGCGCAGGACTTCCATCTGGAACAGGCGGTCCTGGGCATGCACGTAGCCGAGGGCGCGGTACAGGTCGGTTTCGTTGTCGGCGCGGATGTGCGGGATGCCACGCTCGTCGTAGCGCACGGTGACGGAGCCTTGCAGGTGTTGCAGTTCCACCATGCCCTGGCGTGACGGCTGCTTGCTGTAGAGGTACCAGCCGGCTCCGGAGGCCAGCACGACGATCAACAGAGCGAGAGCGGTCAGGCTGCGTTTCATAAGAGTCCTTGTTGTTATTGTGATTCCTGATGCCACTGTGTAACACGGGGTGCCGATTTGGCGCATCGCCCGTAGGAGGGATTCGTATTACCCCGTCTTTCCCTATTTAGTTGGATCGACAGGCCACGGGCAGTAACAACCCACGGCCAGTGTGTGCGTGGCACTCACTGCGCGGCCTTCATCCAGCGCTTGCAGGATCGGCTCGATAAAGCTGTTGCTCGAGTTGCAGGTCAGGCCTTCGCTGTAGGGGCCGAAGTACGCCAGTTTGCCGCTGCGATCCCAGATCGCCACGGCCGGGCTGGCGGGGATCTGTTCGGAGCCGGGCAGGATGTCGATGGTTTTGAGGCTGCTCAAGGTGCTCGGCAATTGGCCGTGGCTACCGGGTTTTTGCACGGCATAGAATTCCACGCCATGGGGTAGGTAGCGCTCCACCAGTTCGGTCAGGTGTTGTTGATTGCCGACATTGCACGGGCAGGCTGGGTCCCAGAAATGCACAAGGCGGATGGCGCCAGGGCCGGCGAGGGATTCGGGAAGGCGTAGCGGATCACCGGAAAACATCGCGGTGTGCTCGCTGAACGCCCGCAGGTAACGCCCCTGAAACCAGTCGTAGGCCGCCCACAATACGCCAGCACACACCACGGCGAGCAGGCTGGCAAACAGGGGGGCGCGAAGGGGCGAGCGCATCGGTTCAATCCTCGAAGGGTGGCTAGCTTGCCATGCTTGCCGCGACAGATGAATATCGCAGGCCTATAAAGTCCGTTTCACGTTCTGGAATCGTCCATGCCGGCTACTTTCGACCCTGATCTTCTACGTGCAAGCCTGCTGCCATTGGCTGCCGGGCAGGCGTTGTCGGCGCAGGCGCAGGCTTACCAGCAATTCTACGGGCTGGATTTTGCCTCGCGTCAGGTGCGCAGCGGCCTTGGGCGATTCGAGGTCGACGGTTATGAGCTGGTCAGCCAGTTCTGGTGGCCCGAGCGAGCCAAGGCGACGCTGTTTGTCATCCACGGTTTCTACGACCACACCGGGCTCTATCGGCATGTGATCGAGTGGGCGCTGGACCAGGGCTTTGCGGTGATTGCCTGCGACTTGCCGGGGCATGGCCTGTCCAGTGGCGAACGGGCGAGCATCAAGGATTTCGCCGAGTATCAGGACGCATTGCAAGGGTTGTTCCGCGAGGCGCAATCCCTCGACTTGCCGCAGCCGTGGCACTTGTGCGGGCAGAGCACCGGCGGGGCGATCGTGATCGATCATGTGTTGAATGCAGGGGCGAGCAGCCCGGCCCAGGGCCAGGTGATTTTGCTGTCGCCGCTGGTGCGGCCGCGGGCGTGGGGTTGGTCGCAACTGAGTTATTACCTGCTCAAGCCTTTCGTCAAAGCCATCGCCCGGCGTTTCAGCGAGAACTCCAGCGACCCGGCCTTTCTGCCGTTTCTGCAGGCCGATCCGTTGCAGCCGTTGCGCCTGCCGACAGCCTGGGTGGGTGCGTTGGCGCGCTGGATCAAACGCATCGAGGCCGCACCCATGAGCACCCGCCGGCCGCTGATCGTGCAGGGGCAGGCCGACATGACGGTGGATTGGGAGCACAACCTGGAAGTGTTGCGGGGCAAATTTGATCGGCCGCAGGTGCTGATGCTGCCCGAGGCACGACATCATCTGGCGAATGAGACGCTGGTGATGCGGCAGGAGTATTTCGGGTTTTTGACCAGACGGATAAAAGGCCGTAATTCCTAGCGCCTGTTCTGGCCCCTTCGCGAGCAAGCCCGCTCCCACAGAGGGGCGGTGTGCACAGGTCCAATGTGGGAGCGGGCTTGCTCGCGAAAGCGGTCTATTTGGAAACGAAAATCACTGGGTCAAGTTCGAATTGCTCTGCCCCACCGCCAACCCCGCCCGAATCGCCGCCAGCGCCGCTTGATAATAAGCCTGGCCTTCCGCCGATTCGGCAAAGGTCGCGAACTCTTCCAGTTCGTTGTCCGACAGGTCGCGATAGACATACAGCAGTGTGTTGTTAAGGTCGCTACCGATCTGCTCCATCAGGCGCTGGCGCTGGCCGTTGAGCATGCCCTGGGCCTGACCGGCACCGAGCAATCCCGGGATCATCGAGCTCAGGCTGTCGGCGGCAACCCCGGCAATCGCCAGGCTGACTTCCGCGCCGGCCTCGCGTGCGGGCAGGGCTTGTGCCAAATGGCCGATGATCAACATGCGGCTGTCGCTGGCCTGCATCTTCGGCAGACCCTTGGCGTTTTTTGCCAGTTGGTCGCGACGGGTCGCCAGCAACTCGGCGGCGACGATTTTCTTGCCCAGGGGCGACTGGAAAAACGTCAGCGCGGGTTTGGGGTCGGCGAGGTTCTTGCGCAATTGCGCTTCGGCGCGCTGGTCCACGGCCTTGGCGGAAAATCGCTGATTGCTGTTGCTGACCAGTGCCTGAAACACCGCCGGAGGCAGGCTGCCCTGGTAGCGTTGCTGAGCAGCCGAGAGGGCATCGCTGAAATGCGCGCGTTGTTCCGGCCAGCCGGCGACCTTGTACAACTGATCGTGGCCGTCTGCCCAGGCGGGCAAAACGCAGAACATCAGCAGGGATAAAAGCAAACGGCGCATAGGGACTCCAGTCAGCAGGCGACTATTCTCCGTGTGGCACCCCTGCTTGTCGAGAATTCGTATCAACCCGCTGCGCGGCTCTGTCGGATTTCCGGGCACAGGAATACTATGCGCGCCATGCAAATATCCTCTGATCACCCGCTGCTGCTACGAATCGTCGACGACCTGGCCGAGCACGGCTGGTCGCAGCAGAATATTTTCCTGCCTCAGGACTTGACCCGAGAGCTGGCGGCCGAGTGTCGCAAACGTGCTGCCGAGGGTCAGCTGGCTCCGGCCGCCGTGGGCCGTGGGCCGTCATCGGAGATCCGCGAAGGGATTCGTGGCGACCATATCCAGTGGATCGACCCCGGCCAGGCCGAGGCGTGCGACAGCTATCTGAGTTTGATGGACAGCCTGCGCGAGGCGATCAATCGCGGTCTGTTTCTCGGCCTGGAGGATTTCGAAAGCCATTTTGCGATGTACCCGCCCGGCGCCTTCTACCTGAAGCACGTCGACCGCTTTCGCGATGACGACCGGCGCATGGTTTCGGCGGTGGTTTACCTCAATGACGGCTGGCTTCCCGAACACGGTGGCCAGTTGCGCATGTACCTCGACAATGATCGCGTCCACGACGTGCAGCCTACCGGCGGCTGCCTGGTGGTGTTTCTCTCCGGCGAGGTTCCCCACGAAGTCCTGCCCGCGACTCGGGATCGCCTGTCGTTGACCGGCTGGTTCCGTCGGCGCGGCAACGAGCCGTTCTGATCATGCAGAAAATTCTCGTCAGCCGATGCCTGTTGGGCCACCGCGTCCGTTACGACGGCGGGGCCAGCGGGCCGTTCGATCAGCTTCAGCAGTGGCTTGATGAGGGTCGGGTCGTACCGTTGTGCCCCGAGGTGGCTGGTGGATTGCCAACACCTCGGGCGGCGGCGGAAATCCCAGGCGGGCAGGGCACGCAAGTCCTCGATGGTCAGGCGTTGGTGATCACCACCGAGGGCGAGGACGTCAGTGCGCAGTTTCTGTCGGGGGCGTATCAGGCACTGGAACTGGTAAAAAAGCATGGCATCCGCATCGCCGTCCTCAAGGCCAACAGCCCGTCCTGCGGCAATTTGCTGACCTATGACGGGACGTTCAGCGGCGTGAAAGTCAGTGGCGAGGGCGTGACGGCGGCGCTACTCAACCGTCACGGGGTGCAGGTGTTCAGTGAGCTGGAGTTGCCGCAGGCGGCACAGGCTTTATTGACGCTGGACTGACAACCGCCACAAAACCAATGTGGGAGCGGGCTTGCTCGCGAAGGGGGCATGTCAGTCGAAAGGGATGCTGACTGATACACCGCCTTCGCGAGCAAGCCCGCTCCCACAGTTGGGTTTCATTGTTCTTTCGGCTTGGGCGTCACACCCGCATCCGCCCCCAGCCACTTCTGTTCCAGCGCTTGCAGTCGCCCGTCATCCTTGATTCGTTGCAATGCGTTTTCCAGGCTGGCTTGGAACGCCGGATTACCCTTCTGAAACGGAATCGCCAGGTTCACGGCCGGGTTGGTTTTGGGCTTCTCTTCCGTCAGCGACTGGACCAGCAAAATGGAGCGAGGCTCTTCTTTCTGCGCGATCAATTGCGCATTGGTTTGAATGTAAGGTTCGCTGAAGTCGAAACGATCCTTGAGATCCGGGGTCACTGCTATGTGGTTGATAGCGATGTCGTATTTGCCGCTTTCGACGCCGGTCAGCAGATCGCTGCCGTCGGTGACGACGAAGTCGGCCCGGACATCGAGTTCACTTGCGAGCAGTTGGCCCAACTCGATTTCGAAGCCGGTGAGCTTGTCGTCATCCTTGAAATTGAACGGGGGAGTGTTGGCTTCAACGGCAATGCGCAATTCGCCCCGGTCGTTGACGTCATCAATCAATTCGGCATGAGCCAAAGGGCTCAGAAGGGGTAGCAGGCAGATCAGGCCAGGCAGAAAGCGCATGGTCACTCCTTTGAATTTATTATCGCGATCCTCTGATTCAGGCTCGCTTTGCTATGGTTGTCGAGTGCCTTCGACAACGAATGGCCGTGAAGTTGTCATGGTCACGCGAATTTTACGGAAAAACTGGAGAAGAGAATGAAAACCTTTATGTCACGTGCTGCTTTGGCTGGCCTGTTGATGGGTGTTTCGGTGCTGGCCACTGCAACGCCGGCTCCGAAGGGCGCCGAAGTGTCTATCGTGTCTCCCAAGGATGGCGCGACGGTTCCACAGACGGTCGTCGTCAAGTTCGCTGTCGAGAACGTTGCCCTGGCACCGGCGGGCAATACCACCAAGAACACCGGTCATCACCACTTGCTGATCGACGTCGACGAACTGCCAGCCGCCGGTGCGCCGATTCCCAAAGATGCCAACCACCAGCATTTCGGCAACGCGCAGACCCAGGCTGAAGTAACGCTCACGCCGGGCAAACACACCTTGCAGCTTGAGCTGGGCGATAGCAACCACATGCCGTTCGATCCGCCGATCGTTTCCGAGAAGATCACCGTCAACGTCAAGTAACGTTGTAGCGTGAATGAAAAAGGGAGCCCGAAGGCTCCCTTTTTTTTGTCGCTCAAGTCGCGATCAGAACAGCACCCGGCTACGGATGGTGCCCTTGACGTGTTGCAGCTTCTCTTGCGCCAGGTCCGAGTACTCGGCGTCGACGTCGATCACCACGTAGCCGACCTTCTCGTTGGTCTGCAGGAACTGACCGGAGATGTTGATGCCGTTTTCGGCGAAGACTTTGTTGATCTCGCTGAGCACGCCCGGAATGTTTTCGTGGATGTGCAGCAGGCGGTGCTTGCCAGGGTGAGCCGGCAGGGCCACTTCCGGGAAGTTCACGGACGATACCGAAGTACCGTTGTCGCTGTACTTGACCAGTTTTTCCGCCACTTCCAGACCGATGTTGGCCTGGGCTTCAGCGGTGGAGCCACCGATGTGCGGGGTCAGGATCACGTTGTCCAGGCCACGCAGCGGGCTTTCGAACTCTTCGTCGTTGGAGCGTGGCTCCACCGGGAATACGTCGATGGCCGCGCCGATCAGGTGCTTGTCCTTGATGGCAGCCGCCAGGTGGTCCAGTTCGACCACGGTGCCGCGGGCGGCGTTGATCAGGATGCCGCCTTTCTTGATGGCGCGGATTTCCTTCTCGCCCATCATCCACTGGGTGGCGGCGGTTTCCGGTACGTGCAGCGAAACGATGTCGGACATCGCCAGCAGCTCGTGCAGGTTGCCTACCTGAGTGGCGTTACCCAGTGGCAGCTTGGTGATGGTGTCGTAGAAGTACACCTGCATGCCCAGGCCTTCCGCCAGGACCGACAGTTGAGTACCGATCGAGCCGTAACCGACGATGCCCAGCTTCTTGCCGCGGATCTCGAAGGAATTGGCCGCGCTCTTGATCCAGCCGCCACGGTGGCAGGAAGCGTTCTTCTCAGGGATGCCGCGCAGCAGCAGGATTGCTTCGGCCAGCACCAGCTCCGCTACGGAACGGGTGTTGGAGTACGGTGCGTTGAACACCGCGATGCCGCGTTCGCGGGCCGCGTCCAGGTCGACCTGGTTGGTGCCGATGCAGAAACACCCTACAGCCACGAGCTTCTTCGCGTGATCGAAGATCTCTTCGGTCAGTTGAGTGCGGGAGCGAATGCCGATGAAGTGAGCATCAGCGATCTTTTCCTTGAGCTGGGCTTCCGGCAGAGAACCAGTGAGGTACTCGATGCTGGTGTAGCCCGCCGCCTTGAGGACGTCGACAGCCGATTGGTGGACGCCTTCGAGAAGAAGGAACTTGATCTTGCTCTTATCGAGAGAAGTCTTGCTCATCTGCGTAAACCTGTATCCCGGAGAAAAATGGCAGGAAAGGGAGCAGCCCGGAGCTGACCCGCACGGCAGGAAAGCCGTCACCGCAGAACAGCCCTTGGGCACTATCCTGCGGGGTCGTTATGCTAGCATATGCACCCCGCTAAACACTCATTCCTGCGACGTGAAGCGTTCTCAGGATGACCATGAATTGTTCGAGAGTTCTGTCGATGACCAATCCTGCCCTGATTGAAGAGCTGAAGACCCTGGTTGAGCCTGGCAAGGTGCTGACCGATGCCGACTCCCTGAATGCTTACGGAAAGGATTGGACCAAGCATTTCGCCCCGGCCCCGACCGCCATCGTGTTCCCCAAGACCACCGAGCAGGTCCAGGCCATAGTCCTGTGGGCCAACAAACACAAGGTGGCGCTGGTGCCGTCGGGTGGTCGTACCGGTCTTTCCGCGGCAGCGGTGGCGGCCAATGGTGAAGTGGTCGTGTCGTTCGACTACATGAACCAGATCCTCGACGTGAACCTCACTGACCGCACGGCCGTTTGCCAGCCGGGCGTGGTCACCGAGCACCTGCAGAACGTGGCCGAAGAAAACGGCCTGTACTACCCGGTGGACTTCGCTTCGGCAGGTTCGAGCCAGATTGGCGGCAATATCGGCACCAATGCCGGCGGGATCAAGGTGATTCGCTACGGCATGACCCGTAACTGGGTTGCCGGCATGAAAGTCGTCACCGGCAAGGGCGATGTGCTGGAGCTGAACCGTGACCTGATCAAGAACGCCACCGGCTACGACATGCGTCAGCTGTTCATCGGCGCCGAAGGCACCCTCGGGTTCGTGGTCGAAGCGACCATGCGCCTGGACCGCGCGCCGAAAAATCTCACCGCCATGGTCCTCGGCACCGCCGATTTCGACTCGATCATGCCGGTGCTGCACGCGTTCCAGAGCAAGCTCGACCTGACCGCCTTCGAATTCTTCTCCGACAAAGCCCTGGCCAAAGTCATGGCCCGTGGCGATGTGCCGGCGCCGTTCGAATCCGACTGCCCGTTCTATGCGCTGCTGGAATTCGAAGCGACCACCGAAGAAGTGGCCAACCACGCCCTGGAAACCTTCGAGCACTGCGTCGAGCAGGGCTGGGTACTGGACGGCGTGATGAGCCAGAGCGAAACACAGTTGCAGAACCTGTGGAAGCTGCGCGAATACATCTCCGAAACCATTTCCCACTGGACGCCGTACAAGAACGACATTTCGGTCACCGTATCGAAAGTTCCGGCATTCCTGAAGGAAATCGACGCGATCGTCGGTGAACACTACCCGGATTTCGAAATCGTCTGGTTCGGCCACATCGGCGACGGCAACCTGCACTTGAACATCCTCAAGCCGGATAACCTGAGCAAGGATGAGTTCTTCGCCAAGTGCGCCACCGTCAACAAGTGGGTGTTCGAAACCGTCGAGAAGTACAACGGTTCGATCTCCGCCGAGCACGGCGTGGGCATGACCAAGCGTGACTACCTGACCTACAGCCGCTCGCCGGTCGAGATCGAGTACATGAAAGCCGTCAAGGCGGTGTTCGACCCGAACGGCATCATGAACCCGGGCAAGATTTTCGCTGTTTGATTTTCGAACTTTAAGAGCCAACGAAGCAGGAGTCGGTAATGAGCTATCAGCACCAGTATGTCGACGGTACGCGCATTCACTTCCCGTTGGGGAAAGTGGTGTGCATCGGCCGTAACTACGCCGAACACGCCAAGGAACTGGACAATCCGGTGCCGACCGAGCCACTGCTGTTCATCAAGCCGGGCAGTTGCGTGGTGCCGCTGGAAGGTGGTTTCAGCATTCCGACCGAACGCGGTTCGGTGCATTACGAAGCGGAAATCGCGGTGTTGATCGGCAAGCCGTTGTCGACCAAACCGAGCCGCGAAGAAGTGCTCGACGCCATCTCCGGTTTCGCTCCAGCCCTGGACCTGACCCTGCGCGACAAGCAGGCCGAGCTGAAATCCAAGGGCCTGCCCTGGGAAATCGCCAAGTCCTTCGACGGCGCGGCAGTGCTTGCTCCGTTCGTGTCCGGCAGCACGTTTGCCGACCTGACCGACATCGGCATCCGCCTGACCATCAACGGTGAAGTGCGCCAGGACGGCAACAGCAGCGCGATGCTCAACCCGATCGTGCCGATGATCCAGCACATGGCCGGCTGCTTTTCGTTGCAGGCCGGGGACGTGATCCTCACCGGCACGCCAGTGGGCGTTGGCCCGCTGAATGTCGGTGACGAGATCGTTCTGGAATTGCCGGGCGCCAGCAGTTTCACCAGCAGCGTTCGCTAGTCCAGGCACCGCCAAACCCTGTGGGAGCGGGCTTGCTCGCGAAGAGGGCGTGACAGTCGACTAAGTGTTGCCTGGCACACCGCTTTCGCGAGCAAGCCCGCTCCCACATTGGTTTTGTGGTGGCCTATAAATGACTCGCCCTGTCATTTCCCGTTTTTTTCACATCCTGTCTGGATAATTTCAGGGCTTTCGGCCTCTGAGCCGGCCCCAAACTGTGCTATTACCCCTAGCCTGAATTTCTGGAACGCATTCCCCGATGGCCACTTCTCCGCTTTCCACGCTTGAACCTGTCCGCCGTTCGCGCTTCGCCCTGCGTTGGCACACCTGGCTGCTGCTGGTGGCTGTTGTCGCCTACGGCGTTGCATTCGCCATGCACTGGGATTCACGGGGCGTGCTCTGGGTGAAGGAGCAATTCAAGAGCCCGGCCGAGCGCCAGGCGAGTATCTGGCTTGCGGACTACCGGGTGGTGATCGATGCCAAGCCGTTGCCGGGCATGGAGAAGGATGAAGCATCGGACATGGTCTACGACCCTCAGACCAAGACTCTGTTTTCGGTCATGGGCAAGAACCCGTTCCTGGTCGAATTGAACTTGCAGGGCGATGTGCTGCGCAAAATGCCGTTGGTGGGCTGGAGCAACCCTGAGGGCGTCACCGTGCTGGGCGACGGCCGGCTGGCCATTGTCGATGAGCGCGAGCATCTGATTTCTATCGTGAAGGTCGATGCCGATACCCGCGAATTGAATATGGCCGATTTCCCGAAATACGACCTCGGGCCTTCCAGCGACCAGAACAAGGCGTTCGAGGGTGTCACCTGGGACCCGAGCAATCAGCAACTGCTGCTGGGCGAAGAGCGCCCGCCGGCATTGTTTGCCTGGAAAGGTGACGGCAAGGTCCTGACCGGCGACAAGCTGAAGCTGGCCAGCCATGCGCTGGACATGCGCAACCTGTCTGCCTTGGCCGTCGACCCGCGGACTGGCCACATGCTGGTGTTGTCCGCCGACTCGCACCTGTTGCTGGAGCTGGACAAGAAGGGTGAGCAGGTCAGTTTCATCACCCTGCTGCGTGGCTTCAACGGCCTGAAAAATACCATTCCCCGTGCCGAAGGCGTGACCATGGATGAAGCGGGCACGCTGTACATGGTGAGTGAGCCGAACCTGTTTTATCGCTTCGAAAAACAGAAGTAACAAACGCCTGCGCTGATTGCCTGTACGTAAAAGGCCAGCGGCCATTAAGCTTCAGTTCAGACGGGCGTGATATTTCATCCGCCTGTTTTGACCCCGAGCCCACCCGAATGCGTCGATTTGCCCGCCCCAAATCCCTGATCCTGATCCTGTCGGTGATCTTGCTGATCGCATTGATCGCGATCGCCCAGTACATGCGCCTGTTCGAGCGTACCTGGTTCAATCTGCATACGCTGTGGCAGCCGGTGAGTTCCCGGTCCATGGGCCTGGACCAATACCAGGTCGTGACCGAGGCGCAGGTGATCGATGGCCTGGCCGACAACGTTTCAGCGCTGACTTACGACCCGGTACGCAAAAGCCTGTTCACCGTCACCAACAAACGAAGCGAGCTGATCGAGTTGTCCCTCGACGGCAGGATCTTGCGTCGTGTGGCGCTGGTCGGTTTCGGCGATCCGGAGGCGGTGGAGTTCATCAGCGAAGACATCTACGTGGTCACTGACGAAAGTCAGCAGCGGCTGATCAAGATTCGTCTGGAGCAGGACACCACTTTCGTTGATGCGGCAGATGCCGAGCAGATGACCATTGGCGTTCACATGGGCGGCAACAAGGGCTTCGAGGGCCTGGCTTACGATTCAGTGGGCAAGCGCCTGTTCGTCGCCAAGGAGCGCAACCCGATGCTGATCTACGAGGTGCACGGTTTTCCGCGCTTCAATCCTGAAGAATCCTACTCGGTGCACGTGATCAACGACCCCAAGCGTGATGCCGGGATGTTCGTGCGGGATCTGTCGAGCCTGCAATACGATGAGCGCAGCGGGCATTTGCTGGCGCTGTCGGATGAGTCGCGATTGATTCTGGAGCTGGATGTGGATGGGCGGCCGCTGAGCACAATGTCATTGGGCAAGGGACGCCATGGCCTGCAAAAAACCGTGCCGCAAGCGGAGGGGATCGCCGTGGACGACGACGGTACGCTGTACATCGTCAGCGAGCCGAACCTGTTCTACGTGTTCAAGAAACCCACGCAACTCTAACTAACACCCCAAAACGACTGTGGGAGCGGGCTTGCTCGCGAAGGGGTCGTGTCAGTCGACAGAGATATCAACTGAGAGACCGCTTTCGCGAGCAAGCCCGCTCCCACAGGTTTTTTCATCTGCCCACAAAAATGTGGGCGGTCCTGGTTACTCGGCGCGCAGGGTCTTCACGCCTTCGCTGGTCCCCAGCAACAACAGATCCGCCGGACGTGCCGCGAACAAACCGTTGGTGACCACGCCGACGATCGCATTGATCTGCGTTTCCAGCTCCACCGGATTGGTGATCTGCATGTTGAACACGTCGAGGATGATGTTGCCGTTGTCGGTCAGCACGCCTTCGCGGTAAACCGGGTCGCCGCCGAGCTTCACCAGTTCGCGGGCCACGTGGCTGCGGGCCATCGGGATCACTTCCACCGGTAGCGGGAAAGTACCGAGGACCGGCACCAGTTTGCTGGCGTCGGCGATGCAGATGAAGGTCTTGGCCACGGCCGCGACAATCTTCTCGCGGGTCAGGGCAGCGCCGCCGCCCTTGATCAGGTTCAGGTGCTCGTCGCTTTCATCGGCGCCGTCGACGTAGAACTCCAGATCGCTGACGGTGTTCAGTTCGTACACCGGAATCCCGTGGCCCTTGAGACGCGCGGCAGTGGCTTCGGAACTGGCGACGGCGCCGTCGAATGCGCCCTTGTGCTTGGCCAGCGCGTCGATGAAGCAGTTGGCGGTGGAGCCGGTGCCGACCCCGACGATGCTCTTGTCGTCGAGTTTCGGAAGGATGAAGTCGACGGCGGCCTGAGCCACTGCCTGTTTGAGTTGATCCTGGTTCATGCGGGCTCCGGGGTGCCTGGGAGGGGACGAAAGGCCGGCATTATAGGCTTCGGGGCGGGGAAGGTCATTGCCCGATTGGCAGGTTGTGACTGTTCCCTGTAGGAGCGAGCCTGCTCGCGATGGTCGTGAACGATAACGCGTAAAACCGGACAGCCAGCGGCGCCCTCGAGTTTTTCGCGAGCAGGCTCGCTCCTACAGGGTGGTCGCACGCCTGAAAGCCGGGTTAGACTCCTTGGTCCTGCCCAACCCGCTCAGTGATGCTTTCCGATGCTTGAACAGTACGTCAAAAAGATCCTCACCTCGCGCGTTTATGACGTTGCCGTAGAAACTCCGTTGCAGTCTGCCCGCCAGCTCTCCGAGCGGCTGGGCAACAGCATTTGGCTCAAGCGCGAAGACTTGCAGCCGGTGTTCTCGTTCAAGATTCGCGGCGCCTACAACAAGTTGACCCAGTTGAGCGACGAAGAACGCGCTCGCGGCGTGGTCACCGCGTCGGCGGGCAACCATGCACAAGGCCTGGCCCTGGCGGCGAAGGTGCTGGGTGTGAAAGCGACCATTGTCATGCCCAAGACCACCCCGGAGATCAAGGTCGAAGGCGTGCGCTCCCGTGGCGGCAAAGTGGTGCTGCACGGCGACTCGTTCCCGGAAGCCCTGGCCTACTCGCTGAAACTGGTCGACGAAAAAGGCTACGTCTACATTCACCCGTACGACGATCCCCACACCATTGCCGGGCAGGGCACCGTGGCGATGGAGATTCTGCGCCAGCACCCGCAGCCATTGGATGCGATTTTCGTCCCGGTGGGTGGTGGCGGCCTGATCGCCGGCATCGCGGCGTACGTGAAGTACCTGCGCCCGGACATCAAGATCATCGGCGTCGAACCGGATGACTCCAATTGCCTGCAAGCGGCCATGGCGGCCGGCGAGCGCGTGGTACTGCCGACCGTAGGCCTCTTCGCCGACGGTGTTGCGGTGGCCCAGATCGGTCAGCACACCTTTGACATCTGCAAAGACCATGTCGACGAAGTGATCACCGTCAGCACCGATGAAATCTGCGCCGCCATCAAGGATATCTACGACGATACCCGCTCGATCACCGAACCTGCCGGCGCCTTGGGCGTGGCCGGGATCAAGAAGTATGTCGAGCAGCGCGGCGTCAGCGGCCAGACCTTCGTGGCCATCGACTCCGGGGCCAACGTCAACTTCGATCGCCTGCGCCACGTCGCCGAGCGTGCGGAGCTGGGCGAGGGCCGCGAAGCGATCATCGCCGTGACCATTCCCGAGAAACCGGGCAGCTTCAAGGCGTTCTGCGAGGCCATAGGCAAGCGCCAGATCACCGAATTCAACTACCGCTACAACACCGGCAGCGAAGCGCACATCTTTGTCGGCGTGCAGACCCACCCGGAAAACGACCCGCGCAGCGCGCTGATCGCCAGCCTGAGCGAGCAGGGTTTCCCGGTGCTGGACCTGACCGACAACGAACTGGCCAAGCTGCACATCCGTCACATGGTCGGCGGGCGTGCGGCGCATGTGGTCGATGAAGTGATCCTGCGTTTCGAATTCCCGGAGCGTCCGGGCGCGCTGTTCAACTTCCTCAACAAGCTGGGCGGGCGTTGGAACATCTCAATGTTCCACTACCGCAACCATGGCGCGGCGGATGGCCGGGTCGTCGCGGGCCTGCAGGTGCCCCACGACGAGCGCCACCTGGTGCCGGCGGCGCTGGAAGAAATCGGTTACCCGTACTGGGACGAAAGCGACAACCCGGCCTATCAGCTGTTTCTTGGCTGAACGGCTACGCTGACGGGCAAGGCAATAAGGAAATCTGACAATGGAAACGTTAACTGCTCTGAAAGCGGCGCACATGGTGGCGACAGTTGTACTGCTGGCTTGTGCGCTGGGGCTGGGAGTCTGGGTTTTGCTGGCGCGGCGCAAGGGTGACGCGACGGCGGGTAGTCGCACCTTGCAGCGGCCAAGGGTGTTTGTCTGGCTGCTGATGGGCCTGGCACTGCTGAGCATGCCGTTTACCGGCTGGTGGATGGTGCACCTGGTGGGCTGGCCGCTGGGGCAGACCTGGTTGCTGGCCTCCAGCGTGTTGTACACCGTGGCGGCACTGGCGTGGTTCTGGCTGCTGGTGCGGCTCAACAAACTGCGCAAGACACCGGGTGGCGTGGGGAAATTCACCTTTGCCTTGGCGTTGTTCAGCTTTGTCTGCTTTGTCGCCATTGCCGGGTTGATGGGCGCGAAGCCTGTGTAGGAGCAGCCGGTCGACGCTCGATTGCTCGCGAAAAACTCAAGATCGCCGCGGGGCATCAGGTGCCCCGCGTTATCGTTAACGACCATCGCGAGCAAGCTCGCTCCTACAGTAAGGCGATATCAACCGCGCAGGCTGATCACCGGCCAGCCACGCTTCTCGGCCTCGGCCCGCAGGTTCGGATCCGGATCGACCGCCACCGGATGGGTCACCTGCTCCAGCAACGGAAAATCATTCATCGAATCGCTATAGAAGTAGCTGTCTTCCAGCGTAAACCCGGTTTCCTCCAGCCAGCGATTCAAGCGCGTTACCTTGCCCTCGCGGAAGCACGGCACGTCGGTGCTGCGCCCGGTGTAGCGGCCATCGACCATTTCGCATTCTGTGGCGATCAGGGTTTCGACCCCCAGACGCTCGGCAATGGGGCCTGTGACGAAGCGGTTGGTCGCCGTGATGATCACCAGTTTGTCGCCGGCATCGCGGTGCTTCTTCAGCAGCTCAAGTCCCTTGGGCAGCACGATCGGTTCGATGCAGTCGCGCATGTAATCGCTGTGCCACTGATCCAGCGTGGCCATTTCGGTGCGACCGAGTACTTCCAGGCAGAAGTTCAGGTAAGCAGCGTTATCCAGTTTGCCGGCCAGGTAATCCTGGTAGAACGCATCGTTGCGAGCCTTGTAGGCGACGGCGTCGAGAAAGCCGCGCTCGCACAGGTAATCGCCCCAGGCGTGATCGCTGTCACCGCCCAGAAGGGTGTTGTCCAAATCGAATAAAGCCAGGCGCATTGCAGTTACCCGCTGAAAAGTCAGTAAAAAGGCGACAAGAATACGGTCTTTTCACAAGAGTGCACATAAGGTAGGAACCTTCGTTGCCGCCTTCACAACCTTTGTGGAACAATGCGGCGACATGCGTTTGCGAGGTTGTTGCCGTGATCGACCCCGATGGTTTTCGCCCCAATGTCGGGATCATTCTGACGAATGACGCCGGCCAGGTGCTATGGGCTCGCCGAATCAATCAAGATGCCTGGCAGTTTCCGCAGGGGGGAATCAACCCCGAAGAGACGCCGGAAGACGCCTTGTACCGCGAGCTGAACGAAGAAGTGGGCCTTGAGCGCGAAGATGTTGAAATTCTCGCCTGCACCCGGGGCTGGTTGCGCTATCGTTTGCCGCAACGTCTGGTACGTACCCACAGCCAACCGCTGTGCATCGGCCAGAAACAGAAATGGTTTCTCCTGCGCCTGGTCTCCAACGAGCAGCGGGTGCGGATGGATTTGACCGGTAAACCGGAATTCGATGGCTGGCGTTGGGTCAGCTATTGGTATCCGTTGGGCCAGGTGGTGACATTCAAGCGCGAGGTGTATCGACGCGCTCTCAAAGAGCTTGCCCCGCGCCTTTTAGCGCGCGACTGACGACGGAGTTCGACCCCGAGCCATGCTCAATACGCTGCGCAAGATCGTCCAGGAAGTTAACTCCGCCAAGGATCTCAAGGCGGCGTTGGGGATTATTGTGTTGCGCGTCAAAGAGGCCATGGGCAGCCAGGTCTGCTCGGTCTACCTGCTTGATCCGGAGACCAACCGGTTCGTACTGATGGCCACCGAGGGCTTGAACAAGCGCTCGATCGGCAAGGTCAGCATGGCCCCCAACGAAGGTCTGGTGGGTCTGGTCGGCACGCGTGAAGAACCCCTGAACCTCGAAAACGCCGCGGACCACCCGCGCTATCGCTACTTCGCCGAAACCGGTGAAGAGCGTTTCGCTTCGTTCCTCGGGGCGCCGATCATCCACCACCGTCGCGTCGTCGGCGTGTTGGTCATCCAGCAAAAAGAGCGTCGCCAGTTCGATGAAGGGGAAGAAGCCTTCCTCGTGACGATGAGCGCGCAGTTGGCCGGCGTTATCGCCCATGCCGAGGCCACAGGCTCCATCCGTGGCCTGGGTCGTCAGGGCAAGGGCATCCAGGAAGCCAAGTTCGTCGGCGTGCCGGGCTCACCGGGTGCCGCGGTCGGTACTGCGGTGGTCATGCTGCCGCCCGCTGACCTGGACGTGGTGCCGGACAAGACCATCACCGACATCGACGCTGAACTGGGGCTGTTCAAGACCGCCATCGAGGGCGTGCGCGCCGACATGCGCACCTTGTCCGCCAAGCTTGCCACGCAGTTGCGCCCGGAAGAGCGGGCCTTGTTCGACGTCTACCTGATGATGCTCGACGATGCTGCGCTGGGCAGCGAAGTGACCACCGTGATCAAGACCGGCCAGTGGGCCCAGGGTGCGTTGCGCCAGGTGGTCACCGATCACGTCAACCGTTTCGAATTGATGGACGACGCTTACCTGCGCGAGCGAGCATCGGACGTCAAGGATCTCGGTCGTCGCTTGCTGGCTTATTTGCAGGAAGAGCGCCAGCAAACCCTGGTCTACCCCGACAACACCATTCTGGTCAGCGAAGAACTGACGCCGGCGATGCTCGGCGAGGTGCCGGAAGGCAAGCTGGCCGGCCTGGTGTCGGTACTCGGTTCCGGTAACTCCCACGTCGCGATCCTGGCCCGCGCCATGGGCATCCCGACCGTGATGGGCCTGGTCGACCTGCCGTACTCCAAGGTCGACGGCATCCAGATGATCGTCGACGGCTACCACGGCGAGGTCTACACCAACCCGAGTGAAGTGCTGCGCAAGCAGTTCGCCGAGGTGGTCGAGGAAGAGAAACAACTGGCCCTGGGGCTGGATGCGCTGCGCGATCTGCCGTGCGTGACGGTCGATGGTCACCGCATGCCGCTGTGGGTCAACACCGGCCTGCTGGCGGATGTGGCGCGTGCGCAGAAGCGTGGTGCCGAAGGCGTGGGCCTGTACCGCACCGAAGTGCCGTTCATGATCAACCAGCGTTTCCCGAGCGAAAAGGAACAACTGGCGATCTACCGCGAGCAACTGTCTGCGTTCCACCCGCAACCCGTCACCATGCGCACCCTGGATATCGGCGGCGACAAGTCACTGTCGTACTTCCCGATCAAGGAAGATAACCCGTTCCTCGGCTGGCGCGGCATTCGCGTCACCCTCGACCACCCGGAAATCTTCCTGGTGCAGACCCGTGCCATGCTCAAGGCCAGCGAAGGCCTGAACAACCTGCGGATTCTGCTGCCGATGATCTCCGGCACCCATGAATTGGAAGAAGCGCTGCACCTGATCCACCGCGCCTGGGGCGAAGTACGCGACGAAGGCTGCGACGTGCCGATGCCGCCGATTGGCGTGATGATCGAGATTCCGGCGGCGGTGTACCAGACCAAAGAACTGGCGCGGCAAGTGGATTTCCTGTCGGTCGGTTCCAACGACCTGACCCAGTACCTGCTGGCCGTGGACCGCAACAACCCGCGGGTGGCCGACCTTTACGATTACCTGCACCCGGCGGTGCTTCAGGCGCTGCAGAACGTGGTGCGTGATGCCCACGCCGAAGGCAAGCCAGTGAGCATCTGCGGTGAAATGGCCGGTGATCCGGCGGCGGCGGTGCTGTTGATGGCGATGGGGTTCGACAGCCTGTCGATGAACGCCACCAACTTGCCGAAAGTGAAGTGGATGCTGCGCCAGATCAACCTGAGCAAGGCCAGGGAATTGCTGGCTGAGCTAATGACCATCGATAACCCGCAAGTGATTCACAGCTCGTTGCAGCTGGCACTGAAGAACCTCGGGTTGGCGCGGATGATCAATCCGGCAGCAATCAAGCCCCTCTAAAACGCTGATGGCCCCATCGCGAGCAAGCTCGCTCCCACACTGGATCTGTGAACGCCGCAAATCCCCTGTGGGAGCGAGCTTGCTCGCGATGAGGCCTGTGCTGGCAACACAAAACTAAAGCCTGATCTCCACTTCCCCAAGATGCCCGCCATACGGCCCGAAACTGCGCTCGACCATATGCAGCGCCCCATCCGCCTGCACAATCAACGCCGTACTCGCCCGCGTTCCATAACTCTGACTGGCAATGAACACGCTCGACAACAACGTTTCGGTGACCAGCCCCACTCCGGTATCCGGCAACTCGGCAAACGGCGCGGTCTGCGCATCGCTCAATAACGCCAGCAGCGCCTGAGGCTGCGGATCATCCAGCACCTCGCTCAATGCAGCCTTGGCCTTGAGCAGCTTCGGCCACGGCGTATCCAGTCCGGCGTTCGACACGCCGTAGACTCCCGGTTGCAGCATCACGGCTTCCGTCTCCCGGGCGTTGAAGTGCCAGAGCTCGTTCCTGTTGCCAACCAGTAGATTGAAACCGCCATATTCAGGCGAACGTCTGACAACGTCGGCCAAATAGTCATCAATCGAGCAATCGCCCTCAAGGAATCGCGCGACCAGCTCCCCACGAGACTTGCGTCCCGGCGGTCGATGGGGATCGCGGATGTTGGTCAGCGCCGCAAATCGTCCGTTGGCACCGACACCGAGCCAGGTGCCACCGGCCTCGAGGTCGCGCCCGGCATGCACATGCGGCGCTTCGGGCCATGGCGCCAGGGGCAGGCTGGGGCGGGCGTAGAATTCATCGCGATTGGCCGCCACGACCAGCGGCTGGGCATGACCCGGTCGCCAGGCAAAAACAATCAGGCACATCAGGCTGTCCTTGTGTGTTTTTTGCTCACTCTACGCAGACATCGCTCATCGATCCATCGCCTTGCGCAGTGGAGCTTGAGGCCATGCATCCGTTACCATGCCGCTCCGGTTTTGGGGATGCGGGCGGGACGACATGGAATTTCTGCTCTATCTGGCGCTCGGCGCCTGTGCAGGTGTACTCGCCGGGCTGTTTGGCGTGGGCGGCGGGATCATCATCGTCCCGGTACTGGTGTTCAGCTTCAAGGCCCAAGGGTTCGATCCGTCGATCCTCACGCACCTGGCGGTGGGTACCTCCCTGGCGACGATCATCTTTACCTCGGTCAACGCGGTACGCGAGCATCATCGCCGTGGCGCCGTGCGTTGGCCGATCTTCATGTGGATGACCGTCGGCATTCTGGTCGGTGCCGGGTTTGGCGCGCTGACGGCCGAAGCGATTTCCGGCCCCAACCTGCAGAAGCTCATTGGTGTTTTCGCCCTGGTGATCGCGGCTCAGCTGGCGCTTGAGGTCAAACCCAAGGCCAGCCGAACGGTGCCGGGCAAACTCGGTCTGACCGTGGCCGGCAGCGTGATTGGCTGGGCTTCGGCGATTTTCGGCATTGGCGGCGGTTCGTTGACCGTGCCATTCCTGACCTGGCGCAGTGTGCCGATGCAGCAAGCTGTGGCCACTTCATCGGCCTGCGGTCTGCCGATTGCCCTGGCCAGTGCATTAAGTTTCATGATTCTGGGCTGGCACGATCCGTTGCTCCCGGCCCATAGTCTCGGTTTCATTTATTTGCCGGCGTTGCTGGGCGTTGCCCTGACCAGCATGGTGTTCGCCCGCTTGGGCGCGCGATTGGCCCACAGGTTGTCGCCGAGGTTGCTGAAACGGCTGTTTGCCGCTTTGCTGTTCTGCGTCGGCCTGAACTTTCTAGTCTGAAGCATCTGCTCTGACGGGCAGCGCAATCCTGGCTTAATCCTGAGGTGGCAGCGTCGCCCGGGAATTTTTAAGATTTGAACTCTAACGAGGAGTCGCAATGCTGCCTTACCCGCAGATCGACCCGGTGGCCCTGGCCATCGGTCCGCTGAAAATCCACTGGTACGGTCTGATGTACCTGATCGGCATCGGCGGCGCCTGGCTGCTGGCCTCCCGCCGGTTGAACCGCTTCGACCCGACCTGGACCAAGGAAAAACTCTCCGACATGGTGTTCTGGATGTCGATGGGGGTGATTGTCGGCGGGCGCTTGGGTTATGTGCTGTTCTACGATCTGGGCGCCTATCTGGCCAACCCGACGCTGATCTTCGAAGTGTGGAAGGGCGGTATGTCGTTCCACGGCGGTTTCATCGGCGTGATGCTGGCGGCATTGTGGTTCGGCAAGAAGAACAACAAGTCGTTCTTCCAGCTGATGGATTTCGTTGCGCCGATGGTGCCGATTGGCCTGGGCGCCGGGCGTATTGGCAACTTCATCAACGCCGAGTTGTGGGGCAAGGCAACCGACGTGCCGTGGGCGATGGTCTTTCCGACCGATCCGGCGCAACTGGCGCGTCATCCGTCGCAGTTGTACCAGTTCGCCCTCGAAGGCGTGGCACTGTTCCTGATCCTGTGGCTGTT
Source organism: Pseudomonas sp. BF-R-30 (assembly GCF_019956175.1). Classification (NCBI taxonomy): domain Bacteria; kingdom Pseudomonadati; phylum Pseudomonadota; class Gammaproteobacteria; order Pseudomonadales; family Pseudomonadaceae; genus Pseudomonas; species Pseudomonas sp. BF-R-30. Next base: position 305,411 of record NZ_JAHBDE010000011.1, on the reverse strand, counting down.
CTCGCGCAAGCCACGGCCGACTATGGCGGTATCGGGGATGTTCGCGCTGTTCTATGGCATCTTCCGTTTCATCGTCGAGTTTGTCCGCGTACCGGACGCCCAGTTGGGCTATCTGGCCTGGAACTGGCTGACCATGGGGCAGGTACTGTGCGTGCCGATGATCGTCGGCGGGCTGTTCCTGATCTGGCTGGCGTATCACCGCGCCCCGGCGACTCCAGCGGCAGCCGTATAAAATTCGGACCCCGCAGCGATGGTTGCGGGTTCAAGGACACAGGTAATTCATGAAGCAATATCTCGAACTGGTCGCCCACGTCATCAAGAACGGCACCAAACAGGCCAATCGTACCGGCGTGAACACCATCAGTTTTCCCGGTGCGATGCTGCGTTATGACCTGCAGGAAGGTTTCCCGGCGATTACCACGCGCAAAATGGCGTTCAAATCGGCCATCGGCGAAATGTGCGGATTCTTGCGGGGCGTAAATAACGCTGCCGAGTTCCGCGCCCTGGGCTGCAAGGTCTGGGACCAGAACGCCAACGAAAACGCCCAGTGGCTGGCCAACCCGTTCCGTCAGGGCGAAGACGACCTCGGCGAAATCTACGGCGTGCAATGGCGCAAATGGCCGGCGTACAAGCAGATTCCGCTCAGCAACCCGGCTGCCATCGAGCAGACCCTGAGCCAGGGTTATCGCCAGATTGCCGAAGGCGAGGAAGACGGTCAGGCCTACGTGGTGCTGTACAAGGCCATCGACCAGGTTCGCCAGTGCGTCGATACCATCATCAAGGACCCGGGCAGCCGCCGCATCCTGTTCCACGGCTGGAACTGCGCCCAGCTCGATGAAATGGCCTTGCCGCCGTGCCACTTGCTGTATCAGTTCCACCCGAATGTCGAGACCAGGGAGATTTCCCTGACCCTCTACATCCGCTCCAACGACCTGGGCCTGGGTACGCCGTTCAACCTCACCGAAGGCGCTGCGCTGCTGAGCCTGATCGGTCGTCTGACGGGCTACACGCCGCGTTGGTTCACCTATTTCATCGGTGATGCCCACGTCTACGAAAACCACCTGGACATGCTCAACGAACAGCTCAAGCGCGAGCCGTTCCCGATGCCGAAACTGGTGATTTCCGACCGTGTGCCGGAGTTTGCCAAGACGGGTGTTTACCAGCCGGAATGGCTGGAGCTGGTGGAGCCGGGCGATTTTTCGCTGGAAGGCTACGAACACCACGCGCCGATGACCGCGCCGATGGCGGTCTGACGCACAGCATCGAACCAATGTGGGAGCGGGCTTGCTCGCGAAAGCGGTCTGTCAGTGACATATCTGTCAACTGACACGGCCCCTTCGCGAGCAAGCCCGCTCCCACATCTGGTTTGCGGTGTTCCTAGTGGCCGTGACTGCGGCCTACATGAGAATGCTCCACCTCCGTCGCCACCACCCCGCCGCTCACTTCCAGCCGCTGCAAAATCCCGCATTGATCGATACTTGGCCCTTCGCCGCAGCGTTGGCGCAGGTCGAGCAGTTGCGTCTGCAAGGCCAGCAAGCCGTCGATCCGCGCCTTTACATGGTGGATGTGTTCGTCAATCAGCGCGTTGACGCTTTCGCACTGATCCTGCGGACTGTCGCGAAACGCCAGCAGGCTGCGGATTTCTTCGAGCGTCATGTCGAGGGTGCGACAGTTGCGGATGAAGGTCAGGCGCTCGGCGTGGGCCTGGGTATAGACGCGATAATTGCCGTCACTGCGGGCCGGTTCCGGCAGAAGGTTCTCGCGCTCGTAGTAGCGGATCGTTTCCACGGCGCAGTCCGTGAGTTTCGCCAACTCTCCAATTTTCATGACGCCAATCTCCAAAACTCCAGAAAGGGTGCTTGACCCTATAGTGGCTACAGGGTCTTTACTTGGCAACAGGCACTCTTATGGACGCAACCAATGAGCGATTCCCTGCACTCCCACAAACCCGGGGCTGAGCACGAGCACAGCCACAAGCTCAAGCCCGTGCAAAAACATGGCCACGGCGGTCACGGCGACGCCTGCTGCTCATCTAAAGCGGCAGCGCCTGCGCTGGTAAAACTGAGCGAATCGCCGACGCCCGGAGCCCGACTGAGCAGTTTCCGCATCGAGGCAATGGACTGTCCAACTGAACAGACGCTGATTCAGAACAAGCTAAGCAAACTGACCGGCGTGCAGCAGCTTGAGTTCAATCTGATTAATCGGGTGCTCGGCGTAACCCACGATTTGCCCGGTACCGAGCCGATCGTCGAGGCCATCAAATCCTTGGGCATGCAGGCCGAGCCGATGGACCAGGGTGATGAAACCCCGGTGCCCGCGCCCCGGAAAAAGCCGTGGTGGCCCCTGGCACTGTCCGGTGTTGGTGCATTGCTGGCAGAAGTTATCCACTTCACCGGTTTCGCGCCGAACTGGGTGGTGGCGGTTATCGCGCTGGTCTCGATTCTCAGTGGTGGCCTCGGTACTTACAAAAAAGGCTGGATCGCCCTTAAAAACCGCAATCTGAACATCAACGCGCTGATGAGCATTGCCGTGACCGGCGCGGTGCTGATCGGCCAGTGGCCGGAAGCGGCGATGGTGATGTTCCTGTTCACCGTGGCCGAGTTGATCGAAGCCAGGTCCCTTGACCGAGCGCGCAATGCCATCAGCGGTTTGATGCAGATGACGCCGGACACGGCAACGGTGTTGCAGGCTGACGGTGTCTGGCTTGAGCAGGATGTCAAAAACATTGGGCTCGGCGCGCGGGTGCGGGTGCGCCCCGGCGAGCGTATCGGCCTGGACGGCGAAGTGCTGTCCGGTCGCTCGACCATCGATCAGGCGCCAATTACCGGTGAAAGCCTGCCGGTGGAAAAAACCGTCGGCGACAAAGTCTTCGCCGGCACCATCAATCAGGCCGGGTCCCTGGAGTACGAGGTGAACGCCGCGGCGGATAACTCGACCCTGGCCCGCATCATCCACGCCGTCGAGCAGGCCCAGGGCGCGCGTGCGCCGACCCAGCGTTTCGTCGACAGTTTCTCGAAAATCTACACCCCGGCAGTGTTCGTCCTGGCCCTGGCCGTGGCGGTGATCCCGCCATTGTTCATGGGCGAGTTGTGGTTCGACTGGATCTACCGGGCGCTGGTGCTGCTGGTGGTGGCCTGCCCGTGTGCGCTGGTGATCTCCACGCCGGTGACCATCGTCAGCGGCCTCGCGGCGGCGGCGCGTAAAGGCATATTGGTCAAGGGCGGCGTTTATCTGGAGGGCGGTTACAAGCTCGACTACCTGGCCTTGGACAAGACCGGCACCATCACCCACGGCAAACCGGTGCAGACCGATTACCTGTCGCTGGACCCGACCGCCGACGACTCGGCGCCCGCCATTGCCGCCGCGCTGGCCGGGCGCTCGGATCACCCGGTTTCCCTGGCCATCGCCAAGGCGGCTGTGGATAACCAGGCCGCGACGCTGATTGTGGATAACTTCGAAGCGCTGGGCGGGCGCGGGGTGCGCGGCGAGATCAACGGCCAGCTCTACCATCTGGGCAACCATCGTCTTGTGGAGGATCTGGGCCTGTGTTCGCCAGCGCTGGAAGAAAAGCTGTTTGCCCTGGAAAAGCAGGGCAAGTCGGTGGTGCTGCTGCTTGATTCGTCCGGCCCGTTGGCGCTGTTTGCCGTGGCGGACACGGTAAAAGAGTCCAGCCGCGAAGCGATCCGGCAACTGCATGACCTGGGTATCAAAACCCTGATGCTCACGGGCGATAACGTCCACACCGCGCAGGCCATTGCAGCACAAGTCGGCATCGACGAGGCCAAGGGCGACCTGTTGCCGGGGGACAAATTGCAGGCTATCGAAACTCTCTATGCTCAAGGGCATCGGGTCGGCATGGTTGGCGACGGCATCAATGATGCGCCTGCACTGGCGCGTTCCGAAATCGGCTTCGCCATGGCCGCTGCGGGCACCGATACCGCGATCGAAACCGCCGATGTCGCCCTGATGGACGACGATCTGCGCAAAATCCCGGCATTTATTCGCCTGTCCCGGCAGACTTCGAGCATCCTCAAACAGAACATCGCCCTGGCTTTGGTCATCAAGGCGATCTTTCTTGGGGTAACCTTTGCCGGGATCGCTACCATGTGGATGGCAGTGTTCGCCGATATGGGCGTGAGTTTGCTGGTGGTGTTCAACGGTTTGCGCCTGCTGCGCAAGTAAAGGATGAGGGACGGTTGTGCTGAGTGCGGAGCTGAAGGCGTTTTACATGGTGGCCCGCCTGGGCAGCATTACCCAGGCTGCCAAAAAGCTCGGCCTGAGCCAGCCGACGGTGACGACGCAGATCCGCAACCTCGAAAGTCAGTACTCGGTCGAGCTGTTCTATCGCGGCGGCCGGCGTCTCAGCGTCAGTGAGGAGGGCGCGCGGCTGCTGCCTATGGTCAAGGTGCTGATGCAACAGGAAGCCGACATCGAGTTTTTCCTGCGTAACTGCGGTCAGGTCCAGGGCACGCTGCGTATTGCCGCCACGGCGCCGTATTACATCCTCGACCTAGTGAAAACGTTCCGCGAGCGCCTGCCGCAGGTGGAGGTGTCAGTGGAAATCGGCAACTCCCAGCAAGTGCTCGAAGCATTGGAGGATTACCGTGTCGATGTCGCCGCCTCTTCGCAGTTACTGGAGGATGCGCGGTTGATTCGCCGGGTACTCGGCAGCGATCCGCTGGTGCTGGCGGTGCATCGCAATCATCCGCTGGCGGTTCATGATCACGTACCGCTCGGTGCCTTGGCCGGGCATACCCTGCTGATGCGTGAACCGGGCTCGACCACCCGTCGCCTGACCGAAGAGTTGCTGGCCAGTGCCGGGGTGTGTTTCGGCCCGCTACTGGAGATCGGCAGTCGTGAATCGATCCGCGAAGCAGTGCTGCGCAACATCGGTATCAGCATCATTGCCCGTCAGGAAGTGCCCCATGATCCGCAACTGCGGGTGCTGACCATCGAGAATGCGCCGCAGATTCCCGAATACCTGTACTGCCTCAAGGAGCGCAAAAACGCGCGGCTGCCGGCGGCGTTTCTGGGGTTGGCGCAGGAAATGGCTCCGGCCTGAGATCAGTGGTGACAGTACCGGCCCCTTCGCGAGCAAGCCCGCTCCCACAGGGGACCGCGATTAACTGTGGGAGCGGGCTTGCTCGCGAAGGCGCCAGATCAAACAACGCAGGGCTTGAAGGCTTAACCAAAAATCCCGAATACCACTATCGGCAGTTTTTGCCTTACTGCCACATGACGGACTCATTACAACTCTAGGATGGCCCCCATCTGCTCGATGAGGTCCGTCCATGAACAACTCGATCGCAACTGCCCTGACCAACCCCGGCGCACCGATGAAAGTGCGTGGTGTACAGAAGCGTTTTGGCGCCTTCACCGCGCTGGATAACGTGTCCCTCGACGTGGCGGCCGGTGAGCTGGTGTGTCTGCTGGGGCCGTCGGGCTGTGGCAAGACCACCTTGCTACGCTGCATCGCCGGTCTGGAGAAGCAGGACAGCGGCGAGTTGTACCTGGGCGATCGCGACGTTTCCCACCTGGCGCCCCAGGCGCGGGACTACGGCATTCTGTTCCAGTCCTACGCGTTGTTTCCCAATCTCACCGTCGAAGCGAACATTGCCTACGGCCTCGCCGGCAGCGGTCGTGACGAAGTGCGCCGTCGAGTCGGCCAGATGCTGGAATTGGTCGGTCTGGGCGGCAGCGAGAAAAAGTATCCCGGCCAGTTGTCCGGCGGCCAGCAGCAGCGGGTTGCACTGGCTCGCGCCCTGGCCCCGGCACCTTCGCTGTTGCTGCTGGACGAACCGATGTCGGCCCTCGATGCCCGGGTGCGCGAGCATCTGTGTACCGAACTGCGCCAACTGCAACGCAACCTCGGCATCACCACCCTGATGGTCACCCATAACCAGGACGAGGCCATGCTGATGGCCGACCGTATCGCCGTGATGAACAACGGCAAGGTCGAGCAGTACGCCACGCCGCAGGAAATCTACAACCGCCCGGCCACGCCATTCGTGGCGGAGTTCGTCGGCCAGGGTAACTGGCTACCTTTCCAGCGCAACAGCGACAGCCACGCCCAAGTCGGCGGGATGAACATGCGTCTGGCCGAAGGCAGCGCCAAGTCCGCGTCGGGCCGTTTGTTCTGCCGGCCGGAAGCGATCAACGTCAACCCACTGGTGCACGAGGAAAACCTGTTCCCGGCCAAGGTTCGTGAAATCACCTTCCTCGGCAATCGCTGCCGCATGAGCTTCGAGCTCGATCAGTTGCCGGGGCACCCGCTGTTGGCGGAGTTGGCGCCAGAAGCCATGCCGCGCCTTGGTGCTCAGCAGATCATGGTCGCCTTGCCGCCGCGTAGCCTGCAGGTGTTTGCCTGATGAGCGCGAACATCGCGCTGCCGCTGCCGCACAAGCAGGTTCGGCAGGCCACCCGCGCCGAGATCGGTGACCGGTTGTTCGTGGTCGGCGGCAAAGTCCTCATGCTGGTGTTGTTGGGCGTTGCCGTATTGATGCCGCTGCTGGCGATCTTCTGGCGTGGTTTCAGCGCCGAGGCCGGGCAGGGCGGTGGCTGGGTCGCAGCGAAAGAGCTGGTGACCAGCGAGAACTTCCACTGGTTGCTCGGTAACAGCCTGAAGGTTTCCCTCAGTGTCGCGGCCATTGTCGTACCGCTGGCCTACCTGTTTGCCTACGCGCTGCAACGAACCTTGATTCCCGCCAAAGGCATTTGGCGGGGCATTTCCCTGCTGCCATTGATGGCGCCGTCGATGTTGCCCGGCATCGCGCTGGTTTATCTGTTCGGCAACCAGGGCATGCTGCGTGGCCTGCTCTCGGACAACATCTACGGCTTCTGGGGCATTGTGCTTGGCGAAGTCATCTACACCTTCCCGCACGCCTTGATGATTCTTCTGTCGGCCCTGTCCCTGGCCGATGCACGACTGTTCGATGCCGCCTCCAGCATGGGCGCGAGTCCTGCAAAAGCCTTCCGCAGCATCACCTGGCCGGCGACCCGTCAGGCCGTGTTCGCCGCATTCTGTCTGGTGTTCACCCTGACCATCACTGACTTCGGCGTACCAGTGGTTGTCGGTGGCGACTATCAAGTGTTGGCGCTGGAGGCCTACAAGGCGGTGGTCGGCCAGCAACAGTTCGGTCGTGGCGCGTTGATCGGCATGGTGTTGCTGCTACCGGCGCTGTTCAGCTTCGGGGTCGATGCCTGGTTGCGTCGGCGTCACGGTGATTCCATGAGCGGTCGTGCCCAGGTGTTCAAACCCGCGCCGTCGAAGCTGCGCGACAGCTGCTACCTGGCTATCGTCCTGCTGATCTGCGCCGCGTTGCTGCTGGTGTTCGGCATGGCGGTGTTCTCGTCCCTGGTGAAGTTCTGGCCGTACAACCTGTCGCTGTCGCTCAACCATTATCAGTTCAACGAAACCGCCGGCGGTGGCTGGCTGGCCTATGGCAACAGCCTGAAGATGGCCTTGGGCACGGCGTTGATCGGCAGCCTGCTGATCTTCACCGGCGCCTACCTGATGGAAAAAACCAAGGGTCAGCGCGGCCTGAACCTGACCCTGCGCATGCTCAGTTTCGTACCGATGGCGGTGCCAGGCCTGGTGCTGGGGTTGGGTTACGTCTTCTTCTTCAACCTCACCGGCAACCCGCTGCACGTGCTCTACGGCAGCATGACACTGCTGATCGTCTGCACCATTGCTCACTATTTGACCACCGCACAAATGACCGCCACCACCGCGCTGCGTCAACTCGATGCCGAGTTCGAAGCCGCCGCGATGTCGCTCAAGGCGCCGCTGTACCGCCACTACCTGCGCGTCACCGTGCCGATCTGCCTGCCGGCGCTACTGGACATCGTGCGCTACCTGTTCGTCTCGGCCATGACCACCGTCTCGGCGGCGATCTTCCTCTACAGCCCCGACACCATCCTCGCGGCAGTGGCGGTGCTGAACATGGATGACGCCGGCAACGTCGGCGGTGCGGCAGCGATGTCGACCCTGATCCTGATTACCTCGGCGGGCGTGTCCCTGCTACTGGCCTGGGCCTCGCGCGGTTTGCTGCGCCGCTCCCAGGCCTGGCGGCAGACCACACCCGGTCATTGAATCTGCACAACCCCTCAACTCAAAAACAGGAAAAGATCATGTTCAAGCCTATGGCCCTGGCCGCTGCTGTCCTCACCGCTTTCAGCCTGAACGCCTTTGCGGCGAAAACCGAGTTGACGGTGTACACCGCTCTCGAAGCCGAACAACTGAAGACCTACAAGCAAGCGTTCGAAAAGGCCAACCCGGACGTCGAAATCAAATGGGTGCGTGATTCCACCGGCATCATCACCGCCAAACTGCTGGCCGAAAAAGCCCGTCCGCAGGCTGATGCCGTGTGGGGCCTGGCCGCTTCGAGCCTGGCGATTCTCGATCAGCAAGGCATGCTGCAAAGCTACGCACCGAAAGACCTGGGCAAGATCGGCGCCAACTACCGCGACGCGGCCAACCCACCAGCCTGGGTCGGCATGGACGTGTGGGCCGCGACCATTTGCTTCAACACCGTCGAAGCCGAGAAGCAGGGCCTGACCAAGCCCGTGAGCTGGCAGGACCTGACCAAGCCTGAGTACAAAGGCAAGATCGTCATGCCAAACCCGGCATCGTCCGGCACCGGTTTCCTCGACGTCAGCGCCTGGCTGCAGACCTTCGGCGAGAAGCAGGGCTGGGCCTACATGGATGGCCTGCACCAGAACATCGGCCAGTACGTTCATTCCGGTTCCAAGCCTTGCAAACTGGCGGCTGCTGGTGAATTCCCGATCGGTATTTCCTTCGAGTACCCGGCTGTTCAACTGAAACGCCAGGGCGCACCGCTGGACATCATCCTGCCGAAGGAAGGCCTGGGTTGGGAGATCGAAGCGACTGCCGTGATCAAGGGCACTGCCCACGAAGAGGCGGCGAAGAAACTGGCTGACTTCTCGGCCAGCCCTGAGGCGATGGAGCTCTACAAGGAAAACTTCGCCGTGCTCGCCCAGCCTGGCATCGCCAAGCCACAGACCGAACTGCCAGCCGACTACGAACAGCGCCTGATCAAGAACGACTTCGCCTGGGCCTCGAAGAACCGCGACGAGATCCTGACCGAGTGGCGCAAGCGTTATGACGGCAAGTCCGAGAAAGTGGCGGCCAAGTAAGATCTTTATCGGCTGAAAGGGCCTCTTCGCGAGCAAGCCCGCTCCCACAGGAGTACGCATTCCAATGTGGGAGCGGGCTTGCTCGCGAAAGCGGTCTCGAATTCAGGACAAGACCCCATGACACAACACAACGACATGCTGATCGTCGGCGCCGGCATCCTGGGTTTGTCCCACGCGTATGCCGCCGCCAAGCGCGGTCTCAAGGTCACGGTTTTCGAGCGCAGCGCAACGCCCCTCGGCGCTTCGGTGCGCAACTTCGGCCAGGCACTGGTCACTGGCCAGCCGCCAGGGCCGATGCTGGAACTGGCCCGCGCCAGTCGCGGAATCTGGGGTGATTGGGCCCAGCTCGCCGGCCTGCAACTCAAGCGCAATGGCTCGTACCTGTTCGCCCGCACCGAGGCGGAAGAACAGCTGCTGCAAGCCTTTTGCGACGGCCGCGCGGTGGAGCACGGTTACCGTGTCGACCTGTTGCGCGGTGCCGCATTGCGCGATTTGTACAACGGTCAGTTCCGCCATCATCGCGCTGCGTTGCATGGCATGGACGATCAGCAGTTGTATTCCCGCGAAGCGATTCCGGCGCTGATCGACTTCCTGCGCCGCGACCTGGGGGTCAAGTTTCACTTTTCTGCCCTGGTGCGCGATATCGAGCCGGGTCGCCTGCACAGCACCGCCGGCAGCTTCAGTGCCGAGCAGATCATTGTCTGCTCCGGCCACGATTATCAGACGTTACTGGCCGAACAGATCGCTGAACTCGAGCCGCAAATTTGCCGCCTGCAAATGCTCCGCGCCCGACCGCAAATCCACCTCAACCTGCAACACGCGTTGCTCACCGGTTTGAGCTGCGTGCACTACGGCGCCTTCGCCGACTTGCCGGAGGCCGCGGCGGTACAGGCAGAAATCCTGCAGTACGCGCCGCACCTGCACGAAAACGGTATCCACCTGCTGATCAGCCCGACACCCTATGGCGAATTGATCATTGGTGATTCGCACCATTACGGCAGCGATCCGTCACCCTTCAATGCCGAGCAGGTCGACGACTGGATGATCGAGCTGGCTGAGCAGACCCTGGGCTGCAAGGTGCAAGTGGTCGAACGCTGGCAGGGGGTCTATGGTTCACGGGGGCCGGGACCGTTTTCGTTCCTGCGCCCGGCAAAAGGCCTGAGCGTGGCGTTGATGCACACCGGTGTCGGCATGAGCGTCGGGCCGGCGATGGCTGAACGCAACGTTGCCACCGTATTGGAGGAAATCTGATGGAGCGCAATGAACAGGTGATTGCCGAGGTGTTCGGTCTGTACGAGCGCTTTGGCGACAGCGACTACATCGGCGAGCCGGTGTCGCAGATCGAGCACATGTCCCAGGCGGCGGAACTGGCCATGGCCGAAGGCTACGACGATGAGGTGGTGCTGGCGGCGTTCTTCCACGACATCGGGCATATCTGCGCTGAAAGCGCGGAGAACATGGGTGGCTTCGGCGTGGTCAGCCATGAGCGGCTCGGCGCCGACTACCTGCGTCGCGCTGGCTTCAGCGAACGCATGGCGCGGTTGGTGGAGTACCACGTTCAAGCCAAGCGCTATCTGACGCTCAAGGAACCGGGGTATTACGAACGCTTGAGCGAAGCCAGTCGCCGAACCCTGGAATATCAGGGCGGGGTGATGACGGCTGAAGAGGCTGAGGCGTTCGAGCAGGACCCGTTGTGTGCCGTGAGCTTGCGCATGCGCCAGTGGGATGAGCTGGCGAAAGAGATGCATGTGCCGGTGATTGATCTGGCGGTGTTGAAGGACAAGGCGGTGCGATTGTTGGCTGCGTAAGTCTCGGCACCGAGTGGCTGCCTTCGCGAGCAAGCCCGCTCCCACATTGGATTTGTGACCGACGCACATCCCCTGTGGGAGCGGGCTTGCTCGCGAAGAGGCCAGCGCTGACACCATGCATCATCAATCAAGCCACTAAAGCTGCTGCGCCAAGGCCTCAACCTGCTCCTGCCGCTCCGCCTGATTCAATTTTGAATGAGGATTGAGCGACGACCACTGCGGATGCGCCCGTGCCTTGTTCAGCGCTTCGGGCAGTTTGCCTTCGCGCCAGGTTTTATCCTGTGGCGTGGCCACCTGAATGCTGTCCATCGCCGCGTGCCCACGGGCATTGAGCGCTTGCAGCAATTGCCTCTGGCGCAGCGCCAACAGGCGCAACACGTTGTCATCCACCGTCAGTTCGCGCTGGCCCTTGAGCTTGCCGAGCAAGCGACTGCCATAACTGCGGGCGGTTTGCAGCGCGCCGCCGGCAATCGCTCCGGCCAATGCCGCCGCGCCTAGCGTAATGCCGCCCACCAGCAAATCGACCCCGGCCCCGGCAGCGGCACCCGCTGCGATACCACCACCGACCCGAACGCCCAGTTGTTTCAGGGTTTCCGGGTTGAACAAATCGTCGCCCCAACGACCGTCTAGCAGCGGCAAATCACCGGCCGCGGCATCCTGTGGGCGGAAGGCGTACAGCTTGAGCAGGGCCTCGACGCAACGCTGCTCACGCTGGCGCACGGCTTTGCGCAGTTCGCTGATTGCCTTTTGTTCCTGCTCGGCTTCACTGACCACGCTACGCCGGCAGGCCGCGCAATCGATCAATAATTCGGCAATCAATCGCTCTGCGCTTTGTTGGCGAGCCAGACGCTGGGCTTGCTGATCGGCAATCAGTCGTTCGAGTTGCGGCCGGGCAGTTTCCAGTAACAAGGCGAGACTTTCATAGAGTCGACGCTCGCCATCCTCCGGCGGCGCGACGCTGTCGAAGCGCACCAAGGCATGCAAGCCCAGCCGCGCCAGCGCTTCACGCCAGGCCGGTTCGCGGTGGTTGGCGCTGCTGACGAAATTCAGCACCGGCAGCAAGGGTTTGCCGCAACCGGCCAGCACTTCCAGCTCGTCGCGATACTTGGCCAGTACCGGTTCCCTGGCGTCGATCACGTAGAGCCCGGCGTCCGACGCCAGTAACTGGCGCAGCACCTTGGCTTCCTGTTCGAAGCGTTGCCGGGCTTCGCTGCCATCCAGGAAACGCGCCAGCCGCGCGGGGCCGTCGAGGCGTTCGCCAGGCCGCTCCAGGCGTTCGAGGTAGTCGAGCAGGGCGATGGCATCTTCCAGGCCGGGAGTGTCGTAGAGATCGAGCAAGGGCTCGCCGTCCACCGATAGCCGTGCGCCCTCGACATGCCGCGTGGTGCTGGGACGATGGGACACTTCACCGAAGCCGACGTCGCGGGTCAGGGTGCGCAGCAGTGAGGTTTTTCCGACGTTGGTGTGGCCGACCACGGCGAGTTTCAGGGGATTAGTCATGACCCGTCTCCAGCCAGTTCATCGGTGCACAATCGGCAAACGGCAGCTCAAGCTGTTGCAGCGCCACGTGCCAGTCGCCCAGGCGTTCGGCGTCCAGCGCTTCACCGGGGGGCGCCTGCAACAACCACACGCGGGTGGCGCTGGCGCTACGGGCCAGTTCGGCAATCAGGGCCAGGCTGCCGCGATCCGGCGAGCGCCGTGGATCGCACGCAATGGCCAGGCGTGCCGGGGGAAAGCGGGTCAATTGTTCGAGGAGTTTGTGTCGCGATTCGCGGCTGTCGAGGATGCCAGCGTTGCTGACGTTTTTCGGCAATTGCGGTGGCCACGGGCGGTCGTCGTCCAGCTCGATGGCGACCAATAGAGCACCATCACTTTGTTGTTCGCTGACGCCGCTTTCCACGCGATGCAGTTGCTCAGGCGCCGCATCGCTGATGCCGAGACGCTCGCTGGTGGGCATCAAGCGTTCGCGAAGCTGTGCGTAGCCGGGCAGGTTCAAATCCAGGCGGAGCGCCGTTTGCCCGGATTTCCAGCGCCACAGGCAAAACAGTGCGAGCAGCAGGCGCGGCAAAATCCCATAAACCAGCAGAACGCCAACCAGCCATGCTGCCCAGGCCTGGCGGGCGCTTTCGATACTCAGTGCGGCGTCGCCGCTGGCACGGATCATCTGCTCGGTGGGAACACTGAAACCGAGCAGGGCCGGCAGGGCGCCAAGCGCCTGGGTTACGGCAATAAAGGTGTCGGCACTGAGGATGGTGGTTTCCCAGACGAAGCCGTAGCGCCGGGTTGCCATCAGTGTCAGCAGAATGACCAAGGCGCTGATCATCGCCAGCAACCACAGGCCGTTGACCACTACGCCGATGGCCCAGCGATTGAGCTTCTGCCGTTGCAACAACAGGAGCAGGGCGGGGGCCAGTTGCGTGGCCTTGGCGTCCCGGGCGAGTTTTTCACTTAGCCACAGCCATAGTCGCCCGAGGCTGGCGCCGTGTTCTCCGGCAAACGCCAGGCCCAAGGCCCAACTCAGCAGCAGGATCAGGTTGAGCCCGAGCAGGCTGCCCAAGGCCCAGAACACATTCACCGGGTGCAGGCCATCGCCCATTGCAGCAAAGGCCAGGCCGGCGCCGCTGATCACCGCCAGCACCGCCATTACGATCAGCGCCAGTCGTGCGCCCTGCAGCCAGTGTTGGAGGGCTGCGGTCAGGCCATCGCGTTCAGCCAGCCACAGGGCCCGGCGTTGAATGCGCGACGGCAAATCACCGCCGACGCTGCGGGCCAGCCGGTTGGCTTCAAGGTCTTCCAAGGGGCCTGCGTGTTCTTCGCGCAGTCGGATGGTTTCTGTCAGCCAGAGGGTATTGAGTTCAGTCACGCGGCATCCCGTCGCTTAATTGAGCTGTGAGCATAACCGCTGTGACGCTTATCGGCGAAAGCGAGGCTCTGGTATCCTCGCCGGCATGACTAAATCACTCCCCCTCAGCCTGATCGCAGCCCTCGGTGAAAACCGTGTGATCGGCGTCGACAACAGCATGCCCTGGCACTTGCCGGGGGACTTCAAATATTTCAAGGCCACCACCCTGGGCAAGCCGATCATCATGGGGCGCAAGACCTGGGACTCACTCGGTCGTCCGTTGCCGGGCCGCTTGAACATCGTGGTCAGCCGTCAGGCGGATCTGCAGCTCGAAGGCGCGGAGGTTTATCCGTCGCTGGAAGCCGCCGTTGTCCGCGCCGAAGCATGGGCGAAGGAACAGGGCGTTGATGAGTTGATGCTGATTGGCGGCGCGCAGCTGTATGCGCAAGGCTTGGCACAGGCTGATCGGTTGTACCTGACTCGCGTGGCGCTGAGCCCGGAAGGGGATGCGTGGTTTCCGGAGTTTGATTTGGGCCAGTGGAAGCTGGTTTCGAATGTGCCGAACCCGGCCGAAGGTGACAAACCGGCGTACAGCTTCGAAGTGTGGGAAAAAGCCTAAAAGCTTCGCGAGCAAGCCCGCTCCCACATTGGATCTGTGAGCGACACAAATCCCCTGTGGGAGCGGGCTTGCTCGCGAAGAGGCCCGCTCAGTCGCTAAAGAACTTAAGCCTGAGCCAACGCCGAATGCTCATCCGCATCCAGCAATTCTTTATCAGTCTGCTGCATCACTTGGCTGGTAATCGCCCCAGCCGTCATCGAACCACTGACGTTCAATGCCGTACGCCCCATATCAATCAGTGGCTCGACCGAAATCAGCAACGCCACCAGTGACACCGGCAAGCCCATCGCCGGCAGCACGATCAGCGCCGCAAACGTCGCGCCGCCACCCACTCCGGCCACACCGGCCGAGCTCAGCGTGACAATCGCCACCAGCGTCGCGATCCACAGTGGGTCCAGCGGGTTGATGCCCACGGTCGGCGCCACCATCACCGCCAACATCGCCGGGTACAGACCGGCACAGCCATTCTGGCCGATGGTCGCGCCGAACGAAGCGGCGAAACTGGCGATGGACTGCGGGATGCCCAAACGACTGGTCTGCGCTTCGATGCTCAACGGAATCGTCGCAGCGCTGGAGCGGCTGGTGAAGGCAAACGTCAGCACCGGCCAGATCTTGCGGAAGAAGCGCAGCGGATTGATCCCGGCGGCCGACACCAGCACGCCATGCACCACAAACATCAGGCCAAGGCCGATGTAAGACACCACGACGAAACTGCCGAGCTTGATGATGTCTTGCAGGTTGGAGCCGGCGACCACTTTGGTCATCAGTGCCAGCACGCCGTACGGGGTCAGCTTCATCACCAGACGCACCAGGCGCATCACCCAGGCTTGCAGGGTGTCGATGGCGTTGATCACTTTCTGACCTTTCTCGACATCGTCCTTGAGCAGTTGTAGCGCCGCGACACCCAGGAACGCAGCGAAAATCACCACACTGATGATCGACGTCGGCTTGGCTCGCGCCAGGTCGGCGAACGGGTTTTGCGGAATGAACGACAGCAACAGCTGCGGCACATTCAGGTCGGCGACCTTGCCGGCGTAATCGGTCTGGATGGTTTGCAGGCGCGCCATTTCCTGGGTGCCGGCCACCAGGCCTTCGGCGGTCAAGCCGAACAGGTTGGTCAGGCCGATGCCGATCAACGCCGCGATGGCCGTGGTGAACAGCAGCGTGCCGATGGTCAGGAAGCTGATCTTGCCCAGCGATGAGGCGTTGTGCAGGCGGGCCACGGCGCTGAGGATCGAGGCGAACACCAGCGGGATCACGATCATTTGCAGCAATTGCACATAGCCGTTGCCCACCAGATCGAACCAGCCGATCGAGGCTTTCAGCACCGGATTACCGGCACCGTAAACAGTGTGCAAGGCCACACCGAATGCCACGCCCAGCACCAGTGCGAGCAGGACTTTTTTCGCCAGGCTCCAAGTGGTGTGGCGGGTTTGCGCCAGACCCAGGAGCAGGGCGAGGAACACCAGCAGATTGAGAATCAGCGGCAGATTCATTGGAACTCCCATTAGACTTTTGCCAGCTGCCTTCCGGGGCAGCTGCGAACCGGCAAGCCTAACAGCTTGAAAACTAATGAATTAATATCAAAAACGTATGGTATCCGTCGTTTTTGGAATAAGCGGATGTCGCTGTCAGAAATGCAACTGGCGCGAAAGGGACACAGGCGGTCGCTGACAGGCGGGGACTGTCACACTTATTTGTTAGCGTCGATCTCTTTCACATTCAGGGAGAAACGCTAATGAAGTTCGCACCGAAATTACTGGCTGCAGCACTTTGCCTGGGCCTTGCCGGCCAGGTTTTCGCAACGGATCTGAAACACTGGCCAGCCGATCAGGCCAAGGCACTGGACGCGATGATCGCGGCCAACGCCAACAAAGGTAACTACGCGGTGTTTGACATGGACAACACCAGTTACCGCTATGACCTGGAAGAGTCGTTGCTGCCGTTCATGGAGAACAAGGGCCTGATCACCCGCGACAAGCTCGATCCCTCCCTGAAACTGATGCCGTTCAAGGACACCGCCGACCACAAGGAAAGCCTGTTCAGCTACTACTACCGCCTCTGTGAACTCGACGACATGGTTTGCTATCCATGGGTCGCCCAAGTGTTCTCCGGCTTTACGCTCAAGGAGCTCAAGGGCTACGTCGACGAGATGATGGCGTCCGGCAAACCGGTGCCGGCCACCTATTACGAAGGCGATGTGGTCAAGAAGCTCGACGTCAACCCGCCGAAAATCTTCACGGGCCAGCAAGAGCTGTACAACAAACTGATGGAGAACGGCATCGAGGTCTACGTGATGACCGCCGCCTCCGAAGAACTGGTGCGCATGGTCGCGGCCGATCCGAAGTACGGCTACAACGTCAAGCCGCAGAACGTGATCGGCGTGTCGCTGCTGCTCAAGGACCCGAAGACGGGCGAGCTGACCACTGCGCGCAAGCAGATCACCGCCGGCAAGTATGACGAGAAGGCCAACCTCGGCCTTGAACTGACCCCGTACCTGTGGACCCCGGCGACCTGGATGGCCGGCAAGCACGCGGCAATCCTGACCTACATCGACGAGTGGAAAAAACCGGTGCTGGTCGGCGGCGATACCCCGACCAGTGATGGTTACATGTTGTTCCACAGTGTTGACGTGGCCAAGGGTGGCATCCACCTGTGGGTCAACCGCAAGGACAAGTACATGACCCAGATTAACGGCATGATGGCCAAGAATGCCGCGGCCCAGGCCAAGGAAGGGATGACGGTGACTGCCGACAAGAACTGGGTGATCGTCAAGCCTGAAGAAATCCAGTAATTGTAGGAGCGAGCTTGCTCGCGATGGTCGTTAACGATGACGCGTGCTGTCTGATTTGACGCGGTGTCCTTGCGTTCATCGCGAGCAAGCTCGCTCCTACAGTTTGATCAGTGTTGTTCCCCAATCCAGTGATCAAAGCAGATCCCCTGTGGGAGCGGGCTTGCTCGCGAAGAGGCCAGTCGGTGCAATGAAAGCCTCTGTTTGATCGCCATCCCCTGACAGTCGCAACCTACGCTTTCTTGCGTAAGGGACTACGACTACGCCAGAATCCGCCGGCTTGTGCGCCTTACTCCCGGACTCTACCGTCTACCTGTCGCTGAACATCAGTGATCGGGTTTGGTAGCCCGGCTGTGTAGGGTGCAAAGCATCATGATTTGCAGACGTTCTTGCGTCTCTGCTTTTTATGGTGGTCATGCACAGGGCGCTTTCGGGCGCGCCGGTTTCCTTACACCCCGGTCTACCAACCTGCGCATGGCCGCCACCTTCGTTTGGTAGCGAGGGTGAAGGCTCCTTGTCTTATGGTGTAAGGAGTTTTATCAATGCTAAAAATTACCCCCGATCCTCCCGAATCAAACAACCTCTGCGCCCACATCAACGCCACCCCGCGCAAACCCAGCCGAACATTTTTGATTGCGCCCGGCCTCGACACCGAAACCCTGTTGGCCCACGCCTGCGAATCACTCGCCTCGGCCAATGTCATGGCCAACGATTTTGCCGGCCTGCTGGAAGGCTCCCAACGCAGCACGATGCTGGGGATTGCGCAGGTCATCATGCTGGGCGAGCTGGCGGTGAATCAGGCTCTCGATAATCTCGATCCACAGGAATAGTTCTGCCCTTGTAGGAGCGAGCCTGCTCGCGATGGTCGTTAACGATAACGTTGGAAGCCTGACACCCAGCGGCGTTCTCCAGTCCATCGCGAGCAGGCTCGCTCCTACAGGTGATAGGTGACCGGCAGAAACAAAAATGCCCCGCACTGGGCGGGGCATTTTTTGTCCGACGGTTAAGCCTTACAGCCCGTCGAGCATCGCCTTGTTACGCACAGCACCCTTGTCGGCGCTGGTGGCCAGCAGGGCGTAGGCTTTCAGGGCGGTGGTCACTTTACGTGGACGCACTTCCACCGATTTCCAGCCTTTCTTGTCCTGCTCGACCCGGCGTGCCGCCAGTTCTTCGTCGCTGACCAACAGGTTGATCGAGCGGTTCGGAATGTCGATCAGCACTTTGTCGCCGTCCTGCACCAGGCCAATCGCGCCGCCGGCAGCCGCTTCAGGCGAAGCGTGGCCGATGGACAGACCGGAAGTACCGCCGGAGAAACGACCGTCGGTGAGCAGGGCGCAGGCTTTGCCCAGGCCTTTGGATTTCAGGTACGAAGTCGGGTAGAGCATTTCCTGCATGCCCGGGCCACCTTTCGGGCCTTCGTAGCGAATGATGACGATGTCGCCTTCTTTCACTTCGTCGGCGAGGATGCCGCGTACGGCGCTGTCCTGGCTTTCGAAGATCTTCGCGTTGCCTTCGAACACGTGGATCGATTCGTCGACGCCAGCGGTTTTCACCACACAGCCATCCAGAGCGATGTTGCCGTAGAGGACGGCCAGGCCACCTTCTTGCGAGTAGGCGTGCTCGACACTGCGGATGCAGCCGTTTTCACGGTCGTCGTCCAGGGTTTCCCAACGGGTCGACTGGCTGAACGCGGTTTGCGTCGGGATGCCCGCAGGACCGGCCTTGAAGAAGTGGTGCACGGCTTCGTCGGTGGTCTGGGTGATGTCCCACTTGGCGATGGCTTCTTCCATGCTGCGGCTGTGCACGGTCGGTAGCTGGGTGTGCAGCAAGCCACCACGGGCCAGCGAACCGAGGATGCTGAAGATCCCGCCGGCACGGTGCACGTCTTCCATGTGGTACTTCTGGATGTTCGGCGCGACCTTGCACAGTTGTGGCACGTTGCGAGAAAGACGGTCGATGTCGCGCAGGTCGAAATCGATCTCGGCTTCCTGGGCGGCAGCCAGCAAGTGCAGGATGGTGTTGGTGGAACCGCCCATGGCGATGTCCAGGGTCATGGCGTTTTCGAATGCCTGGAAGTTGGCGATGTTGCGCGGCAGTACCGACTGGTCGTTCTCGCCATAGTAACGCTTGCACAGCTCGACGATGGTGCGGCCGGCCTGCAGGAACAGCTGCTCGCGGTCGCTGTGGGTGGCCAGGGTCGAACCGTTGCCCGGCAATGCCAGACCCAGCGCTTCGACCAGGCAGTTCATCGAGTTGGCGGTGAACATGCCGGAGCACGAACCGCAGGTCGGGCAGGCGCTACGCTCGTACTCGGCGACTTTCTCGTCAGAAGCGCTGGAGTCGGCGGCGATCACCATGGCGTCGACCAGGTCTAGGCCGTGGGAAGCGAGTTTGGTCTTGCCGGCTTCCATCGGGCCGCCGGAGACGAAGATCACCGGGATGTTCAGGCGCAGTGACGCCATCAGCATGCCAGGGGTGATCTTGTCGCAGTTGGAGATGCACACGATGGCGTCGGCGCAGTGGGCGTTGACCATGTACTCGACGGAGTCGGCGATGATCTCGCGGCTCGGCAGCGAATACAGCATGCCGTCGTGGCCCATGGCGATGCCGTCGTCCACGGCGATGGTGTTGAATTCTTTTGCCACACCGCCAGCGCGTTCGATCTCGCGGGCGACCAGTTGGCCCAGATCTTTCAGGTGCACGTGGCCCGGTACGAACTGGGTGAAGGAGTTGGCAATGGCGATGATCGGCTTCTTGAAGTCGTCATCTTTCATCCCCGTGGCGCGCCACAGAGCGCGGGCGCCGGCCATGTTGCGGCCGTGGGTGGATGTTTTCGAGCGGTAATCAGGCATGAAGCACTCCGGGCGGCTAATCAGGTATCAAAAGGGAAGTGAGCTTCTATTGACGTCTGGAACACTCAGAAATGGCCGCGTGTCCGGAAGTTGCCGATAACTTTGCGGGATCGCCGCGCGCTTCAGCTTGAGCTCATAAACCCGCCGGGGATGACTGGCGATGAATGTTCGCGATTCTACACGGCTGGCGGCTGGAGGGAATGCCGGGAAGCGTTGATCGGGTGTTGACGGAGCATGCGGGATGACGACTGGCAGGTGTCACCCGATATTGAACGCGGGTTTGTACCTCTGGATGATCAATGCATTCAGTCCGAGACCTGCGAGGCTCAACGTCAGAAAGCAAGACGCCAGAGTGGTGATCAAGTCCATGGGTGCCACACTGATTGCCGCGCTGACCACGCCGCCGCTGAGGAACATCAACACACCGCCGACCGAGGTAGAAGTTCCGGCATATTCCGGGTGGATACTCATGGCCCTGGTGTTGACGACGGGTCTGGTGATGGTGGTTCCGATTGTACAAACCAGCATGGAAGTCAGCACCGTAACGGCTGAAAGGCCGAACTGGTGAGTCAGCCACAGCATGAGCAGACCCGAAACGGCAATCAGCCCCAGGCCAACATTGATTTGGGTGTTGGCTTGCAACTGTCGATGCAAGAGGCTGGCGACCACTCCGCCGAATACATACGCGATGCCATACAGCAACAACGCCCAGGCGAATTCGTACGGTGACATTGCCAGATGATCCATGAAAATAATGGGTGAAGTGACGATGAACGAAAAATGGCAGGCGAAGGCCAGGGCCGAAATCAGCCAGTAACCCATGAAGCGTGCATCTGAGCAGACATGCCGGTAAGCACGGAAAAATCCCCCACGCGATGCTGGACGCACAGACGGGGTTTCCTTGAGTAGCCAACATGCGCTCAGCCAGACAAGAACCGCCAATGTGGCAAACACATAAAAGCTGCCTTGCCAGCCAAACTGCAATTGCAACCAGGTTCCCAGCAGCGGCGATATTGAAATGAACACGCCGCCCGCGGTCACCATCCAGATCCTGAGTCGCTGCCTTTCCCGGCCTATGAACAAGTCCTGCACCAGCGCCTGGGACAGCGAAAAGGACCCACATCCGATCGCCTGGACCAAACGAAAACCCAGGAACCAGTTGTATTCACTGGAAACCGCGCAGCCAGTCGCCCCAATCGTCGCGACTGCAATACCACCCAGCAGCAGCTTCTTGCGGCCCCACATATCTGACAGCGGCCCCACCAGCATTATGGATAACGCCAGGCTGGCGGCGAACAAGCTGACAGATAGGGCAACGTCGGGCGGCGAGATCTGGAAGCAGGCTGACAGGTCTGGAAAGGAGGGGAGAACCACGTCCAATGGGAATACGCCCAGCAGCGTCATGGTCATCAGTAACAGGATGATCAGCGACTTTTCGTTGGCGTTTGTGGCAGGGGGCATCATTCAACGCTCTCGTACCGTGAGGGGGGGGGGACGAGGATTGAATTGAGGAGGGCGCAAGTCAATGCGGTGGGCGTGGGACCTTTCTGAAACTGTTGTAGGAGAGAGCTTGCTCGCGAAAGACGTCAACGATAGCGCGGTATGCCTGGTTATCCGCGGTGTCGATTCGTTCTTCGCGAGCGAGCTCGCTCCTACAGTGGTTTGTGCATCAGAGCCAGATGGCGTCCCACAGTGGGTAGTCTCCAACCCGAGTCACAAGCCCGGCACGCAAAGGGTTGGCGATGATGTATCGGGCTGCTGCTTTCAGGTCTTCCTCGCGGCGCAGGGCCCGGTCGAAGTAGCCTTTTTGCCATACAGCGGCACAATGGCCTCGCTTCTGATTAATGAGTCGAGTGCAACGAGATTTGGTGGATTGCACCAGCTTCGGCAAATCACCGCTGTGCAATTCAACCAGCCAGTGAAAGTGATCGGGCATGACCACCCAAGCTATAGACGTGGCAAAGCCGGCCTCCTGAGCCCTTCTGAACTCGTGCACCAAAAAGCGGCCAGTGCGCCAATCCTGGAAGATCGGTTGTCGTTCATGGGTGACTGCGGTCAGGTGGTAGATCCGACCGGGTTGCGAGAAACGGCCTGCGCGTAATCGATGGGCATTTGGCGTGTTGGACATTCCGTTGTCCTCTTCGAAGATATGAAGAGAAAACGGTAGGCGTGGGGCGAGCGGTTGTCGTTTTGACAGTGGAACAGAATGTGTCCTGCACCTGTAGGAGCGAGCCTGCTCGCGATGGGCCTGAGAACGCCGCGGGGCATCAGGTTCCCCGCGTTATCGTTGACGACCATCGCGAGCAAGCTCGCTCCTACAGTGGTCTGGGTTGTTAGCTGTTTGGCAGCAACCGGCAGGTAATGCTCTTGATGTAGCGGGTTTCCGGGATGGCCGGATGCACCGGGTGATCCGGGCCCTGGCCGCCGCGTTCCAGCATCTGGATATTGCGATCCAGGTGGCGGGCGCTGGTTAGCAGGATGTTCTGCAGGTCGTCTTCCGGCAGGTGCATCGAGCAGGATGCGCTGACCAGGATGCCGTCCTTGGTGAGCAGGCGCATGGCTTGTTCGTTCAGGCGGCGGTAGGCGCCTTCGCCGTTTTTCATGTCTTTCTTGCGTTTGATGAACGCCGGCGGGTCGGCCACGATCACGTCGAAGCGTTCTTCGCTGGCTTTCAGCTCTTTGAGGGCTTCGAACACGTCGCCTTCGATGCAGGTCATTTTTTCGGCGAAGCCGTTCAGCGCGGCGTTGCGCTCGACGCCGTCGAGGGCGAAGGCCGACGCATCGACGCAGAACACTTCACTGGCGCCGAACGCGGCAGCCTGCACGCCCCAGCCACCGATGTAGCTGTAGAGGTCCAGTACGCGCTTGCCCTTGGCATAAGGCGCCAGGCGTGCGCGGTTCATGCGGTGGTCATAGAACCAGCCGGTTTTCTGACCCTGGATGACCGGGGCTTCGAACTTCACGCCGTTCTCTTCGAGGGCAACCCACTCCGGCACCAGGCCGAACACGGTTTCGACGTAGCGGTTGAGGCCTTCGGCGTCACGGGCAGCGGAGTCGTTCTTGAACAGAATGCCGCTTGGCTTGAGCACTTGGGTCAGCGCCGCGATCACGTCGTCTTTATGGGCTTCCATGGTTGCCGAGGCGATCTGCACCACCAGGATGTCGCCGAAACGGTCGACCACCAGGCCTGGCAGCAGGTCGGAATCGCCGTAGACCAGGCGATA
This sequence comes from Pseudomonas sp. BF-R-30, assembly GCF_019956175.1. Classification (NCBI taxonomy): domain Bacteria; kingdom Pseudomonadati; phylum Pseudomonadota; class Gammaproteobacteria; order Pseudomonadales; family Pseudomonadaceae; genus Pseudomonas; species Pseudomonas sp. BF-R-30. The sequence continues at coordinate 282,119 of NZ_JAHBDE010000011.1, read as the reverse complement.
GAACGGCTTGTCGAACAGGCGCTCGCGCAGGGACAGGGCCACGTTCAGGCGGTGCACCAGCAGCGATTTGTCCAGCGGCAGCTTGATGTCGCGCGACAGCAAACGGGCGCAGATCAGGTTGTTCGGGCTCATGGCGACGATGCCCAGCGGCTTGCCGCCGGCGGCTTCGAGGATCGCCTGGTCGCCGGCCTTGAAACCGTGCAAAGGCGTAGCGGCTACATCGATTTCGTTGCTGTAGACCCACAAGTGACCGTTGCGCAGACGACGGTCGGCGTTGGCTTTGAGGCGCAGGCTAGGCAGGGACATGTCGTCGCTCCGGAAAAAAGAGCGGGAGTATAGCGTGTTGAGGCCCCGGATTGGCCTGCAAGTGGACATGTGGCGAGGGTTGTCTTGCGATTTGGTATGTCGGATCCAACTTCATAAAGGTTAGAATCTCCGTCTGACCCAGAGTGTGCACACATGTCCCAAGAGCTGACTTGCGAACAGATCCAACAAGCCCTGCAGGGCATCAGCGTACCGGCCCAGCCGCAAATCATGGTGGATTTGCAGATGGAGCAGTACATGCCCGACCCGGATCTGGAAGTCATCGCCAAGCTGATATCCCAGGATCCTGGACTTTCCGGTTCCCTGCTGAAGATCGTCAATTCGCCGTATTACGGGCTGAGCAACAAGATTGCTTCGATCCAGCGCGCGGTGAACCTGCTGGGCAGCCGTTCAATCATCAACCTGATCAATGCGCAGTCGATCAAGGGCGAGATGAATGACGACACCATCGTCACCCTGAACCGTTTCTGGGACACCGCTCAGGACGTGGCCATGACCTGTCTGACCCTGGCCAAGCGCATCGGCATTGAAAATGGCGATGAAGCGTATGCCCTGGGCCTGTTCCACGACTGCGGCGTGCCCTTGATGCTCCAGCGTTTCCCCGACTACATGGGCGTTCTGGAGCAGGCCTATGCCAACGCCAGCGCCGAATGCCGGGTGGTGGACACGGAGAATCAGGTGTTCAATACCAATCACTCGGTGGTCGGGTATTACACGGCCAAGTCCTGGCGTCTGCCGGAACATGTGAGTGCTGCGATCGCCAATCACCACAATGCCCTGGCGATATTCAGCGATGAATCTTCGCGCAACAGTTCGTTGAAGAACCTGCTGGCGATCCTGAAGATGGCCGAGCATATTTGCGCGTCGTACCGGGTGCTGGGCAATCAGGCCGAAGATCATGAGTGGAACAGCATCGCGCCGCTGGTGCTCGATTATGTCGGCCTCTCGGACTACGACTTCGAGACCCTCAAACAGACGATCCGCGACCTCGGCACTCATCGCTGAGTGTCGGTACCTTCCAGGCCATGCGCCTGATCCGAGAGCACCATGCCTGAATTGCCAGAAGTCGAAACCACCCGTCGCGGTATCGCGCCGTTCCTGGAAGGCCAGCGGGTCAGCCGGGTGATCGTGCGTGAACGCCGCTTGCGCTGGCCAATTCCCGAGGACCTTGATGTGCGGTTGTCCGGGCAGCGCATCGCACTGGTGGAGCGTCGCGCCAAGTACCTGTTGATCAATGCCGAAGTCGGCACCTTGATCAGCCATTTGGGCATGTCAGGCAATTTGCGTCTGGTGGAGGCCGGGCTGCCGGCGGCCAAGCATGAGCATGTGGACATCGAACTGGAGTCGGGTCTGGCCCTGCGTTACACCGACCCACGGCGTTTCGGCGCAATGCTCTGGAGCCTCGACCCGCTCAATCACGAATTGCTGATCCGCCTGGGGCCGGAACCACTGACCGACCTGTTCGACGGCGAGCGCCTGTTCCAGCTGTCCCGTGGACGTTCGATGGCGGTCAAGCCGTTCATCATGGATAACGCGGTAGTGGTGGGCGTCGGCAATATCTACGCGACCGAAGCGTTGTTCGCTGCCGGGATCGACCCGCGCCGCGAAGCCAAGAGCATTTCCCGTGCGCGTTACTTGAAGCTGGCCATCGAGATCAAGCGCATCCTGGCGGCCGCTATCGAGCGCGGTGGTACCACGCTGCGGGACTTTATCGGTGGTGACGGTCAGCCTGGTTATTTCCAGCAGGAACTGTTCGTGTACGGCCGTGGTGGTGAACACTGCAAGGTCTGTGGCACGGGCCTGCGGGAAGTGAAACTCGGGCAGCGTGCCAGCGTTTTTTGCCCGCGCTGCCAGAGCTGACAGTCAGTTACAGCTTCAGTGAGGCTGATGACGCCTTCGCGAGCAAGCCCGCTCCCTCAGGGGGAACGCATTCCAGATGTGGGAGCGGGCTTGCTCGCGAAGGCGGCCTAAAAGTCGCCGAATGACTTAAGCCTTGCCGGTAATCTTGCGGTACTTCTCCATCAACTGTTCTTCAGTCTCCGGATGAGCTTCGTCCAGTGGAATGCAATCCACCGGGCAGACTTGCTGGCACTGCGGTTCGTCGTAGTGGCCGACACACTGGGTGCACAGGTTCGGGTCGATCACGTAGATCTCTTCGCCTTGGGAAATGGCGGCGTTCGGGCACTCGGGTTCGCAGACGTCGCAGTTGATGCAATCGTCGGTGATGATCAGGGACATGCTAACTCCAGCCGGGGCGGCAGGCCCGGGCGTAATAAACCAATGCGTCTAATTGTGCCGCATTGGCGCCTGCGTTGCACGCAGGTGCGACGTACTGTAGGAGCCAGCCTGCTGGCGATGAAGCCGGGAACGCCGCGGGGTGTCAGGTTTCCCGCGTTATCGTTGACGTCCATCGCGAGCAGGCTCGCTCCTACAGATTACTTCTTGAAGCGTTCGGTCAGTGCGTCCGCCACCACAGGGTGCACGAACTTGGTGATATCGCCGCCCAGGGCTGCGATTTCACGGACCAGCGTCGAGGAAATGAACGAATAACGCTCGGACGGGGTCAGGAACAGGCTTTCCACGTCCGGCGCCAGCTGGCGGTTCATGTTGGCCAGCTGGAATTCGTATTCGAAGTCCGACACCGCGCGCAAACCACGCAGGAACACGTTGGCATTCTTCTCTTTGGCGAAGTGCGCCAGCAGCGTCGAGAAGCCGACGACTTCAACGTTCGGCAGATGTTTAGTCACCTCGCGCGCCAGTTCTACCCGTTGTTCCAGAGGAAACAACGGGTTTTTCTTCGGGCTCGCGGCGACGGCGATGATCACGTGATCGAACAGGCGCGAGGCGCGTTCGACCAGATCGCCATGGCCCTTGGTAATAGGGTCGAAGGTACCTGGGTACAACACTCGGTTCATCGCGTCGTCCTGGCGGGAATCCGTTGGGGAGTCGGATGGTATCGCAGCCTTCCCGGTCGGCCAAGTCGCCTGTTGGGTAAGAAAGCACTATAGACGATGGGAATTATCGTCATTTTCATGGGTTTTTTAAACGCATCGCCAGGGATGTCGCCAGTTGCGCCGTCAGTCCGTAGACCGACAGCTGCGGATTGGCGCCAATGCTGGTGGGGAACAGCGAGCCGTCGTGGATCGACAGATTGCCCAGTTGATGATGCCGGCCGAGGCTGTCGGTCACTGCGATTGTCGGGTCTTCACCCATGGCGCAACCGCCCATCACGTGGGCGCTGCCCAGGCGTGTGCGATACAACTCCAGGCTCAGGCCGTCGATCAGCGTGCGCGCTTCGGCGAGGGTCTTCACGTAGCGGGCGTCGGCGTGCATCGGCATCACGGCCTTGGCGCCACCGGCAAACTGTATCTCGGCCATGGTATGGAACGCCCGGCGCAATCCATCCCAGGCGTAGGGTGATAGCTGATAGTCCAGCACCGGCGTGTCATCGCTGCGCAATTCGACGCTGCCACCGGGGCTGTCCGGGTGAAAACCGTCCCGCAGCAACGCCAGCATGGCGTGGGTATGGGCCAGATTGGCCATGTGTTGCGAGTTTTCCTGGCCGAAACCACCGAGCAATGTCGTTGCCAGCGCCGGGTGCAGAGGCGGAACTTCCAGTTTGTAGGACATTTTGCCCGTGGTGCCGTCCTGCCATTGGAAATGGTCGGAATAGATCGACTGCGGCGCGCCGTAGAAGGGGTTGACCACTTCGTCGAACAACGCGGCGGACATGTTTACCGGGTGCAGGAATGTGCGTCTGCCCAGGCGCTTGTGCGGGTCGGGTGCCCCGGAACGCATCAGCAAGGCCGGGCTGTTGATGCCGCCACCGGCCAGCACGAAATGCCGCGCCTTGACCGTGATGGTGCGTCCGGTCGGTGCGACGCAGCGTTCATCCATCGCCGAACATTGCAGGCCGGTGACCTTGTCGCCGCTGATCGTGAGTTTTTCGGCGCGGGCCAGGTAAAGCAGCTCACCGCCTTTTTCCAGGGTCGCCGGAATGGTGGTGACCATCATCGATTGCTTGGCGTTGGTCGGGCAGCCCATGCCGCAGTATCCGAGGTTCCAGCAGCCGCGAACGTTGCGCGGGATGACGTGCCATGAGTAATTCAGTGCTTCGCAGCCCTTGCGGATCACATCGTTGTTGGCGTTGGGCGGCACCATCCACGGCGCGACGCCCAGGCGTTGCTCCATTTTCTCGAACCACGGCGCCATTTCCGCCGGGCTGTGGCCCTTGACGTTGTGCTCTTTGGCCCAGTGTTCCAGGGTCGGCTCCGGGGTGCGGAAACTTGAGGTCCAGTTGATCAGCGTGGTACCGCCCACCGCCCGGCCCTGGAGGATGGTGATCGCGCCGTCCTTGCTCATGCGGCCAATGCCTTCCTGATAAAGGTTGGCGTAGGCCTCGTCTTCGAGCAGCTTGAAGTCGCTGCTGGTCTTGAGAGGGCCTTCCTCGATCAGCAGCACCTTGTAGCCGGCTGCGCTGAGGATTTCGGCGGTGGTGCCGCCGCCGGCACCGCTGCCGATGATCGCCACATCCGTTTCGAGTGTAAGGTCCTGGGTCAGTTGCGAGCCGTTGTAGGTTTTCCAGCCTCGGGCCATGCCTTCGCGGAACGGATCGGGTACGGGCATTTTCGGATTCTCTTTTTATTGTTGGAGTAGGCGGTGAAGCGGCTGACGCTATCGCGGGCAAGCTCGCTCCCACAGGGGACCTCCAGTGTTCACACGGTCAGTGTGGGAGCGAGCTTGCTCGCGATGGAGGCGACTCGGTATCAGACGGTTGGCGGCCCGGGATACCCGCAATGCGCCCACGATTCCTTGCGGCCGTACCAGGCCATCATCACCAGTTGCAGCAAGGAGCTGTGGCCCATGCGTAACAGGCTCAACGAGCTGTTTTCCCAGCGATCGAGAAAAGCTCGGATGTCGTTGGCACTGGCGTTTTCCCAGCTGCCCCAGATCCCGGTCAGCGGTCCGCGGGTCACGGCCATTCCCAGCACATCGAACAGTTGTTGAGTCAGCTTGAGCATTTCCGGCGACAGGTGGGCCAGGCTGTAATCCAGGCTTTTCAGCGTGCCATCGACAGCCTCGGGCATCCGTTCGGCGGTCACGGCACCCTCGAGCATGACCGGGATCAACGCCCGCAAAAACAGCAGGTCGCCGCTGCGTAACGTGACGAAGCCATTGGCCGGGACGCTCGACGAACAGCCGCTGAGGCTGGCTCCGAGTCCGGCGGTGGCGAGGAAAGCTGTGGCGCCGAGGCTGAATTTAAGCAACCCGCGCCGTGACAGCGCGGGTGTATCGGACAGGCTGGGGGTCATTATTGTTATTACCCGACGGTGATTATCGTTAGCGGATGAACAGCTTCTGGATCAGCTTCTGAATCGACTTGCCGTACGGCGGATAGATCAACTTCGCGGCGTTGAACCGTTGTTTGATCAACACGCCCTTGGCTTTGCTGAAGGTCAGGAACCCTTCATGTCCGTGATAGTGGCCCATGCCCGAGGCACCAATGCCGCCAAACGGCATGTCGTCCTGGGCGACGTGCAGCAGGGTGTCGTTCAGGCACACGCCGCCGGAATGGGTTTCGTGCAGCACGCGCTGTTGTTCGCGCTTGTCATAGCCGAAGTAATACAGCGCCAGTGGGCGAGGGCGCTGGTTGATGTAGGCAAATGCCTGCTCCAGATCCTTGTACGGCACGATCGGCAGCAGCGGCCCGAAGATTTCGTCCTGCATCACCGTCATCTCGTCCGTGACATTGAGCAGCAGGCTATGGCTCATGCGGCGGCCCTGGCCCTGGTCGAACAGCGGCATCAGCAGCGCACCCTTGCTGGTGGCGTCACTGACGTAACCGTTGAGACGCGCCAGTTGTCGCTCATTGATGATCGCGGTGTAGTCCGGGTTGTCGGCCAGCGTCGGATAAAACCCACGGACGGCTGTGCGATAGGCCTCGACGAAACCTCCGACGCGATTCTCCGGCACCAGCACGTAGTCCGGGGCCACGCAGGTCTGGCCGGCATTCAGGGTCTTGCCGAAGGCGATGCGCTCGGCGGCGTCCTTGAGCGGCACATCCCGGGAAACGATGGCCGGGGATTTGCCGCCCAGTTCCAGGGTCACCGGGGTCAGGTTTTCCGCGGCGGCGCGCATGACGTGTTTGCCGATGCTGGTGGCGCCAGTGAACAGCAGGTGATCGAACGGCAGGCGTGAAAACGCCACGCCCATATCAGCCTCGCCCAGGACCACGCAAACCAGGTCTTCGGGGAAGATTCGCGCCAGCAGTTGCTTCATCAGCAGGCCGGTCGCGGGGGTCGACTCACTGAGCTTGAGCATCACCCGATTGCCCGCCGACAGCGCGCCGACCAACGGACCGATGGCCAGATACAGCGGGTAGTTCCACGGCACGATGACCCCGACCACGCCCAGCGGTTGGTAAACCACTTTGGCCGAAGCCGGCTGGAAAGCGGCGCCCACCTTGCGTCGCGAGGCTCGCATCCAGCCCTTGAGGTGTTTGCTGGCGTAATGGATGCCGTGCAGGCTGGGCATCAGTTCCGCGAGCAGGGTTTCATCGGCGCTGCGATGGCTGAAGTCCTGGCTGATCGCATCGATCAGGGCCTGGCGTTCATTGTTCAACAAATCCTTTAGCGCCTTGAGCCATTGCTGGCGCTGCGCGGCCGGTGGCATCGGGTTGGCGGCGTACGCGGCACGCTGGGCGTCGAACAGGGCCTGAAGCTCTTCCAGCGGCTGCTGTAGGTTCTGCAGGTAGGAAATTTCAGCAGTCATGGTCGGCTCCGGATTTATTGTAATGAAGCACTTTCTAGAGTCTATGCTCTAAAAAGTCAAATGACATCCTGGAACAGCTTTGTTTTATCCGCTCGCGGATAGATCTAAGATGCCCGTCAACGCACTCTGAATTAAAGCTCAAGCCATGGCCCCACGGATCAAAACCAGCGAGCGCATCGTGCAGAACAGCCTGGAGCTGTTCAACCAGCAGGGCGAGCGCAGCATCAGCACCAACCACATCGCTGCCCATATGGAAATTTCCCCGGGCAACCTGTACTACCACTTCCCGAACAAGCAGGCGATCATCGCCGTGCTGTTCAGCGAGTACGAAAGCCTGGTGGACAGCTTCCTGCGCCCGCCCCAGGGTCGTGCCGCCACGGTGGAAGACAAGCGCTTCTACCTCAAGGAGCTGCTGTCGGCGATGTGGCGCTACCGGTTTCTGCATCGCGATCTCGAACATTTGCTCGACAGCGATCCGGACCTGGCCGACCGCTATCGACGTTTCTCCCAGCGCTGCCTGATACAGGGGGCGGCGATCTACGAAGGTTTCGTCGCCGCCGGCATCCTGAAGATGGACAAGGTGCAGATCGAGTCCCTGACGCTCAATGCCTGGATCATCCTCACGTCCTGGGTGCGCTTCCTGTGCACCACGCGGGAGAACTCCAGCCACTTGAGCGAGCAGGCCATTAAACGCGGGGTGTACCAGGTGCTGGTGCTGGAGGCCGGGTTCGTTACGGACCAGGCCCGCGATGCGGTCAGCGCCTTGTTCGAAGAGTTTTACGTGCCCCTGGCCCAGGCACTGGAAGAAGTACAGTAGGATCAAGGCCGAGTTAATCACAGGAGCCCGCTATGCCCATTGCGCAACTGATCAGCCCGCAAGCACTGGACCTGAAAAAGGACCAGCCGGGGCTGGTGATTCTGGATTGTCGTTTTGCCCTCGAAGACCCGGATTACGGTCAGCGCAGCTATGCCGAAGGGCACATTGCCGGTTCGAGCTATGCCGACCTCGAGCGTGACCTGAGTGGCGCCGTGGTCAAGGGAGTGACCGGGCGTCATCCGTTACCCGAGCCGGCGCAACTGATCGAGCGCCTGCAAGCCTTTGGCATCAATGCCGATAGCGAAGTGGTTCTGTATGACGACGGTCCGGGGGCCTATGCGGCGCGGGTCTGGTGGTTGCTGGCATGGTTGGGCAAGCGCGACGGTGTGTTCATCCTTGATGGCGGTCTGAAGGCCTGGCACGCGGCCGGTTTGCCGCTGAGCCTGGATGCGCCGGCGATTCCCTGTGGTTCCTTCACCGGCAGTCCTGATACGGCGTTGCTGATCAGTGCCGAGCAGCTGCAAAAGCGCCTTGCACGGCCGGAACTGACCCTGCTCGATGCCCGCGCACTGCCGCGCTTCAAGGGTGAGGTGGAACCGATCGATCCGATTGCCGGGCACATCCCAGGTGCCCAGTGTGCTGCGTTTACCGAGAACCTGGGCAGTGACGGGCGCTTCCTGCCGGCCGATCAGCTCAAGCAGCGTTTCGCCGCGAAACTGGGCGATCGTTCGCCAAATGATCTGGTGGCGTACTGCGGTTCCGGCGTGACGGCGTGCCACAACCTGTTTGCGTTGTGTCTGGCCGGTTATCCGTTGGGTTCGTTGTATGCCGGGTCGTGGAGCGAGTGGATCAACGAGCCTGCGCGGGGCATTGCCACCGGCGAATAAACACCACACAACCCTGTGGGAGTGGGCTTGCTCGCGAAAGCGGTGTGACAGTCAAAGAAGATGTTGACTGAACCAGCGCTTTCGCGAGCAAGCCCGCTCCCACATTGGTGTTTCGTCGCTATCAGGATCCGGGTAACTGCCGGGCTGTGCGATACGCCCCCGGTCCAACCCCATACACCTGCTTGAACTGCCGGCTCAGATGGCTCTGGTCGGCAAACCCCAGTTGCATCGCGACTTCCAGCGGCAGACAACCACTTTGCAGCAACGCCCGCGCCCGGGCGATGCGCTGTTGCATCAGCCAGGTGTGCGGCGGCATACCGGTGGCCCGGCGGAACACCCGGGCAAAATGGAATGGCGAGAGATTGACCGCCGTCGCCAGCGCTTCCAGTGAGGGCGGTGCTGCCAATTGCGAGTGCAGCAATTCCTTGGCCAGGCTCACGGCCCGGTGTTCCTTGCCGGGTTTTCCGGCATCAGGCACCGCCGCATGACGCTGCAACAGCGACAGCACCAGTTCACGCCAGACCGTTTGTTGCTGCAATGCGGTGGCGGGGCTTTCCAGCAAGCGGTGAAGTTGGCAGAACCCGTTCACCAGATCCTGGTCGCGATACAGCGTGGCACCGAAGGCCGGCAAGTGGTGGGTTGGCAGTTCGAGTTCGGCCAGCAGCGAGGTCATCTGCCCGCTGTCCGGATAGAACGCCCGGTACAGCCAGCCATCCTCGGTGCCTTTGTGACCGGTGTGCAGTTCATCAGGGTTGATCAGCACCAGCGTGCCGCTGCCCGCCAGGTGTTCGGCGCCGCGATAGCGATAACGCTGGGCGCCGGCCATGATCATGCCGATCACATAGCCGTCATGCACATGTGGGGCGAAACGATGGTCGATGTAGCGGGCGGACAATAACTCGACCCCGGCCAGTGGCGGGGTTTGCCAGAAGTGGATTGATTCGCCTTGGTCAGCGTCCATGATTCAAGAGCGCCCTATGGCGGCCAGCCACTCGGGGATACGTCGTTCCAGGTAGTAACCCGGTTGCCTGAGCGTACCGTCGACGAAGCCGACATGCCCGCCATTGGTTTGCAGTTCGAATTGCGTGCAAGCGGACAACTCATCGACCTGCGGCAGGCTGTGGGGAAACACGAAGGGGTCGTCGGCGGCCTGAATCATCAAGGTCGGCGTACGAATTTCGCCAAGGAAATAGCGGCTGGAGGCACGGCGATAGTAATCCTCGGCATCGGCGAAACCGTGCAGGGGTGCAGTGACGCGTCCGTCGAAATCCCAGAACGTGCGCATATTTTCCAGGGATCCGAGGGCCGCCAGGGCTGCCAGGCCCTCCTCGCGTCCGTCATGCTGGAATTGCCGCTGCTTGTTCTTGATGTAGGCGACCATCTCGCGCATGAAATGCGCCTGGTAAACCTTGGAGAAGCCTTGCCCGATACGGTCGGCGCACTGGTCCAGGCGGAACGGCACCGACACCGCCACGGCGCCCGTCACGCCGCTGTCGCTGCCGGTTTCGCCCAAATGCTTGAGCAGGACATTACCGCCCAGGGAGTAACCCACCGCATACAGTGGCGCGAGAGGCCGTTTGGCCCGCAAGTGCCTGATGGTTTCGGCCAGGTCTTCGCTGGCGCCGGAATGGTAGCTGCGCGGCAACAGGTTGGGTTCGCCCGAACAGCCGCGCCAGTTCAGTGCGACGCTCGCCCAGCCTAGGTCACCCAGGGCTTTTTGCATGCCGGCGACATAAGGCGAATTCGAGGACCCGGTGAGCCCGTGCAATACCAGCACCAACGGTGCGTCGGCGCTGTGCGGGCCGTGCCAGTCGAGATCGAGAAAATCGCCGTCTTCAAGCCAAAGACGCTCGCGTTCGCGACCGATGTGCACGGTTTTACGCCACAGCGGCCCCCACAAGGTTTGCAAGTGCGGATTGCCGAGGCCGAAGGCGGGGGTGAAGGTTTTCATGGGGAATGGGGGGGGCTTGTAGTGAGACATTCTGTTCAATTGCAGACCGCTGCTTGCGAAATGCAGAGGAACTCATGGGGCGTGTGGTGCTCGCCGCAAGTTGCTAACTTGCCATAAACCACGAGGGTTCGCGACCGGCAAGAGAAGCCCCTGCGCAATGGTCGCACAGGGGCTGGTTTTCAGGGGCTGATGATTACACCGGGGTTTCGTTACGCCGAGGTCTTTTTCTCGATGGGAAACACATGTGCCACGGTTGCGCGTTCGCGAGTGAAGTAGGCGTTGGCGGCGTGCTGAATATCCTGCGCCGTGACGCTGCGTAATTGCGCGACCTCAAGATCGATCAACTGCCATGGCTGAGCCGATCCAAAAAGATAGCCGATACTACTCGAGTGTCCTTGAGGGGTGTCGTAGAGCGCCAGTCGGGTAGTACTTTCTTGAACGATGGCGGGTTCGATGTCCTCGGCTGTGAACGGCACGCGCTTGATGTCATCCAGTAATGCCCACAGATCAGCTTCGGCTTGCTGCGGATCACCCTTGAAGTAGAAAGCGAGGGTGAATTGATTATTGGCTCGACAGAGTCGAAAGACATTCGCAAAGATTGTAGAGCGGTCGTCATTCTCGAATGACTTCAGGCGTGCAGAGGACTCAAGCAGGGAGGACAATACTTCCAGTGCCCTGACGGATTGCGGGTCGGGTGCGTTCTCCATCCCAGGTGTGTTGAATATGACGAGCATCAGCGGGTATTCGGTTTCCAGAAATTGCGTTATCTGGCGGTAGCCGGGTTCTGACGGTCCTTTTATCAAGGGCCTGAAGGGAGCGATACGCTGGTCCTCCGATCCAAAGTGTCGCTCGACCAGTCGTTTTGCCTCTTCAGCCTCGACATCGCCGACAATCACCAGGCAGGCATTACTGGGGCAATACCGGTTCTGGCGCCAGTTTCTGAGGTGTTCGAAGGTCAGTCGTTCAAGATTGTCGGCAATCGTTTCCCGGGGCCTGTAGTAACTATGCCCGGTGGTTACCAGTGCGTCGATTTCCGGACTGAAACTGACTGGAGATATGAACAAGGACTTTTCCTTGTTGCGCAGAAGTTCCTCGTCCAGACAGGTGCGCAGCAATTCATCCGATAGTTCGTCCGTCATGATGGTCGACTGGATTTTGAGAGCGCTTTCCAGGTGTTCGGGGGCGATCAGTAGGCTGTCGCTCAACTTTACAGAGCCTCCGAAGCTTTGATGAATGGCTCCGGTCTCTTTGATGAAGTCGTCATAGTCACGCATCAGTGCATCTTGTAATACAGCTGTGACCCCGAAGTCTTCGGGGCGCTCGTCATCAGTTCCTACGGCAAAAACCAGTGTGATTCCGACCTGAGGGGTTCTGTGATCCTCGCGGACAATGACCCTAAGGCCATTGTCGAGGGTGAACTCATGGGTGGGGTTGGGCGTTCGTTCAGTCATTAGCTTGTTCATCCGTTAATCATCCATTGCATCCATGCGAGACATTTCGCACGTTTACGATGAGCCAGAAACAGAGAAACAAACCACTTTAGATGTGTTGCGTTTTAAGAAGCAGCCGTTGTGCCGGGCAGGCCAGCGGCCTGCCCGTGCGCTTTATTCAGCGGGTTTTTCAGCGAGGCGCTGCCACAACGAGTAATACACGCGCCCGGATTTCTGCTCCCGGTGCAGGCGCCAGTTCTGCGGCAGGCCCAGGGTCGACGGCGCCGACTCGCTTTCGGTGTACACCCAGGCGTCTTCGGCCAGCCATTGGCGCTCTTCGAGCAACTTGCAAACGGCGGGCAGCAGGTTCTGGTTGAACGGTGGATCGAGGAACACCAGGTCGTAGGCCGTTGCGGTCTGGGTTTCCAGGTAGCGCAGGGCGTCGGCGGTCTGGACCTGGCCGTTGGTGCAGCGCAATGTGCCCAGGTGTTCCTTCAGGCTGGACACCGCGATGCTGCTGGCGTCCAGCGCCTGGCCCATGGCCGCGCCACGGGACAGGGCTTCGAGGAACAGCGCGCCGCTGCCGGTGAACGGGTCGAGCACCTTGGCGCCCGGCACGTAAGGCGCGAGCCAGTTGAACAGGGTTTCACGCACGCGGTCCGGCGTCGGGCGCAGGCCCGGGGCGTCGGGGAAGCTCAGCTTCCGGCTGCGCCATTCGCCGCCGATGATGCGCAGCTGGTTCACGCCGTTGTGGACGTTGCGGGCAGGTTTTTTCGAATGAGTAGCCATTAATGCTCCGGAACCCCGAGCGGCTGCTCGGAAGGTTTATCAGTAGGGGCCGGTAACGGCTTTTGCGGCACGGTCGGGCCAGCGCTGACGATGACCATCTTGTTCGTGCTCAGGTGTTTGTTCATGGCGGCTTTGACCTGCTCGACGGTCAGGGACTGGGACTGTTGCATGAAGTCCTCCAGGTGACTCAACGGCAAGTTGTAAAAACCGATGGCGCCCAGTTGGCCGACGATATCGGCGTTGCTGGCGGTGGACAGCGGGAAGCTGCCGGCCAGTTCGCGCTTGGCGTCGTCGAGCTCTTTTTCGGTCGGGCCGGTTTTAAGGTAGTCGGCCAGCACATCCTGCACCAGTTTCAGGGTGCCCTCGCTCATCTCGGCGCGGGTTTGCAGGTTGATCATGAACGGGCCGCGCGCCTGCATCGGCGTAAAGCCCGAATACACGCCGTAAGTCAGGCCACGCTTCTCGCGCACTTCGCTCATCAAGCGGGTGCCGAAGCCGCCGCCACCGAGAATCTGGTTACCCATGGACAATGCCGCGTAGTCCGGGTCATCGCGATCGATGCCCAGCTGCGCGAGCATCAGGTTGGTCTGCTTGGACGGGAACTCGATATGGCCGACGCTGGCCTTGGGCTCAGCGGGTTGCGCAATTTTCGGCAAGGCCGGGCCTTTGGGCAGGGCGCCGGAAACCTGGGCGGCAATCGCTTCGGCCTCCGTGCGGGACAGGTCGCCGACCAGTGCGATCACCACGTTACCGGCTGCGTAGGCTTTCTCGTGGAAAGCACGCAGCTGGGCCTGGGTAATCGCCGGTACGGTTTTCGCCGTGCCGTCGCTGGCGTGTGCATACGGGTGATCACCGTACAAGCGGTTCATCAGCTCCAGGCTCGCCAGTTTGCCGGGGTTCTGTTTCTGGTATTCGAAACCGGCAAGCATCTGGTTCTTGATGCGGGCCAGCGAATCGGCAGGGAAAGTCGGCTTGCCGATGACTTCGGCGAACAGCTTCAGGGCCGGCTCGCGCTTGTCCTTGGCACTCAGGCTACGCAGCGAAGCGATTGCCATGTCCTTGAACGCGCCGTTGCCGAAATCGGCGCCCAGGCCTTCGAAGCCCTGGGCTATGGCACCGACGTCTTTGCCGGCCACGCCTTCGTTGAGCATGGCGTTGGTCAACACCGCCACGCCCGGTGCATTGCCGTCCTGGCTGCTACCGGCAGCGAAGATCAGGCGCATGTCGAACATCGGCAGCTCATGGGCTTCGACAAACAGCACCTTGGTGCCTTCGGCGGTGTTCCAGGTCTGCACGTCCAGCTTGCGGTGGTTCGGTGCCTTGCCGTTGAGTTCGGTCAGCGACTGCAGTTTCTGACTGGCCTTGGCCTTGTCGAGGGCTTCGCTGGCATTGGTTTCGACAGAGCGCGACAAATAGAACGCTGCGGAACCGATAACGGTGACGGCGATCAGGCCGATCAGGGCCAGGCGGGAGGGTTTACGCTCACTCATGAGTCGTCTCCAGAGGCAGTACATGGGCGACGCTGAGACGTTCGCGAGTGAAATACAGCTTGGCGGCTTTCTGGATATCTTCCGGCGTGACGCTTTCCAGATCGGCCAGTTCGGTGTCCATCAGTTTCCATGACAGGCCGACTGTTTCCAGTTGGCCGATGGCGGTGGCCTGACTGGTGATCGAGTCGCGCTCGAAGACCAGGCCGGCGATGACTTGTGCGCGTACGCGCTCCAGCTCTTCAGCGGTTGGCGCCGTGGTTTTCAGCTGGTCGAGCAGCTTCCACAAACCGGCTTGCGCCTGGGCGATGGTCTTGTGTTTCTGCGAGTTTGGCGATGCCGACAGGGTGAAGAGACTGTCGCCACGGGTATAGGCGTCGTAACTCGACGAGCCGCCGGACACCAGTTCTTCTCCGCGCTCCAGTTGCGTCGGGATACGTCCGCTGTAGCCGCCGTCGAGCAGTGCCGAGATCAGGCGCAGGGCATTGACCAGGCGCTTGTCTTCGGCTGTGGCGATGCTCGGCACGTTGAAGGCCAGCATCAGGCTAGGCAGTTGGGTCTGCACGTGCAGGGTGATCTGGCGCTCGCCCGGTTCGGCCAGTTCCAGCGGTTTTTTCGCGGCGGGCACTTCACGCTTGGCGATCGGGCCGAAATAGCGTTGGGCCAGGGTTTTGACTTCGTCCGGGGTGACATCGCCAACCACCACCAGCGTGGCGTTGTTGGGCACGTACCAGGTTTCGTACCAGTGGCGCAGCTCTTCGACTTTCATTCGCTCAAGGTCGGCCATCCAGCCGATGGTCGGCGTGTGATAGCCGCTTGCCGGGTAAGCCATGGCCTTGAAACGCTCGTAGGCCTTGGCCATCGGCTTGTCGTCGGTACGCAGGCGACGCTCTTCCTTGATGACCTCGATTTCCTTGGCGAACTCGTCGGGCGGCAGGCGCAGGCTGGCCATGCGGTCGGCTTCCAGTTCGAAGGCCACGCCCAGGCGATCCCGGGCCAGCACCTGGTAATAGGCGGTGAAATCATCGCTGGTGAATGCGTTCTCTTCGGCGCCGAGGTCGCGCAGGATCAGCGAGGCTTCGCCGGGGCCGACTTTCTCGCTGCCCTTGAACATCATGTGTTCCAGGGCGTGGGACAGGCCAGTATTACCCGGTGTCTCGTAGCTGGAGCCGACCTTGTACCAGACCTGGGAAACTACCACGGGCGCACGGTGGTCTTCGCGCACGACCACCTTCAAGCCATTGTCGAGAGTGAATTCGTGGGTGGGTTGCGGGTCGGCAGCCAGGGCCGAAAGGGGCAGGCAAACTGTGCTGAGCAGCAGGCCTGCGGCGCGGCGGGCAAGAGCATTCATTCGTTTTCAAACCTTTGGGGCTGCCCGCTTGTTCTTAGCGTCAGCGGGCGAGAGGGTGCTAGGATACTGATCCGTTTTACTGGCGGCCACGCCTATCAGGCCTTTGCGTTTGATCAGGTTGTATGGGTTTGCAGCAGAAGGTTGGAATTTATCAACTAAACTCTGCTTTTTCGCCGATTTTGCTGCTTTAGTCCTTCGTAAAAACGTTTCCGTGAGGTGCCGTTCGCACCTCGACAAAATGTTGCGCGTGAACAAGCTGGGTCAATCGCAGTCTGTTCTGCATCGAATATTTAATTGCCGGGGCGCCATTGGCGCGTCGCTACCGTGAGATAGCCGTCCTCCATGTTTGGTTCCAACGACGACAAGAAGACCCCAGCTGCGGCTGGCGAGAAGAAAAGCCTGTTCGGATGGCTGCGCAAAAAGCCGCAGGAACCCGTCGTCGAACAGCCACAAGCCATTCCTGAACCTGCGCCGACGCCGGTCCCGGTAATAGAAGAAACGCCCGCGCCGGTTGTTCTGCCGATTGCCGAGCCGTCGCTGCAACCCAAGGTTGACGCCGTTCCCCAGCCAGTCAGCGAAATCGTCACCGAACAGCCTCCGGTCCCGACGGCCGAACCGTGGTTGACCCTGCCAGTGGCCGAAGAACCCGTGGCATTGGTCGAAAATGACCTGGCTCCTCACGTGACACCACCGATTCCGGCTCCGGCAGCGTTTACGCCTGCACCGGTTCACGCGCCTGTGGTCGAACCGATTGTTCAGCCAGTCGTCGTGGCCGAGCCTGTGCCCGTTGTCAGTCAGCCAGAGGTTCCGGTATTCGTTGCTCCGGTTGCTCCGGTTGCTCCGGTTGCTCCGGTTGCTCAAGCACCGGCACCCGCTCCGATTCCTGAGCCGATCGCGGCGCCCGTCGAAGCCCCGGTCGAGCCGGTACGCACCGAAGAAACCAAAGCCGGTTTCTTCGCCCGCCTCAAGCAGGGCCTGTCCAAGACCAGCGCCAGTATCGGCGAAGGCATGGCCAGCCTGTTCCTGGGCAAAAAGGTCATTGATGACGAGTTGCTCGAAGACCTCGAAACCCGTTTGCTGACCGCCGACGTGGGTGTCGAAGCCACCTCGGTGATCATTCAGCGCCTGACGCAGAAGGTTGCGCGCAAGGAGCTAGCCGATGCCGATGCCCTGTACAAATCCCTGCAAGCCGAGCTGGCAGCGATGCTCAAGCCTGTCGAGCAGCCGCTGAAAATCGCCTCGCAAAACAAGCCGTTCGTGATTCTGGTCGTCGGCGTCAACGGTGCCGGCAAGACCACCACCATCGGCAAACTGGCGAAGAAACTGCAGCTGGAGGGCAAGAAAGTCATGCTCGCCGCTGGCGACACCTTCCGTGCCGCGGCGGTGGAGCAATTGCAGGTATGGGGTGAGCGCAACAAGATCCCGGTGATCGCGCAGCACACTGGTGCCGACTCGGCCTCGGTGATCTTCGACGCCGTGCAGGCCGCCAAGGCCCGTGGCATCGATGTGCTGATCGCCGACACCGCCGGCCGCCTGCACACCAAAGACAACCTGATGGAAGAGCTGAAAAAGGTTCGCCGAGTGATTGGCAAGCTCGACGCTGACGCACCTCACGAAGTGCTGTTGGTGCTTGACGCCGGCACCGGCCAGAACGCCATCAACCAGGCCAAGCAATTCAACCAGACCGTCGAACTGACCGGCCTGGCGCTGACCAAGCTCGACGGTACCGCCAAAGGCGGGGTGATTTTCGCCCTGGCCAAGCAATTCGGCCTGCCGATCCGCTACATTGGCGTCGGCGAAGGCATCGACGATTTGCGTACCTTTGAAGCAGAACCCTTTGTCCAGGCATTGTTTGCCGAGCGGGAGCGTTCATGATTCGTTTCGAACAGGTCGGTAAGCGCTACCCGAACGGTCACGTCGGCTTGCATGAGCTGAGCTTTCGAGTCCGTCGTGGCGAGTTTTTGTTTGTCACCGGCCATTCCGGCGCCGGTAAATCCACGCTGTTGCGCCTGTTGCTGGCGATGGAACGCCCGACCAGCGGCAAGTTGCTGCTCGCCGGGCAAGACCTGAGCACCATCAGCAACGCGCAGATTCCTTTCTTGCGTCGGCAGATCGGCGTGGTGTTTCAGAATCACCAGTTGCTGTTCGATCGCACGGTGTTCAATAACGTCGCGTTGCCTTTGCAGATCCTGGGGCTGTCCAAGGCCGAGATCGCCAAGCGCGTGGACTCGGCACTGGAGCGCGTGGCGCTGTCGGATAAAACCGATCTGTACCCGGGTGACCTGTCCACCGGTCAGCAGCAGCGCGTCGGCATCGCCCGCGCCATCGTTCACCGTCCGGCCTTGCTGCTGGCGGATGAGCCGACCGGTAACCTCGACCCGCGCCTGGCCGCCGAGATCATGGGTGTGTTCGAAGACATCAATCGCCTGGGTACCAGCGTGCTGATCGCCAGTCACGACCTGGCCCTGATCGCCCGCATGCGCCATCGCATGCTGACCTTGCAACGCGGTCGATTGATCGGTGACGGGGAGGCCGCGGTATGAGTGCAACACGTAGCCCCAAGGTTTCCGAGCGTGTGGCCCCGAAGGCCGCCGATCCGCAGCCGCAAAAGAAAAAACACGACGATGACGACGGGCCGGACTTTGCCACGTTGTTCCGCGCCTGGATCGAAAGTCATCGCGCCAGTCTGGTGGACAGCCTGCGCCGCCTGGGCAAGCAGCCTATCGGCAGTTTCTTCACCTGCATGGTGATGGCGGTAGCACTGAGTTTGCCCATGGGGCTGTCACTTTTGCTAAGTAACGTCGAGCGTCTGGGTGGTTCCTGGCAGCGTGCGGCGCAGATTTCCCTGTATCTGGACCTTGAGGCCAAGCCGGCCGAAGGCGAAGCGCTGCGCGATCAGATCAAGGGCATGCCTGGCGTCGCCGAGGCCGAATACGTTGGCCGGGATCAGGCGCTGGAAGAGTTCCAGCAACAGTCCGGGCTGGGCGAGGCGCTCAAGGAGTTGCCGGAGAACCCGCTGCCGGGCGTGGTCCTGGTGACGCCGACTGAAGTCGACAAGCCGGCCCTTGAAGCATTAAGACAAAAACTATCCGAGCTGCCGAAGGTACAACAGGCGCAACTTGATTTAGTCTGGGTCGAGCGTCTGGCAGCCATCCTCAAGCTGGGTGACCGTTTTGTCTTCGGTCTGACCGTGCTTCTGGTTTCTGCATTACTTTTGGTGATAGGCAATACCATTCGTCTTCATATTGAAAACCGCCGCACAGAGATAGAAGTGATTAAACTGGTCGGCGGCACTGACAGCTATGTGCGCAGGCCCTTTCTGTATATGGGCGCGCTGTATGGCTTCGGTGCGGGGATTCTGTCCTGGGGCGTTCTGGCGTTCGGCCTTGATTGGCTGAACGACGCGGTGGTGGGGTTGGCCGGTTTGTACGGCAGTGATTTTGCGCTGGCTGGAGTGCCAGTTGCCGACGGTCTGTCTCTCTTGCTTGGCGCGGTGCTGTTGGGGTATATCGGTGCATGGATTGCAGTCGCACGCCACCTGAGGGAGCTTGCGCCTAAGTAGTATCATTTTGCTCGTATTGACCTTTCAGCGTTTTTGGGTTTTTGGGAACTTGTCTTTCGGTTTCCGGTCAATTTTCGCAGTGCTGAACTGCACGAGTTTGTAAGTCGGAGGTTTTTTCGTATGACCAATTCTTTGCAACCTGCATATGCTCTGGTCCCGGGTGCGAACCTGGAGGCCTATGTGCACACCGTCAACAGCATTCCACTGCTGTCGCCGGAGCAGGAGCGTGAACTGGCCGAGAGTCTCTATTATGAGCAGGATTTGGGGGCGGCTCGGCAGATGGTGCTCGCCCACCTGCGTTTTGTCGTACATATCGCCCGTAGCTATTCCGGCTACGGCCTGGCTCAGGCTGACCTGATCCAGGAAGGCAACGTCGGCCTGATGAAGGCCGTGAAGCGCTTCAACCCGGAAATGGGCGTGCGCCTGGTGTCCTTTGCCGTGCACTGGATCAAGGCGGAAATCCACGAGTTCATCCTGCGCAACTGGCGCATCGTGAAAGTCGCGACCACCAAGGCCCAGCGCAAGTTGTTCTTCAACCTGCGCAGCCAGAAGAAACGTCTGGCCTGGCTGAACAACGAAGAAGTCCATCGCGTAGCGGAAAGCCTGGGTGTAGAGCCTCGGGAAGTACGCGAGATGGAAAGCCGCCTGACCGGCCATGACATGGCCTTCGACCCGGCTGCCGAAGCGGACGACGACAGTGCATTCCAGTCGCCGGCCAACTATCTGGAAGACCACCGGTACGATCCGGCCCGTCAACTGGAAGATGCCGACTGGAGCGACAACTCCAACCACAACCTGCACGAAGCGCTGGAAGTGCTGGACGACCGCAGCCGTGACATCCTCTACCAGCGCTGGCTGGCGGAAGAAAAAGCCACGCTGCACGACCTTGCGCAGAAGTACAACGTGTCGGCCGAGCGTATTCGTCAGCTTGAGAAAAGCGCGATGAACAAGCTCAAGTTGTCGATCGCTGCGTAACTGGCGAGCAGGCAATAAAAAACGCCCCGATCATTGATCGGGGCGTTTTTGTTTGTGCCTACTATTCCTGATTCGCGCCCCAATCCCTGTAGGAGCGAGCCTGCTCGCGATGGTCGTGAACGATAACGCGTAAAGCCAGATGCCCAGCGGTGCCCTTGGGTTTTTCGCGAGCGGGCTCGCTCCTACAGGGGAAGGCGTCTTTTTATTGGGCCCAAGGCGCCCGGCGCGAATCGTTCAGCCCGACCAGATAGCTGTCGCCACCTAACTGGCTCATCTGTCGCCGAATCCAGCCTGCGCGTCGCGCCACGTAAGCGGTCGGATGGCTCGCACTCCACACGCGAGGGTTGGGCAGTACAGCGGCCAACAAACTCGATTGCTGACGGCTGAGGTTCCTGGCGCTCACGCCAAAATGATGCCGGGCCGCCGCTTCGGCGCCAAACACGCCGTCATCCCACTCGACACTGTTGAGGTACACCTCAAGAATCCGTTGCTTGGGCCAGAACACTTCGATCAGTCCGGTGAACCAGGCTTCCAGGCCTTTGCGCAGCCAGCTGCGGCCAGACCACAGGAACAGGTTTTTCGAGACTTGCTGGCTGAGGGTGCTGGCGCCACGGATCGAACCGCCGCGCTCGTTATGGGCAAACGCCGCCTGAATCGCGCCGATATCGAAGCCCCAGTGCTCCGGGAATTTCTGGTCTTCGCCGGCAATCACCGCGACTTTCAGGTCATCGGAGATCTCGTCCCAGGGTTTCCAGGTCCGTTGCAGGTCGATGGGTTCGCCGTCAAACCAGGATTCGATCTTGCGCTCGACCATCAGCGTCGTCCCCGGTGGCGGCACCACGCGAAAGATCAGCACCAGCAATACGCTGCCACCCATGAACCAGAGCACGGCCTTGGAGAAATGACGGAAATAGATACGCAGCATAGAGATGGCTTGGCCGAACCCGTTGAGCGGGCCATTATACAGACCCTTTGGATCGAAACTGACTGGAGTTCTGCATGCTGCGTGGCTTTCTGATGCTGGCCGCTTTTTTCGGCTTCACCGGTGTCGGCCTCGGGGCCTTTGCCGCCCATGGCCTGAAAAGCCGTCTGACACCTGAATATCTGACGATTTTTCATACCGGCGTCACTTACCAACTGGTGCACACCCTGGCGCTGCTGGGCGTGGCGCTGCTGGCCACGCAGATTCCCGGCCGTTTGCTCACATGGGCCGGCGCATCCTTTGCCATCGGCATTCTGCTGTTCTCCGGCAGCCTTTACGTGCTGACGCTGACGGGTATCAGCAAGCTTGGCATTGTCACCCCGTTCGGCGGCCTGGCCTTCCTCGCGGGCTGGCTCTGCCTGGGCCTCGCCGCCTGGCGCTTGCCGCTGACCACTTGACGCTTATTGCTGACCTTTAGGTCACGATCGGGCTAGAATGCCAGCCCCTAAAAATGATGGCGGCATCCGGCATGCGCATTCAGTTGAACGGCGAATCCTTTGAACTGCCCGACGGTGAAACCGTTGCGGCCCTGCTGACCCGTCTGGACCTGACCGGACGCCGGGTGGCGGTCGAACTCAATCTGGATATCGTCCCGCGCAGTCAGCACGCAGACACCACGTTGAACGACGGCGACAACGTCGAAGTGGTGCACGCCATCGGCGGCGGCTAGCAGCCTTGCCCCAGTGGCCACAGAATTCTGCAAGTACCTCACCCCTACAGAGGATTTCCCATGAGCATCGTTCGCAGCGACAAGCCTTTCGTCCTGGCCGGTCGTACTTACCAGTCGCGTTTGCTGGTCGGTACCGGCAAGTACCGTGACATGGAAGAAACCCGCCTGGCCATCGAAGCCTCGGGTGCCGAGATCGTCACCTTCGCCGTGCGCCGCACCAACCTTGGCCAGATCGAGGGCGAGCCGAACCTGCTCGAAGTGCTGTCGCCGGATCGCTACACCTTCCTGCCGAACACCGCCGGTTGCTATGACGCTATCGAGGCCGTGCGCACCTGCCGCCTGGCTCGTGAGCTGCTCGATGGTCACAACCTGGTCAAGCTGGAAGTGCTGGCGGATCAGAAAACCCTGTTCCCCAACGTGATCGAAACCCTGAAGGCCGCCGAAACGCTGGTCAAGGAAGGCTTCGACGTGATGGTCTACACCAGTGATGATCCGATCATCGCCCGTCAATTGGCGGAAATCGGCTGCATCGCGGTGATGCCGCTGGCCGGTCTGATCGGTTCGGGCCTGGGGATCTGCAACCCGTACAATCTGCAGATCATCCTCGAAGAAGCCAAGATCCCGGTGCTGGTGGATGCTGGTGTCGGTACTGCATCCGACGCCACTATCGCCATGGAGCTGGGCTGTGATGCGGTGCTGATGAACTCGGCCATCGCCCACGCCCAGCAGCCGGTCATGATGGCCGAAGCCATGAAACACGCGATCGTCGCAGGCCGTCTGGCCTACCTCGCCGGCCGCATGCCGAAAAAACTCTATGCCAGCGCCTCTTCGCCGCTGGATGGTCTGATCAAGTAAGAGCCATTGATGACTGAATCGAACGACACGCCTATCCAGACGGAAGAAGGCGACGAGCGCCAACACCGCCGCATCAAGAGTTTCGTGATGCGCGCCGGGCGCATGACCGAAGGCCAGCAAAAGGGCCTGGAGCAGGGCACTCCACTGTTCGTGCTGCCGCTGGCCGACGCGCCGGTGGATTTCGACCAGGTGTTCGGTCGCTCGGCACCGCGCTCGCTGGAAATCGGTTTCGGCATGGGCCATTCGCTGCTGGAAATGGCAGCGGCTGCGCCGGATCAGGATTTCATTGGCGTTGAGGTTCACCGTCCGGGTGTCGGAGCGCTGCTCAATGGCGTGCTGACGCAAGGCCTGACCAACCTGCGGGTCTACGATTGCGATGCGATCGAAGTGCTCAACCGCTGCGTGGCCGATAATAGCCTCGATCGCCTGATGCTGTTTTTCCCGGACCCGTGGCACAAGAGCCGTCACCACAAGCGTCGTATCGTTCAGGCGTCCTTCGCTGAGTTGGTGCGCAGCAAGTTGAAGGTTGGGGGCATTCTGCACATGGCCACCGACTGGGAGCCGTACGCCGAATACATGCTGGAAGTGATGAACGTTGCGCCGGGTTACCGCAACCTCGCCGAAGACGGCAAGTGCGTACCACGCCCGGCCGAGCGCCCGATCACCAAGTTCGAACGCCGTGGCGAGCGTCTTGGGCATGGGGTGTGGGATCTGAAGTTCGAGAAGCTGGCTTAACACTTACACGGTAAAAAATGTGGGAGCGGGCTTGCTCGCGAAGGCGTCGTGTCAGTCGACATTAATGTTGTCTGATACACCGCTTTCGCGAGCAAGCCCGCTCCCACAGTTGTTTTAGGGTGTGGCTGAGATCAGCGGCGGTCAGCGACCACGCCAATCAACACCAGCACCACCAGCAACACCGGCGCCAGGCTGTAGTTGTTGAACTGGCTCAAGCCGCGCACGACCCAGGGCGTGGCATAGATCAGCGCCGCGCCGCTGCCGATCATGCACAGCAGGGACATCAGCGGCACACGCAAGGCGCCGGCGATGCTGCCCAGGCGTTGCTCGACCCAGCCTTTGAAATCCGCACCAAACAGCACCAGCAGGCAGCCCACCAGGGCCAGGGCGATTTCCGAGAGGTTGCTGCGGCTCCAGCGAGACACGGTGGCAAGCAGGTCGAGTACCAAATCCATTCGATTTCCTTATGTCAGAAATTTCTGCAGCAAGTCGTTGAGGAAGAGTTGTCCGCGCTCGGTGGCTACCAGACGTGAAGGTTCGACCTGCAACAGGCCGCTTTGTTCGGCTTCACGGCGGCCTTCAGCGAGGCTTTCCAGCGTCATGCCGGTACGTTCCGGGTACAGCCGTGATTCGACGCCTTCAGTCAGGCGCAGCGCGTTCATCAGGAACTCGAACGGCATCTCTTCATTGGTCAGCGCTTTCTCGCCGGCCTTAAAGCTTTTCGCCGGATTCAGGTAATCCTTGGGCAGGCGGGTCTTCCAGGTGCGAATGATGCGCCCGTCCGGATGGCTGAGCTTGCCATGGGCGCCGGCGCCGATGCCAATGAAGTCGCCAAAACTCCAGTAATTGAGGTTGTGGCGCGCCGGGCGACCGGGCAGGGCATAGGCCGAGACTTCGTATTGCGCGTAACCATGTTCAGCCAGCAGTGCTTGCCCTGCCTCCTGAATGTCCCACAGCGTGTCGTCTTCCGGCAGAGTCGGTGGCTGGTTCCAGAATACTGTGTTCGGTTCCAGGGTCAGTTGATACCACGACAGGTGAGTCGGTTTCAGGGCGATGGCTGTGCGCAGGTCCGCCAAGGCATCGTCCAGGGACTGATTCGGCAAGCCATGCATCAAGTCCAGGTTGAAGTTGTCGAACCCGGCCTGCCGCGCCATACCGGCGGCGCGTACGGCTTCGTCACCGTTATGAATCCGTCCCAGGGCCTCGAGCTTTTCTTGCTGAAAGCTCTGAATACCGATCGACAGGCGATTGATCCCCAGTTTCCGGTACGCCACGAACTTGTCTTGCTCGAACGTCCCCGGATTGGCTTCCAGCGTGATTTCGATGTCGTTGGCAAACGGAATGCGCTGTTCGACGCCTTTGAGCAAGCGACCCAGCGAATCAGCGCTGAACAGGCTTGGCGTGCCGCCACCAAAGAAAATCGAGCTCAGCTCACGACCATAAACGGCGTGCAGGTCCTGATCGAGATCGGCGAGCAATGCGTCGACGTACTCTTCTTCCGGCAGCACGGGGCTGGCGGTGTGGGAGTTGAAGTCGCAATAAGGGCATTTGCGCACGCACCACGGGATGTGGATATACAGCGCCAAGGGCGGCAGCACAGGCAGGGCCGCCCGAGGCGATAGAGCATCACCGCCGAAGATCAGCGGCGACGCGGATGATTCACGGGTCATTTCAAGTCCAGACGCTGGCGCAGCAGATCCATTGCACGGGCGCGGTGGCTGATCTGGTTCTTGTCGCCTGGGCTCAGCTCGGCGCTGGAGCAATCGCGCTCCGGCACCCAGAACAGCGGGTCGTAGCCAAAACCGTGTTCGCCGCTGGCCTGGGTCAGGATTCGCCCGTGCCACAAACCTTCGCAGAGGATCGGCAACGGATCATCGGCGTGGCGCACCAGTGCCAGCACGCATACGAACTGCGCGCCACGTTCGGCTTCAGGCACGTCTTTCAACGCGTCGAGCAGCTTGGCGTTGTTCGCCGCATCGCCCTTGCCATCGGCATAACGCGCCGAGTAGATACCGGGCGCGCCGCCAAGGAAATCCACTGCCAGCCCGGAATCGTCGGCCAGCGCCGGCAGGCCGGAAATGCGCGCGGCATTGCGGGCCTTGAGGATGGCGTTCTCGACGAACGACAAACCGGTCTCTTCGGGCTCGACGCTGCTGAACTCGCCGATCGAGCGCAGGTGCACCGACTCGCCGAGCATGGCCTGGAGTTCCTTGAGTTTGCCGGCGTTATGGCTGGCCAGTACGAGTTGCGTGAAGTTGATCATTGGCCAGGGAAGAGCTCTTGGTTGAAATTGATGGTGTTGATCTTGTCGCCGGTCTGCACCTTGATGTTGAAGGTGCGGATTTCCTGCTGCGGTACCGGGTATTGGGCGATGTAGTAAATCGCTCCTTGCTCGGTGATCTGCTTGAAGTTCAGTGTGTAGCTTTGGCTGGTCAGGTCTTTGACGGTGCCGCTGACGTCGGCCGCCATCGGCGTGCCGGCCTTGATCACCGAAATGTTGATCACACCCTGATCCTTGCTGCGGGTCAGTTGGGCGGCTTTGGCAACGTCCGGTAGCAGGTAGGTGGAGTTGAAGGTGTTGTAGTGCACCGTCACGTCACCGAAGGTTTCCTTGCGTTCGCTCTTGATGGCGTCGGCGGCCATGGCGGTGACGCTCAGGCAGGCAGTGAGTAGAAGCAACGCTAGACGACCCATGATCGTTCTCCTTGAAATAGGGTGGATCAGACTGCGACCTTGTGGTCGGAAAGTCCCGGACTGCTGACGCGGTAGATACCGATCTCACCTAACAGATTAGGCCATAGCTTGCTGGCCCACCCGTGCCGATGCTGTTGATCCACGGCCAGCCGATCAATGACCTTCGCTTCACGTTCGCGACACAAGGCTTCAAAGTCGGCGAAGGTGCAGAAGTGAATGTTCGGAGTGTTGTACCAGGTGTACGGCAGGAACTCGGAAACCGGCATGCGGCCCTTGCTCGCCAGGTACCAGCGGCACCGCCAGTGGCCGAAGTTGGGGAAGGTGATGATGCACTGGCGACCGACGCGCAGCATTTCCTCGAGGATCCTGTCCGGGTAGTGCACCGCTTGCAGCGCCTGGGTCATGACCACGACATCGAAACTGTTGCTGGCAAAGTTGCCCAGGCCCTTGTCCAGGTCCTGTTCGATGACGTTGATGCCCTTGGCCACGCACTCGGCGATATTGTCGGCGTCGTTTTCCAGGCCATAACCGGTGACTTGCTTGTTATCGCGCAGCCAGGTCAGCAGTTCGCCATCGCCGCACCCGAGGTCGAGCACGCGGCTGCCGGCGGGGATCCATTCCTGGATGATTTCCAGATCAGCTCTCATGGCTTTCTCACAACGTAATGCGGTTCATGTAATTGCCGAATGCCTGCAGGTAGCGCGGGATCGGAATCAGGAAGGCGTCGTGGCCTTGCGGAGCGTCGATCTCGAGGTAGCAGACGTCCTTGCGCGCGGCCATCAGTGCGTCCACCAATTCCCGCGAGCGGGCAGGGGAGAAGCGCCAGTCGGTGGTGAACGACATCACGCAGAACTTGGCCTTGGCGCCCTCAAAGGTTTTCGCCAGGTTATCGTCGAAGTTCGCCGCCGGATCGAAGTAGTCGAGCGCTTTGGTCATCAACAGGTAGGTGTTGGCATCAAAGCGCCCGGAGAACTCCTCGCCCTGATAGCGCAGGTAGCTTTCCACCTGGAACTCGACGCTGTGGAAGTCGTAGTTGAGCTTCTCGCTCTTGAGCCCGCGGCCGAATTTCTCGCCCATGGAGTCGTCGGACAGGTAGGTGATGTGCCCGACCATCCGCGCCAGCATCAGGCCGCGCTTGGGGATCACGTTGTGTTCCTGGAAGGAACCGCCGTGGAATTCCGGGTCGGTGAGGATCGCCTGGCGCGCCACTTCGTTGAACGCGATGTTCTGCGCCGACAGCTTGGGTGCCGAGGCGATGGCCAGGCAGTGACGGATGCGGTCAGGGTAAGTGATGCTCCATTGCATCGCCTGCATGCCGCCGAGGCTGCCGCCGATCACGGCCGCGAACTGGGCGATGCCGAGACGATCTGCCAGGCGCGCCTGGCTGTGCACCCAGTCTTCCACGGTCAATACCGGAAAGTCGGCGCCGAACGGCTTGCCGGTGTCCGGGTTGATACTGCTCGGGCCGGTGGAACCGTTGCAGCCGCCGAGGTTGTTCAGGCTGACCACGAAGAACTTGCTGGTATCGATCGGCTTGCCGGGACCGATGCAGCTGTCCCACCAACCGGGTTTGCGGTCGTCGGCGCTGTGGTAGCCGGCGGCGTGGTGATGGCCGGACAGGGCGTGGCAGATCAGCACGGCGTTGCTCGCCGTGGCGTTGAGCGTGCCGTAGGTTTCGTAGATCAGGTCATAGGCCGGGAGCGAGCGACCGCAGGCCAACGCCAGGGGTTCGCTGAAGTGCGCCACTTGCGGCGTCACCAGACCAACAGAATCGGGGGGAAAGGCAGCTGGCATCGACCCTGCTCTCATTGAAATGAGGCGTAAGTCTAAAGACCGCTGGGGTTAGCGGCAAGCAACGATCGGGCCTGATTTCATTCAGCAGAACCGTGGTGCGGCCTTCGCGAGCAAGCCCGCTCCCACAGGATTGATGCGGTCCATGTGGGAGCGAGCTTGCTCGCGATGAACGATGACGCGGTCAGCCTGCGGGACGCACCAGATCAGGCAAGTCCGGCAACTTCTTCGGCGAGCAGATTCGCACCCGTTTCTGCCGGTTCAACTCGCCACTGATCAGGCTGACCTGGCTCTTGGACACGCCAAAGGCCTTGGCCAGAAACGCCATCAGATACGCGTTGGCCTTGCCCTCGACCGGCGGCGCGGTCAGGCGGATCTTCAGGCGATCGCCGTGCAGCCCGCAGAAGTCATCACTGCGGGCTGCCGGTTGCAGGTGACACTCCAGAATCAGGTCGTCACCGTCCCAGCGAAACCAGCTCACCGGGTCAGATCAACACGCGGAGGATTTGCGGCATCATGGTCATGGCGGCGAGGTTGTTGATCACCAGCATGTCGATCAGCTTGAGTGCCAGGAACGCAAAGATCGGCGACAGATCCAGGCCGCCCAGGCTCGGCAGGAACTTGCGGAACGGCGCCAGGGCCGGTTCGCAGACGTCATTCACCAGTTCGGCGCCCGGGTTATGGCTGCCTGGGGCGACCCAGGACAGGATCACGCTGATGATCAGGGCGAAGAAGAAAATCTTCATGAACAGCGCGGTCACGCCAATGATCGACCAGATCAGCAATTGCAGCGGGTTGCCGATGGTGCCGTAGGTCAGCAGCAGGGTCAGGGCCATCAGCGCCAGTTGCACCAGGATCGCCAACACCAGCGAGGACATGTCCAGGCCGAACACGCTCGGGATGATCCGGCGCAGCGGCTTGAGCAGCGGCTGGGTGGCCTTGACGATGAACTGGCAGATCGGGTTGTAGAAGTTCGCCCGCACCAGTTGCAGTACGAAACGCATCAGCACGATCAGCAGGTACAGGCTGCCGAGGGTTTGCAGCACGTAGACCGCTGCGGTATTCAATCCAATCATGAAAAGCTCCTTATTGACCCAGTTGTTCGGCCATCTCGGCCGAGCGATGCGCGGCAGCGCCGAGTGCTTTTTCGACCAAGGCTTCAAAGCCATTGGCCTGGAACGACTTGATTGCAGCTTCCGTGGTGCCGGCAGGCGAGGTAACACGGCGGCGTAACTCGGCCGCGTCGACGTCGCTGGAGACTGCCATATGTGCGGCGCCCAGGGCGGTTTGCAAGGTCAGTTGCGCAGCGATGTCCGCTGGCAGGCCGAGTTTCACCCCGGCGGCGGTCATGGCCTCGATCAGCAGGAAGAAATACGCCGGGCCCGAGCCGGAAACGGCGGTGACGGCATCCAATTGCTGCTCGTCATTCAGCCATAGGGCGATGCCCACCGCGGACAGCAGTTCCTGGGCCTGCTGACGCTGTTCGGCTGACACTTCGGTTGTTGCGAACAGGCCGCTCGCACCCTGACGCACCAGCGCCGGGGTGTTGGGCATGCAGCGCACGATCGGCTGGGCGCCGAGCCAGTTGTTCATGCTGGCGCAGGTGATGCCTGCGGCAATCGAAACCACCAGTTGATGGGGCTTGAGGCTTGGGCGAATGGCTTCGCACACGGCTTTCATCGCCTGGGGTTTGACCGCCAGCACGACCACGTCGGCACCGTCGATGGCCTGGGCGTTGTCGGCAAAGGTTTCTATGCCGTGTTCAGCGCTCACGCGGGCACGGGTTTCTTCGCCCGGATCGCTGGCGCGGATCTGTGCCGCTTCCAGACCCTTGGCCCGCAGGCCGCCGATCAGACTGGCGGCCATGTTGCCGGCACCGATAAAGGCAATACGTGTCTTGCTCATGTCAGGTCCTTATAAAGAGAAGAGTCAGCCATTTTTCAAGGCTGGCCGTAGTCGCGGGCGCCAAACAGGGCGGTACCGATCCGCACCCAGGTAGCGCCTTGGGCGATGGCCGATTCGAGATCGTGGCTCATGCCCATGGAAAGTGTGTCGAGCGGCAGGTTCAGGCTGGCTTGCAGGCTTTGCACGGTAGCGAAAGCGGCATCCTGGGTGGCGCGATCTTCCGTCGGCTCGGGGATTGCCATCAACCCGCGCAGTTTCAGGCGCGGCAGGGCGCAGATGGCGTTGGCCAGGGCCGGCAGATCGGCCGGGGTGCAGCCGGACTTGCTGGCCTCGCCGCTGACATTGACCTGAATGCAGATGTTCAAGGGCGGCAAATCGGCGGGACGTTGTTCGGACAGCCGTTGTGCGATTTTCAGGCGATCCACGGAATGCACCCAGTCGAAGTGCTCGGCGATAGCGCGAGTCTTGTTCGATTGAATGGGGCCGATGAAGTGCCAGATCAAGGGCAGGTCGGCCAGTTCGAGTTGCTTGCCCAACGCTTCCTGAAGGTAGTTCTCGCCAAAGTCGCGCAGGCCGGCGGCGTAGGCTTCACGCAGGTCTTGAGCGGGTTTGGTCTTGCTCACAGCCAGCAACTGGACGCTGTTTTCGGCGCGGTTCGCGGCAAGTGTTGCAGCATGTATGCGCGAACTAACCTGAAGAATGTTGTCTGCTATGGTGGACATCAAGAGGCGCCAGCGGTCTGAAGGTTCGCGGCATTCTACTGGAATTGAGAGGCGCTATGGATATCACTGAGCTGCTGGCATTCAGCGCCAAACAGGGGGCATCCGATCTGCACTTGTCCGCCGGCCTGCCGCCGATGATTCGCGTCGACGGTGATGTGCGACGCATCAATCTGCCGGCCCTGGATCACCAACAGGTGCAGACTCTGATCCATGCCATCATGAATGACGCCCAGCGGGTGGACTTCGAAAAGCATCTGGAAACCGACTTTTCCTTTGAAGTGCCCGGCGTGGCGCGTTTTCGGGTCAATGTGTTCAACCAGAACCGTGGCGCGGGCGCGGTGTTTCGCACCATCCCGGCGAAAGTGCAGAGCATGGATGAACTGGGCATGGGCGACGTGTTCCGCAAGATGACCGACGCTCCCCGTGGCCTGGTGCTGGTAACCGGCCCGACCGGTTCCGGCAAGTCCACCACGCTGGCGGCGATGATCGATTACCTCAATACCCATCGTCATCACCACATCCTCACCATCGAAGACCCCATCGAGTTCGTTCACGAGTCGCGCAAATGCCTGATCAATCAGCGTGAAGTCCATCGTGATACCCGTAGTTTCGCCACCGCCTTGCGTTCGGCACTGCGGGAAGACCCGGATGTGATCCTGGTGGGGGAGATGCGCGATCTGGAAACCATTCGCCTGGCGTTGACCGCTGCCGAAACCGGCCATCTGGTGTTCGGCACGCTGCACACCACGTCGGCGGCGAAAACCATCGACCGGGTGGTCGATGTGTTTCCGGGGGACGAGAAGTCGATGGTGCGCTCGATGCTCTCCGAGTCGCTGCTGGCGGTGGTGTCCCAGACCCTGGTGAAGAAAATCGGCGGCGGACGCATCGCGGCCCACGAGATCATGCTGGGAACATCGGCGATCCGGAACCTGATCCGCGAGGACAAGGTGGCGCAGATGTACTCGGCGATTCAGTCGGGAGGGTCGTTGGGGATGCAGACGCTGGATATGAGCTTGAAGGACCTGGTGACCAAGGGGTTGGTCAGTCGTGACCATGCGCGGGAGAAGGCGCGGTCGCCGGATAATTTTTGAGGAGGATTTGAGGTGCTTTCAAGGGCCTCTTCGCGAGCAAGCCCGCTCCCACATGGACTGCATCAATCCTGTGGGAGCGAGCTTGCTCGCGATGGGGTCATCATGTTCGATGCAGATTCAGGGCGCTGAAATCAGCGCTGAACAACCCGCAACGCATTCTGTTCTTTCGGCAGAACCCGCTTGGCAACCACGTAGTGGTTTTCCCAGTACGGTTTCTTCAAAGTGTCGATGGAGACCGACTTGCCACGACGTGGCGCGTGGATGAAGCGGTCGTTACCCAGGTAAATGGCAACGTGATTGACCCGACGACTCTTGATGTTGAAGAAAATCAGGTCGCCCGGCTTCAGGTCGTTGCGATCGACTTTCTCCCCATGACCGCTGGCCATGGCGTTGGAGGTGCGTGGCAGGTCGAACGTGGCGTCGTTGAACGCGTATTTCACCAGGCCGCTGCAATCGAAGCCTTTGCTTGGGCTGCTGCCGCCCCAACGATAAGGGGTACCGAGGACGTTCACGGCGCGGCTAAGCACGTCGCTGCTTTCCTTGGTGCCCATCGGTGGAACCAGGCCGCTTTTGCTGCTGGCCAGGCTTGGAGCATATTTAGCGGATTTCTTGTCTTTGTTCGAAGGAGCAGAGGCATGGGATTTTGGGGTGTAACCATTAACGTTTGGAAGACGTTGCTCACGATTGGTGGCGTGGGCGGCCAGTGGCATCAAAAGGCAAATGGTTAGCCATGTCTTGAAAAATGAACGCATTAGGCAAGGCTCTTAATAGGTTAGCGCGCAACTTTATAACAGCTTTTTTGCCGCTTCCGAGGCCGTTGGTCGATTCAATCCGGGGGGCAATGGTGGCAAAAAAGCGGCAAAATGGTGCAATTGTCGGACAGGAGTCCGGTGTTACAAGGCTTTGACGGGAGTGAAGGTAGCACTTGCCATACGTCGGGTGCCTGTAAAAAAGTCACAAAGAATTAAAGAATATTTATCTATCGTGTGAATCGAGGTCATTCATGAACCCCTATCAACAGGCTGTCCAGCAGCAAGACACCCACAGCAAAGTGATCGGTTACCTGCTGTGGATTTTCGGTTTTACCGGGGCTCACCGCTTCTATTACGGCAGGCCGGTGACCGGGACGATTTGGTTCTTCACCTTCGGCTTGTTGGGGATAGGTTGGCTGATCGACCTTTTCCTGATCCCGTCCATGGACCGTGAAGCGGACCTGCGGTTCACCGCAGGCCCCGTCGAATACAACGTGGCGTGGATCCTGCTGACGTTTCTCGGGGTGTTCGGCGTGCACCGGATGTATCAGGGGAAATGGATCAGCGGGTTGCTGTACCTGTTGACGGGCGGGTTGTTCTTTCTCGGGGTGCTGTATGACTTCTGGACGTTGAATGACCAGGTTTCTGTGCGTAATGCGCAGAATAGAGGTGCCTTCTAAATCGTCTTCGCGAGCAAGCCCGCTCCCACATTTGATCTTTGGTGTTCACAAATACTGTGTTCATCGCAGAACCAATGTGGGAGCGGGCTTGCTCGCGAATGCAGGCAACGCGGTCTTAAGCCTGGTGGCTGATCCGTCCATCCACCAGGGTGTAACGCACCACACCCGGCAGGCTGTGGCCAATGAACGGGCAGTTTTCGCCCTTGGACAGCCATGTTTCACCGGCCACGGTCGAGGCCGCAGGGTCGAACAGCACGATGTCCGCCGCGCCACCTACCGCCAGTTTGCCTGCCGGCAGGCGCAGGGCCTCTGCAGGGCCGGCGCTCAGGCGCTTGATCAGTGTCGGCAGGTCCAGCAAGCCGTCTTCGACAAGGGTCATTGCCAGTGGCAATAGCAGTTCAACGCTGCTGATGCCTGGCTCGGTCGCGCCGAACGGTGCCAGTTTGGCGTCACGCTCATGGGGTTGGTGATGACTGGAGATGGCCGAGATCACGCCCGACTTCACCGCTGCGCGCAGGCCGTCGCGGTCGGCGCGGGTGCGTAGCGGTGGCTGGACGTGATACAGGCTGCTGAAGTCGATCAGGGCTTCGTCGGTCAGGATCAGCTGGTACAGGGCGACATCCGCTGTCACCTTCAGGCCCCGGGCCTGGGCCTGGGCGATCAACTCTACGCCGCGTGCGCTGGTGAGCTGGCTGAAGTGCGCGCGCACGCCGGTCTGTTCAACCAGCAGCAGATCCCGGGCCAGGGCGACGGTTTCAGCGCTTTCCGGGATGCCCGGCAGACCAAGGAAGCTGGCGGTCGGGCCTTCGTGAGCCAGGCCGCCCTCGGCCAGGTCGTAATCCTGGGAGTTGAAAATCACCGTCAGGTCGAAAGTAGCTGCGTAGTCCAGCGCGCGGCACAGGGTGCGGGTGTTGCGGAAACTCTCCAGGCCGTTGCCGAAGGCCACGCAACCGGCATCGCGCAATGCTACGAGCTCTGCCAGCTGTTCACCGTCCAGGCCTTTGCTCAGGGCGCCGATCGGGAAGACTTTGGTGTTGCCGGCCTCGCGGGCGCGGTCGAGGATCAGTTCGGCCACCGCCGAGGTGTCCAGCACCGGTTTGGTCTTTGGCGGGCAGCACAGGCTGGTCACGCCGCCAGCCGCCGCCGCGCGGGTTTCGCTGACAATCGAGCCTTTGCGGCTGTAACCCGGCTCGCGCAGGGCAACGTTGAGGTCGACCAGGCCGGGAGCGGCCACCAGGCCTTTGGCGTCAATCGTGTCGACGGCGACAAAACCGGCTGGCGCCGCGCCAAGGGCGACGACTTTGCAGGCTTCAATGTGGATATCGGTCACTTGATCCAGGCCGCTGGCCGGATCGATCACGCGGGCGCCGAGAATGCTGAGCTTCACTGGGCTTTCTCCTGCTCGAATTGGCCTTGCTCGAATTGGCGTTGCGCAGTCTGCCCGCTCATGGCCATGGACAGTACCGCCATACGAATGGCGATCCCGTAGGTCACCTGGTTGAGGATCACCGAGTGCGGGCCGTCGGCCACCGCAGACTCGATTTCCACGCCACGGTTGATCGGCCCCGGGTGCATCACGATGGCATCGGGCTTGGCGCCGGCCAGGCGCGCGGTGGTCAGGCCGAACAGGCGGTAGAACTCGCCTTCGCTCGGCAACAGGCCGCCGGTCATGCGTTCACGCTGCAGGCGCAACATGATCACCACGTCAACGTCCTTCAGGCCTTCGGTCATGTCGGTGTAGACCTTCACGCCGTATTGCTCGATGCCGATCGGCAGCAGGGTTTTCGGCGCAATCACGCGAATATCCGGGCAACCCAGGGTTTTCAGGGCCAGCATGTTCGAACGCGCAACCCGCGAGTGCAGGATGTCACCGACGATGGCCACCGAAAGGTTTTCGAACCCGCCCTTGTGCCGGCGGATGGTGAGCATGTCGAGCATGCCCTGGGTCGGGTGAGCGTGCCGGCCGTCACCGCCGTTGATGATCGCCACTTGTGGGCAAACATGTTCGGCGATGAAGTGCGCGGCACCCGAATCGCCGTGGCGCACGACGAACATGTCGGCAGCCATGGCTTCCAGGTTGCGCAGGGTGTCGAGCAGGGTTTCGCCCTTGCTTGCCGACGATGTCGACACGTTGAGGGTGATCACGTCCGCCGAGAGGCGCTGGGCCGCCAGTTCGAAGGTGGTACGGGTACGGGTGGAGTTCTCGAAGAACACGTTGCACACGGTCTTGCCGCGCAGCAGCGGGACTTTCTTCACGGCCCGGGCGCCGACTTCAAGGAAGGAGTCGGCAGTGTCGAGGATTTCCGTCAACAGTTCGCGGCGCAAACCGTCGAGCGAGAGGAAGTGGCGCAGCTGGCCCTGATCATTGAGCTGCAGCGGGCGCTTGGTTTCTAGAGGCGTCATCGCAAGGGGGACTCTCAATAGGGCGAATTAAAGGGCGAGGTCTTGCAGTTCGAGCGCGAGCTCGGGAC
The DNA here is from genome assembly GCF_019956175.1 of Pseudomonas sp. BF-R-30. Classification (NCBI taxonomy): domain Bacteria; kingdom Pseudomonadati; phylum Pseudomonadota; class Gammaproteobacteria; order Pseudomonadales; family Pseudomonadaceae; genus Pseudomonas; species Pseudomonas sp. BF-R-30. The sequence goes on along the minus strand of NZ_JAHBDE010000011.1, from coordinate 246,427 downwards.
CGGACAGCTTCACCCGTTCGTGGGCCGCCAGCGACAGGGTCGCGCCAACCACGTTCGGGCGGATCGGCAGTTCGCCGGCGTCCAGGTCCAATAGGCACACCAGCGTTACGCTGGCCGGGCGGCCGTAGTCGAAAAGTTCGTTCATGGCGGCGCGGATGGTCCGGCCGCTCATCAGCACGTCGTCGATCAGCACCAGGTGCTGGCCTTCGATCTCGAACGGCAACGCTGAAGGGCGAACCTGCGGGTGCAGGCCGTTCTGGCTGAAGTCGTCGCGGTAGAAGGACACGTCCAGGGTGCCGAGGGGGGCATTGCTGCCCAGCTCGTTGAGCAGAGCCTGGGCCACCCAGACGCCGCCGGTGCGGATGCCGATGAAACGCGGGTCGCTGATGCCTCGTTTGGCAAGATAGGCGTCAAGTCGGGTCGCCATCTGGCTGATCAGTTCGGCGGGATTGGGCAGGCTCATGGTTGCTCCTTCTTGGGCCCGAGCCAGCCTGTGCGGGAAGTGGCTCGGGTTGTAGCTAAGAGAGACGCACAGCGGCTCTTCAGGATTCAAACAGTGCGGTGTTTTCGTCGAGCCAGCCTTGCAGCAGCAGGGCGGCGGCGATGGCATCGACCGGGTTGTCGCGGTAACTGCCTTTCTGGCCGCCACGAGCCAGGCGTTCGCCCTTGGCCTCGAAGGTGGTCAGGCGTTCATCGTGGGTATAGAAGGGCAAATTGAAGCGGCCGTTCAGGCGCCGGGCGAACTTTTCCGCGCGGGCGCACATGTCGCTGGGCGTACCGTCCATGTTCAACGGCAGGCCGACCACCACTGCATCGGGTTTCCACTCTTTTATGAGGGCTTCGACCTGGTGCCAGTCAGGAATGCCATTCTGCGCCTTCAGGGTGCACAGCTCGCGGGCCTGACCGGTAATCACCTGGCCGACCGCAACGCCGATCTGTTTGGTGCCGTAGTCAAAACCCAGAATCAGCTTCAGGGCCATCAGGCGTGCCCCGCCTGACTGGTCAGCAGGCTGAGGTTGACGCCCAGGTGCTTGGCTGCCGCTTCCAGACGCAGTTCGCTGCTGGTGTTGAACAGGATGTCCGCGTCGAACGGGCAGTTCAGCCAGGCGTTCTGCGCCAGTTCGGCCTCCAGTTGCCCGGCTTCCCAGCCGGCGTAGCCGAGGACGATCAGGCTTTTTGCCGGGCCGACGCCGTCAGCGATGGCGAACAGCACGTCCTGGGAGGTCGACAGGGCCAACTCGTCTTCCAGATCAACGGTCGCCTGGAAACTCTGCCCCTTGGGGTGAAGGACGAAACCGCGATCGGTCTGCACCGGGCCACCGATGAAGATCGGCACATGTTGGCAGAGCGCTGGCGGTTCGATTTCAGGGCGCAATTGCTCAAGGATATCGGCCAGGTTCAGATCTTGCGGACGGTTGACCACCAGCCCCATGGCGCCATTGGCCGTGTGCTCGACGATGTAGGTCAAGGTGTGCGCAAAGTTCGGGTCGGCCATGTGCGGCATGGCGATCAGGAATTGATGCTTGAGATAGCTGGGGCTGACGTTTTTCATGAACGCTAGTGTGGCGTTCGAGGGGCGAACTGACAAGCTGGGGATGCCGCAATTTGGCTGTCGACACGGATCAAATGTGGGAGCGGGCTTGCTCGCGAAGACGTCGTGTCAGTCTACATCTATATTGAATGACTGACCGCATTCGCGAGCAAGCCCGCTCCCACAGGGGGTTTGCTGTGAATCAATTGCTTGAGAGTCTATCCCCTCGGGCAAATTTCCAGGTGCGGATGATCTCCAGCCGGTCGATATCCGACAAATCCCCGGTAAACGGCGCAAAAGGCGCTGCCAGCCGGACGATCCGTTGCGCCGCCTGGTCCAGCAGCGGCTGGCCTGAAGATTCCAGCACCAGTACTTCATACAACGAGCCATCACGGTTGATCGACACCATCAAACGCAAGTTGCCGTAGATCTGTTTGCGCCGCGCTTCATCGGGGTAGTTGAGGTTACCGATGCGCTCGACTTTCTTGCGCCATTCGTCCTTGTACCAGGCGCCCTTGTCGCGCATGGTCGAGGCCGCGCTCAAACGGTGAATGCGCGGGCGCTTGGCGTACAGCTGTTGTTCGGCGGCCAGTTCCGCTTCCAGGCTGGCGATGTCGCTGGACAGTTGCTCGCTGTCGAAGGTCGGCGCCTGGACCTGGGTTTTTACCTCGGTCTTGGGCTCCTCGGTCTTGGCGGGGGCTTTTTTCGGCTTCGGCGCCACGGTGGTCACGGCAGCCTTAGGCGGGGCTTCCTGCACTTCAGGCTTGGCAGCCGGCGGTGGCGTGACTTTTTGTACCTTGTTGTCCTGGAACGGCGCGACCTCGGTGGTCTTGGGAATCGCCTTTTTATCCAGGGTGCCGCTACCTTGCTGATTCTCCTGGGCCAGGAAATCGGCTTTCTCGGGCTTTTTTTCGCTTTTGAAGGTGGCGAGGGTGATTTCCAGGGTTTTGCTGATCTGCTTGGGCTCGACCACTGCAAACCCGACACCCAACAGCAAGGCCAGGTGGATCAGCGCTGCCAGAAACAGGGTAAAACCGAGGCGATCGACCGGGCGCACGCCACGGTGGGCGAGTTCGGCAGGCAGATCGGACGGGAGTGTCATGACAAGGAAACCAACATCGCGTTTTCACAGGCCGCGCATGATAACGCAATGTTGGTTTGGCTAATCAACGTGCCTTGAGCTTCTGATCGATGGCATCCATCAGCATGCCGCCGATGTCGGTGCCAAACGCGTTATCAATCTCGCGAATGCAGGTCGGGCTGGTGACGTTGATCTCGGTCAGGTGCTCGCCGATCACGTCCAGGCCAACGAACAGCAGGCCTTTTTCACGTAAGGTCGGGCCGACTTGCGCGGCGATCCAGCGGTCCTTGTCGGTCAGCGGGCGGGCTTCGCCACGCCCCCCGGCAGCGAGGTTGCCACGGGTTTCGCCCTGGGCCGGAATCCGCGCCAGGCAATAATCCACAGGCTCGCCATCGATCATCAGGATGCGCTTGTCGCCATCCTTGATCGCCGGCAGGTAGGCCTGGCCCATGATCTGTTGGGCGCCGAGGGCGGTCAGGGTTTCGAGGATAACCGACAGGTTCGGATCGCCCGCGCGGTGACGGAAAATCGACGTGCCGCCCATGCCGTCCAGCGGCTTGAGGATCACATCGCCGTGTTTGGCGGCGAACTCACGCAACACGTCGGCGCGGCGGCTGACCACGGTCGGCGGTGTGCACTGCGGGAACAGCGTGGCGAACAGCTTCTCGTTGCAGTCGCGCAGGCTTTGCGGTTTGTTGACCACCAGCACGCCGGCGCGCTCGGCCTGCTCCAGCAAATAGGTGGAGTAGACGAACTCCAGGTCGAACGGCGGATCCTTGCGCATCAGGATCACGTCCAGATCGCTCAGCAGCGCGTCGCTTTCGGCCCCCAGTTCGAACCATTTTTCCGGGTTGGCAAAAACCTGCAACGGACGCATCCGGGCTCGGGCCTGGCCTTCGCCCTGATACAGGTCGCGCTGTTCCATGTAGAACAGCTCCCAGCCACGCTTCTGCGCGGCCAGCAGCATGGCCAGCGAGCTATCCTTTTTATAGGAAATGCTGGCGATAGGGTCCATGACAATCCCGACGCGAACGCTCATGGGTGTTTCCTCGAAATTTGGGGGGCTATGTCGATCTCTGTAGGAGCGAGCTCGCTCGCGATGAACCCGAGAACAACACGCTTATCCAGCCAGCACGCGTTATCGTTGACGGCCATCGCGAGCGAGCTCGCTCCTACAAAAGATCAGCGTATAAAAGTGGCGTCAGAGTGGCGCTGAGTGTGTTCCCGGTCAAGGAAAAACCACCTTGCGGGTCGGCCGATAGATTGGTGTTGGAGACTGTGCTAAAAAGGCTGCCATGTCGTGCCGGCCCTTGAGCACCAAGGGTTTCGAGCCGCGTTAACCGGCAAACGGACAATTTGTTTCGCAAAGGCGACGGTAGAGCATTTTATGGAACAGCACCCCAGCGCCTTGAAGGTCATGGTGATCGACGATTCGAAGACGATCCGTCGCACCGCCGAAACGCTGCTCAAGAACGTGGGTTGTGAGGTCATCACGGCCATCGACGGTTTTGATGCCCTGGCCAAGATTGTCGACAACCATCCCGGCATCATCTTTGTCGACATCATGATGCCGCGCCTGGATGGTTATCAGACCTGCGCCCTGATCAAGAACAACAGCGCATTCAAGTCCACGCCAGTGATTATGCTGTCGTCCAAGGACGGGCTGTTCGACAAGGCCAAGGGGCGCATCGTCGGCTCCGACCAGTTTTTGACCAAGCCTTTCAGCAAGGAAGAATTGCTTGATGCGATCCAGGCCCATGTTCCTGGCTTCGCCGCCGTTTTGCCGCAGTAGGACACGCACAGTGACGCTCGGCCATCGGGCCAGGCGTCGAAAAGAATGGGGAAGACCATGGCACGTATTCTGATCGTCGATGATTCGCCGACCGAAATGTACAAACTGACCGGCATGCTGGAAAAGCACGGTCATGAAGTGTTGAAAGCCGAAAACGGCGCCGACGGCGTGGCCCTGGCCCGCCAGGAAAAGCCCGATGCGGTGCTGATGGACATCGTCATGCCAGGCCTCAATGGCTTCCAGGCCACCCGCCAGTTGACCAAGGACCCGGAAACCGGGCACATCCCGGTGATCATCATCACCACCAAGGATCAGGAAACCGACAAGGTCTGGGGCACGCGCCAGGGCGCCAAGGACTACCTGACCAAGCCGGTCGATGAAGACACCCTGATCAAGACCCTGAACAACGTGCTGGCCGGTTGATCGTCAGGCCATGAACGAGTCGCTGACGGCTTTCGAACTGCTGCTGCAGATCGACCAGCGCTGTCGTCTGCTGGCGGCGGACTTGCCGTCCCAGCCGGCCCGGCGGGACAGTTGGAGCGGCATCGGTTTTCGCCTGGGCGAGCGCTGGTATGTCGCGCCCATGAGCGAAGTCAGCGAAGTCTTGCATGAACCGCGCTGCACTCAGCTACCGGGGGTCAAACCCTGGGTCAAGGGTGTCGCCAACCTGCGCGGCCGTTTGCTGCCGGTCATGGACTTGTGCGGCTTCTTCGGGCACGAGCTTTCGGCGGTACGTCGACAGCGGCGGGTGTTGGTGGTGGAACATGAAGAGGTGTTTGCCGGGTTGCTGGTCGATGAAGTTTTCGGCCTCCAGCACTTTGCCCAGGACAGCCTGGAGCCGGTGCCGGCAGACGAATTGAAGGGGCCGGTGGCGACGTTCGTCAAAGGCCGGTTTCAGCGTGAGCAGTGCTGGCAGGTGTTCAGCCCGTTTGCGTTGACGCAGTCCCAGGGGTTCATGAGCGTCGCGGTGTGACAGGAACAACAGAGATCCAATGTGGGAGCGGGCTTGCTCGCGAAGGCGGCAGTCCATTCAACATTGATATTGGCTGATCTACCGCTTTCGCGAGCAAGCCCGCTCCCACAGGTTTGCGGGCAAGCCAAAAAGTGGGTTAACAGGCGAGGACCGATGATAAAAGCAAAAGCAGGCAAGCCAATGGAAGGGTCCCGCAGCCGGTCGCAGATTATCGTGCTGTTCATCGCGCTGATCGTCTTCATCATGCTGCTGTTCGCCAACTTCGCGTATCTCAACACCCAGGCTATCTACGACAAACAGTACATCGGCCACGCCGGCGAACTGCGCGTGCTGTCCCAGCGTATCGCCAAGAACGCCACCGAAGCCGCCGCCGGCAAGGCTGCCGCGTTCAAGTTGCTCAGCGATGCGCGCAACGATTTTGCCCGGCGCTGGGGTTTTCTGAAGAAGGGTGACCCGGCCACGGGCCTGCCGCCGGCCCCCGCCACCGTGCGTCCGGAGATGCGGGCAGTGCAACAGGACTGGGAGCGGCTGCTGAAGAACACCGATGCGATTCTCTCCAGCGAGCAAACCGTACTGTCGCTGCATCAGGTCGCCGCGACCCTGGCCGAAACCGTGCCGCAATTGCAGGTCGAGTACGAGAAAGTCGTCGAGACTCTCCTGCAACGGGGCGCCCCGGCGGCCCAGGTGGCCATGGCCCAGCGCCAATCGCTGCTGGCCGAGCGGATCCTCGGCGCAGTCAACACGGTGTTGGCCGGCGACGAAAATTCACAGCAGGCCGCCGATGCGTTCGGGCGTGACGCAACGCAGTTCGGCAAGGTGCTCAACGGCATGCTCCAGGGCGACCCGGCGCTCAAGGTCAGCCAGGTCGAAGACCGCGACGCCCGTGCGCGACTCGCGGAAATCTCCGAGCTGTTCGAGTTCGTCTCGGGCTCGGTGGACGAGATCCTCGAAACCTCGCCGGAGCTGTTCAAGGTCCGCGAATCGGCCTCGAACATTTTCAGCCTGTCGCAAACCCTGCTCGACGAAGCCTCACACCTGGCCAGCGGTTTTGAAAACATGGTCGGCGGGCGAACCACCGACACCATTGGCGGCTATGTGCTGGGCCTGTTGGCGCTGGCTTCGATCATCCTGATCGGTTTGGTGATGGTGCGCGAAACCAATCGTCAGTTGCGCGAAACCGCCGAGAAAAACGAGCGTAACCAGAACGCGATCATGCGCTTGCTCGACGAGATCGAAGACCTGGCCGACGGCGACCTCACGGTGACGGCCTCGGTGACCGAAGACTTTACCGGCACCATCGCCGATTCGATCAATTACTCCGTCGACCAGCTGCGCGATCTGGTCGCGACCATCAACCTCACCGCCGGCCAGGTTGCCGCCGCCGTGCAGGAAACCCAGGCCACTGCCATGCACCTGGCCCAGGCGTCGGAGCATCAGGCCCAGCAGATTTCCGAAGCGTCGATGGCGATCAACGACATGGCCGAGTCCATCGACCAGGTGTCGGCCAACGCGGCGGAATCTTCGGCGGTTGCCGAACGCTCGGTGGAAATCGCCAACAAGGGCAACGAGGTGGTGCACAACACCATCCACGGCATGGACAACATTCGCGAGCAGATTCAGGACACCGCCAAACGCATCAAGCGTCTGGGCGAGTCTTCTCAGGAAATCGGCGACATTGTCAGCCTGATCGATGACATTGCCGATCAGACCAATATCCTGGCCCTCAACGCGGCCATCCAGGCGTCCATGGCCGGTGACGCCGGTCGCGGTTTCGCCGTGGTCGCCGATGAAGTGCAGCGCCTGGCCGAGCGCTCGTCCGCCGCCACCCGGCAGATCGAAACCCTGGTGCGGGCGATCCAGACCGATACCAACGAAGCGGTCATCTCCATGGAACAAACGACGACCGAAGTGGTGCGTGGCGCCCGTCTGGCGCAGGATGCCGGTGTGGCCCTGGAAGAAATCGAAGGCGTCTCCAAGACTCTAGCGGCGTTGATCCAGAGTATTTCCAATGCGGCGCAACAGCAGACGTCGTCGGCCGGTCAGATTTCCCTGACAATGAACGTGATCCAGCAGATCACCTCGCAGACATCGTCGGGTTCCACCGCCACGGCCGACAGCATCGGCAACCTGGCGAAAATGGCCAGTCAGTTGCGTCGTTCGGTGTCCGGTTTCACCTTGCCGGATGCCAAGGCGCAGGTTGTGGACAAAGCTTGAACCGCCCATGGGTATCTGAATTGTGATTGGAGTGGTTATGGGTGATCGGCACGACTATGTGGCCCTCGAGTGGGTCAAGGGCGAGATTGCCGAAACGCTGAAACAGGCTCATCACGCGATTGAAAACCTGCTCGATGACCCGCAGGCGACGCAAGCGCTGGATGCAAGCCTTTCGTGCATCCACCAGGTTCATGGCAGTTTGCAGATGGTCGAGTTCTACGGCGCGGCGTTGCTCGCCGAAGAAATGGAACAGCTGGCCATGGCCTTGCAGGGCAACCGTGTCAGCCATCGCGACGAGGCGTTGCACCTGTTGATGCAGGCCCTGGGGCAGTTGCCGATCTACCTGGACCGGGTGCAAGGCGCGCGCCGCGACTTGCCACTGGTGGTGTTGCCACTGATCAACGACCTGCGCAGCGCCCGCGGCGAAAGCCTGCTGTCGGAAACCAGCCTGTTCAGCCCGCAATTGCCCGAGTTGCCAGCGTTGGACGCACAAGCGCTGGCGCAGCTGGAACCGGCCGAATTGCCCGGTGTGCTGCGAAAGCTGCGGCAGATGCTGCAAATGGCGCTGGTCGGATTTTTGCGCGAACAGGACAACGACACCAACCTCGATTACCTGGCCAAGGTATTCACCCGCCTCGAAGCACTGTGCGACAACGCCCCCCTGAGCCCGTTATGGCAGGTGGCATCGGCGCTGGTCGAAGGCATGCAGGGCGGTGCGATCGCCAATAGCCCGGCCTTGCGCAGCCTGTTCAAGGATGCCGACAAGGAACTCAAGCGCCTGCTCGAACAAGGCATGCCCGGTATCAACCAGCCGGCCCCGCCGGAGCTGCTCAAGAGTTTGCTCTTCTATATTGCCAAGGCCGAACATCCCACCGGGCAGATGCTGACCATGAAAGAACGCTACTCACTGGACGACGCGCTGCCCGACAGCGTGATGGTCGATGAAGAACGCGCGCGCCTGGCCGGTCCCGACCGCGACGCCATGCGCTCGGTGCTGGCTGCGCTGTGCGAAGAGCTGGTGCGGGTCAAGGAGCGCCTGGACCTGTTCGTGCGCAGTGACCGCCAGCACACTTCCGACCTCGACAGCCTGCTGGCGCCGCTGCGGCAAATCGCCGACACCCTGGCGGTCCTGGGCTTCGGCCAGCCGCGCAAGGTGATCATCGATCAATTGGCGGTGGTGCTCAGCCTCGCTCAGGGCCAGCGCGAACCCAACGATGCGATCCTCATGGATGTTGCAGGGGCCTTGTTGTACGTCGAAGCGACGCTGGCCGGCATGGTCGGTACCGTGGAGCCGGAGAGCCAGGACGACAACCGCCTGCCCACCACCGACCTGACGCAGATCCATCAGATCGTGATCAAGGAAGCCCGCATCTGTTTGCAGCAGGCCAAGGACATGATCGTCGACTACATCGACGCCGATTGGGACCGCCAGCATTTGCAGGCGTTGCCGGCCTTGCTCACCCAGGTGCGCGGGGCGCTGGCGATGATTCCGTTGAGCCGGGCGGCGAGCCTGGTCGAAACCTGCAATCACTTTATTCGCGAGCACCTGTTGCTCGAGCCGGGTCAACCGGGCTGGCAGGAACTGGACAGCCTGGCCGACGTGATCACCAGCATCGAGTACTATCTCGAACGCCTCGGTGATGACCCGCAAGCGCAGGGCGAAAACCTGCTCGATGTCGCGGAAAAAAGCCTGGCGAACCTCGGCTTTTTCCCCAGTGAGCAGCATGTGCCAGTGCTTGATGATGTGCTCAACCCGACCCAGGCGCAGGTCATGCAGATGATGCAGGAGCTGGAGGATCCGCAGGTCGTCCAGACCTTGGCCGATGTGCTCGCCAGTCCGGTTTCGACTCTGAATCCGCCCGCGCTGAACACCCCGGGCAGCCTGCTGCCGCCACCCGCGGGCGAAGAGCCGGTGGACGAAGAACTGCGCGAAGTGTTCCTCGAAGAAACCGACGAAGTTCTGGAAATCCTGCACGATTACTTGCCGCGCTGGTCCGCCAACCCAGACAACCGCTCGGCCCTGAGTGAGTTGCGCCGCGCCTTCCATACCCTCAAGGGCAGTGGCCGCATGGTGCGCGCCCTGGTGCTGGGCGAGCTGGCCTGGGCCGTGGAAAACCTGCTCAATCGCGTACTGGAGAACAGTGTGGAGCCGGGTGCTACGGTGCAGCAACTGATCGGCGATGTGCTGCATCTGCTGCCGGAGCTGGTGGCTGAATACGCCGCCAATGCCCAGCGTCAGCGCAACGATGTCGATCAGTTGGCCGCCCGCGCCCATGCCCTGGCCAAGGGCGATGAACCGGTGTCCGATGAGGATACGCAAGATGTCGCGGCCCTCGACCCGCTGTTGCTGGAGATCTTTCGCAAAGAGGCCGAAACCCACTTGGGCAGCCTCAATCGCTTCCTTGATCAGGCCGCCGAGCATGTGCCGTTGCAGGCCAGCGACGAATTGCAGCGCGCCTTGCACACCCTCAAGGGCAGCGCCTCCATGGCCGGCGTGTTGCCGATTGCCGAACTGGCCGCACCGCTGGATCAACTGGCTCGGGAATACAAGGCGCACCTGATCGCACTGGATCTGGATGAAGTCGAATTGTTACTGGAGGCAGAAGGACTGTTTCGCCTCGGCTTGCGCCAGCTCAAGCGCGATCCGCTAGCGGAAATTCCCGGTGCCCGGGGTTTGACCGAGCGCGCCAGGTCGCAGCTGGCCGAGCGCCTGGCAAACCTCCTGAGCACACCGAACACTGGGCTGCGAATCAAGCGCGACCCGCAACTGATCAACAACTTCCTCGCCCAGGGCATGGACATCCTGCTGGACGCCGAAAGCCTGTTGCAGCGTTGGCAGCAACACCCCGGCGAACGTCAGGAGCTCAGCGCGCTGCTGGACGAATTGACCACCCTCGGCGAAGGCGCCCATCTGGCCGACCTGCACCCGGTGGACGAGTTGTGCGAAGCGTTGCTCGACTTGTACGGTGCCGTGGAAGAAAGCAGCCTGGCGGTCAGCGAGCGGTTTTTCCATGAAGCACAGGGTGCCCACGAAGCACTGATCAACATGCTCGACGAACTGGCCGCCGGGCAGGAAGTCAGCCCGCAGCCGCTACGGATCAGGGCCTTGCGCGAGCTGCTCGACGAGAGCCTTGACCCGTCGGCAATGGGCTTGATCCGCAGCGATGGCATCCGAAGCCTGAGCATCCGCGAACTGGGTTCTGCCACCGAGGAACTTGAGCGCACGCTACCCCCTGCCCCTGTAGGAGCGAGCTGGACGATGAAATCGTTGCGATCTTCCTTGAAGAGGCGGTGGATATCCTCGAAAGCGCCGGTCAGGCCTTGCAGCGCTGGTTGCGCGACTCGGACAACGCCGCGCCGCTGTCGTCCCTGCAACGGGATTTGCACACCCTCACAGGCGGTGCACGCATGGCTGAGGTCGGGCCGGTCGGCGATCTGGCCCATGAGCTGGAAAGCCTTTACCAGGGTCTGGTGGACCGTCGTTATGCCTTCAGCGATTCACTGGCGGTGCTGCTCAAACAGAGCCATGAGCGACTGGCGTTGTACCTTGAACAGTTGCAACTCAACCAGCCGCTGGACGATTCCCGTGAGCTGATCGAAGCCATTCGTGCCTACCGTCAAGGGCATGCGGGTATCACCGAGGGGGCCCGGCAGGCGACCGGCAGCGACGCGGCTGCGCACGATACTGAATTGCTGGAGATCTTCCTCGAGGAAGGTTTCGACATTATCGAAAGCTCCGGGGCGGCGCTTGAGCGCTGGCAGGCCCAGCCTTCGAGTCGTCAGGAGGTGGAAACCCTGCTGCGCGACCTGCACACCCTCAAGGGCGGTGCGCGCATGGTGGAAATCGCCGCGATTGGTGATCTGGCCCATGAACTGGAGTTCCTCTACGAAGGCCTGTCCACCGGCGTGCTGCAACCGACGGAGCCGTTGTTCGCGCTGTTGCAGCGCAGCCATGACCGCCTGGCGCAGATGCTCGATGCGGCCCGCGCCGGTGAGCCGATGCCGCCGGCCGATCGCTTGATCGATGCGATCAAGAACTTTAGCCATCCGGCCGTGCCGGAAACGCCCGCGTCGGTTGCGCCGTCGGCCACGCCCAAGCCCGAGCCGCTGGCGCCGCCGTCCGATGCCGGCGCGGACATGGTCAAGGTCTCGGCGGAGCTGCTCGACGATTTGGTCAACCTGGCCGGTGAAACATCGATCTTCCGTGGCCGAATCGAACAACAGGTCAACGATGCGCACATCGCCCTGAATGAGATGGAAACCACTATCGAGCGGATGCGCGACCAGTTGCGCCGCCTCGATACCGAAACCCAGGGGCGGATCCTCAGCCGCCAGCAAGTCGAGGCCGAACGCCTGGGCTACGAGGAATTCGACCCGCTGGAAATGGACCGCCACTCACAATTGCAGCAACTGTCCCGGGCATTGTTCGAGTCGGCTTCTGACTTGCTCGACCTCAAGGAAACCCTCGAGCGACGCAATCAGGACACGGAAAACCTCCTGCAACAGCAGGGCCGCATCAACACCGAACTGCAGGAAGGCCTGATGCGCACGCGCATGGTGCCGTTCGAACGCATGCTCCCGCGTTTGCAGCGCATCGTCCGGCAGGTGTCCAGCGAACTGGGCAAGGACGTGGACTTCATCGTCGACAACGCCGAAGGTGAAATGGACCGCAGCGTTCTCGAACGCATGGCCGCGCCGCTGGAACACATGCTGCGCAACGCCGTCGATCATGGCCTGGAGTCCGTTGAAGTGCGGTTGGCGGCGGGGAAGCCGGCCAAGGGGAAAATCACCCTCGATCTGCTGCGCGAAGGCGGCGACATCATTTTCGACATCCGCGACGACGGTGCCGGTGTACCGCTGGACGCGGTGCGGCGCAAGGCGATCAAGCGCGGCCTGCTCGCCCCGGACAGCATCATCAGTGATCACGACGTGTTGCAGTTCATCCTGCAACCGGGGTTTTCCACCGCCGAAAAAATCACCCAGATCTCCGGGCGCGGCGTCGGCATGGACGTGGTGCATGAAGAGGTGAGACAACTGGGCGGCACCATGAGCATCGACTCGGTGCCCGGGCAGGGCGTGCATTTCCGCATTCGCCTGCCGTTTACCGTATCGGTCAACCGGGCGTTGATGGTGCAGTGCGGTGAGGACCAATACGCGATCCCGCTCAATACCATCGACGGCATTGTTCGCGTTCTGCCAAATGAACTCGAAGGGTATTTCCGCTTCGATTCGCCAACCTACGAATACGCCGGCCAACATTACGAGCTGTGCTATCTGGGTGAGCTGCTGAAAACCAGCCCGCGCCCGAAGCTGTTGGGCCAGAGCCTGCCATTGCCGGTGTTGCTGGTGCAGTGCAACGAACGGCACATCGCGGTGCTGGTGGATGCCATGGCCGGCACTCGCGAAATCGTGGTCAAGAGCCTGGGGCCGCAATTTGCGGCGGTGCAAGGGGTGTCCGGGGCGACGATTCTCGGGGACGGCCGGGTGGTGCTGATTCTGGATTTGCTGGCGCCGATCCGCGCCATGCAGGCCCGTGTGCCCCAGCGTCCGGCGGGGCAAGAGGTCGAGGTCGAACCGCATCGGCCGCTGCTGGTGATGGTGGTCGACGACTCGGTCACCGTGCGCAAGGTCACCAGCCGCTTGCTCGAACGCCACGGCATGAGCGTGCTGACCGCCAAGGACGGAGTCGATGCCATGCTGCTGCTGGAAGAGCACATGCCCGACCTGATGCTGCTGGACATCGAGATGCCGCGCATGGATGGCTTCGAAGTCGCGACCCAGGTGCGCAACGACGAACGCCTGCAACACCTGCCGATCATCATGATCACCTCCCGCACCGGACAGAAACACCGCGACCGCGCCATGGCCATTGGCGTCAACGACTACCTTGGCAAGCCGTACCAGGAATCGGTGCTGCTCGAAAGCATCGCCTTGTGGAGCAAGACCCATGCTTGAGCACCGCACCAGCAACCTCACCGGCCTGCTGCTGCCGTTGGCCGACCGCAACCTGATCCTGCCCAACGTCGCCGTTGCCGAGCTGATCGATTACCAGCAGCCGGGGACGTTCGACCTCGACACGCCGCCGTGGTATCTGGGCCTGGTGACGTGGCGCGACCGGCAGATTCCGCTGCTGAGTTTCGAGTCGGCATGCGCGCAGAAAATCGTCATCGGCGAACGCGCGCGGATCGTCATTCTCAACGCCCTGGGCGGGCGCCCCGAGCTGAAATTCATTGCGCTGCTGGTGCAGGGCATTCCGCGCTCCTGCAAGCTCGATAGTCAGTTGAGTTATGTGGATGTGCCGTTGTGTGCGCTGGAACAGGCGGCGGTGCAGGTGGGCGAGCAAGTGGCCAAGGTGCCGGATCTGCTGGCGCTGGAGGCGTTGTTGGTGGATGCCGGATTGACCATCTGATCGCGGACTTGCGTTGACTGCACCGGCCTCTTCGCGGGCAAGCCCGCTCCCACAGTTGATCTGTGGTGAACACAAAACCCTGTGGGAGCGGGCTTGCCCGCGAAGAGGCCCGCATGAACGACGCAGATCTCGATCATTACCCTGAGCGTAACGATCCACCACTCTGCTTGATTGATACCCCCAACCAACACTCCTAAGGTGACCCCCACGACAGCGAACCCGTGGAGTGGTCATGACAACAACAATATCCCCCGACTCGCGATGGACGCGGCGGCGCAGCGAAAAGCAGCGGCGCCTCGAGCTGGTGCGAGGTCTTGCCGACGGTGTGGTGTTGCCCACCGACAACATCGTCGCGGCGCTTGAAGCGCTGATTCTGCCCGGCGACCGCGTGGTGCTCGAAGGCAACAACCAGAAGCAGGCGGATTTCCTTTCGCGCTCCCTGGCCAAGGCCGACCCCGCGAGGCTGCATGACCTGCACATGATCATGCCCAGCGTCGGACGCTCCGAGCACCTGGATCTGTTCGAACGGGGTATCGCCCGCAAACTCGACTTCTCTTTCGCCGGCACCCAGAGCCTGCGCATCAGCCAGCTGCTTGAAGACGGCCTGCTGGAAGTCGGCGCGATCCACACCTACATCGAACTTTACGCACGGCTGGTGGTGGACCTGATTCCCAACGTCGTGTTGTCGGCCGGGTTCATGGCCGACCGCGCCGGCAACATCTACACCGGGCCGAGCACCGAAGACACCCCGGCGCTGATCGAACCGGCGGCCTTCAGCGACGGCATCGTCATCGTCCAGGTCAACCAGTTGGTGGACGACGTCAGCGACCTGCCGCGCGTCGACATCCCCGCCTCCTGGGTCGACTTCGTGGTGGTGGCCGACAAGCCGTTCTATATCGAACCGCTGTTCACCCGCGACCCTCGGCACATCAAGCCTGTGCACGTGCTGATGGCGATGATGGCGATTCGCGGGATCTACGAAAAACACAATGTGCAGTCGCTCAACCACGGCATCGGTTTCAACACCGCTGCCATCGAATTGATCCTGCCGACCTACGGCGAATCCCTCGGCCTCAAAGGCAAGATCTGCCGCAACTGGACGCTCAACCCGCACCCGACGCTGATCCCGGCGATTGAAAGTGGTTGGGTCGAAAGCGTGCATTGCTTTGGCACCGAGTTGGGGATGGAGAACTACATTGCGGCGCGGCCGGATGTGTTCTTTACCGGGCGCGACGGCTCCCTGCGTTCCAACCGGATGTTCAGCCAGCTGGCCGGGCAATACGCCGTGGACCTGTTCATCGGCGCGACTTTGCAGGTCGATGGCGATGGTCATTCTTCCACCGTCACCCGCGGGCGCCTGGCTGGTTTCGGCGGCGCACCGAACATGGGCCACGACCCGCGAGGTCGTCGCCATGGCACGCCGGCCTGGCTCGACATGCGCAATACCGATGTGGCCGAGCCGATGCTCGAACGCGGCAAGAAACTTGTGGTGCAGATGGTCGAGACCTTCCAGGAGGGCGGCAAACCGACCTTCGTCGAAACCCTCGATGCGGTGGATGTGGCGAAGAAAAGCGGCATGCCACTGGCGCCGATCATGGTCTACGGCGACGACGTCACCCACTTGTTGACCGAAGAAGGCATCGCCTACCTGTACAAGGCGCGCTCACTGGAAGAACGCCAGGCGATGATCGCCGCCGTCGCCGGGGTGACCGCCATCGGCCTGCGCCACAACCCCAAAGACACCGCGCGCATGCGCCGCGAAGGCCTGATCGCCTTGCCCGAAGACCTCGGCATCCGCCGCACCGACGCCACCCGCGAACTGCTCGCGGCGAAAAGCGTGGCCGATCTGGTTGAGTGGTCCGGTGGCCTCTACAACCCGCCCGCCAAGTTCAGGAGCTGGTAATGCACGCACTTAACCTGCAACCAAAAAGCCTGAGCCTGGCCGAACGGCTGGCGGACCTGGCAGTGGATGCGCTGATCGACGAGGCTGATCTGTCGCCGAAACCGGCACTGGTCGACCGTCGCGGCAATGGCGCCCACACCGATTTGCATCTGGGGCTGATGCACGCCTCGGCGCTGTCCTTGTGGCCGGCCTTTAAAGAAATGGCGGAAGTCGCCATCGAGTTCGGCGAGATCGGCTTGCCCCTGCGCGAAGCCGTGGGCCGCATCGGTCGCGAAGGTGAGCAAGCCATGCTCGACACTACCGGCGGGGTGAACACCCATCGCGGGGCGATCTGGGCCTTGGGCCTGTTGGTCGCTGCCGTGGCGCTGGAGCCTCAATCGTGCAGTGCAAATAGCGTGGCGTTACGGGCGGCGCGGCTGGCCCTGCTCGACGACCGTTTTGCGCCACGTCCGCTCAGTCACGGTGCGCAAGTCGCCCAACGCTACGGCGCTCGCGGCGCCCGTGAAGAAGCGCAACTGGGTTTTCCGGCGGTGACCCAACGTGCACTGCCACAACTTCTGCGCAGCCGCGCCGCCGGTCATGGCGAGCAGAACGCCCGGCTCGACGCACTGTTGGCGATCATGACGAGTCTGGCCGACACCTGCGTGCTTTACCGCGCCGGTGAAGAAGGCCTGAACACCATGCAACTGGGCGCCCGGGCGGTGCTCGATGCGGGCGGCAGCGCCAGCCTCGGCGGACGTCGCCGCCTGCATGAGCTGGACCAACAACTCATCGCGCTGAATGCCTCGCCCGGTGGCGCTGCCGACCTGCTCGCAGCCTGCCTGTTCATCGACCGTATCGCGTCTGGCGACGGCCTTATCCAGGGAGTGTTTTGATGGAAACCTTATCCTTTGAATTCCCCGCCGGGCAGCCGCCACGCGGTCGCACCCTGGTGGGTTGTGTCGGCTCTGGCGATCTGGAAGTGCTGATCGAACCGGGT
This sequence comes from Pseudomonas sp. BF-R-30, assembly GCF_019956175.1. Classification (NCBI taxonomy): domain Bacteria; kingdom Pseudomonadati; phylum Pseudomonadota; class Gammaproteobacteria; order Pseudomonadales; family Pseudomonadaceae; genus Pseudomonas; species Pseudomonas sp. BF-R-30. Next base: position 229,545 of record NZ_JAHBDE010000011.1, on the reverse strand, counting down.
CAGGCCGGCAAGTTGACGATCAATGTGCAGACCTCGGTCAACGGCAGCGAACAACGCTGGCGGCATCTGTTTGCACGGATGTTCGATGGCCAGACGCCCCCGGCCATGGATATCGATATCCACGATTTCGGCGCGACGCCGGGCGTGGTGCGCCTGCGTCTGGAGCAAGGCTTCGAGGAGATCGGCCATGACTGACAGCGCATCTTTGCTCAACAAGCACAGCTTCGTCGAACTCGGTGCCCGGCAACGGGCCAAGACCCTGCTCGATGCCGGCACCTTCCGCGAACTGCTCGACCCCTTTCAACGGATCATGTCGCCGTGGTTATCGCGCCAGGGCGTGGTGCCGCAAGCCGACGACGGCGTGGTGATCGCCAAGGGCAACCTCGATGGTTTGCCGGTGGTGATCGCGGCCATCGAAGGCGCGTTCCAGGGCGGCAGCCTCGGTGAAGTCGGCGGAGCAAAAATTGCCGGCGCGCTGGAACTGGCCGCCGAAGACAACCGCAACGGTATCCCGACCCGCGCCGTGCTGCTGCTGGAAACCGGTGGCGTGCGCTTGCAGGAAGCCAACCTCGGCCTGGCGGCAATTGCCGACATCCACGCGGCGATAGTCGATTTGCAGCAGTACCAACCCGTGGTCGGTGTGGTGGCGGGCAGCGTCGGTTGCTTTGGCGGCATGTCGATTGCCGCCGGGTTGTGCAGCTATCTGCTGGTGACCCAGGAAGCGCGGCTCGGCCTGAACGGCCCGCAGGTGATCGAACAGGAAGCCGGACTCGAGGAGTACGACTCCCGCGACCGGCCCTTCATCTGGAGCCTGACCGGTGGTGAGCAACGCTTCGCCAGTGGTCTGGTGGACGGTTATGTTGCCGACGACGTGGCGCAGATCCGCCAGCAGGTGGGTGAGTTACTCCAGCAAGGATTGCCAACGCAACCGCGTAGCCAACAGGCCGAGTTGTTCCTGCAACGGTTGGCGCGTCTGGATGCCGAACCGCAAATCGAGCCGTCCGTGGTTCGCGATCTGTACCAAGGAGAACGCCCATGAGTTCGTATTCCCTGCGAGGCTTGAACTGGTTCAACGCCTTGAGCGCCGGAACGAAAGCGATCGAGGGTTTGCCGGCTTCGCTGAAGGTCGCGGACGCCGTGCTGGGCGATCAGCCTGTGCGTTTCCTCGCGGTGGTGGCCGACCCGGAAAACCGCTTCGTCCGTGCACGTAACGGCGAAGTGGGTTTGCTCGAAGGCTGGGGCCTGGCCAAGGCCGTGGATGAAGTCATCGCCACCGATCAAAACAAGGCACGCAAGCGCGCTCTGATCGCCATCGTCGACGTGCCGAGCCAGGCTTATGGTCGACGGGAGGAAGCCCTCGGCATTCATCAGGCGCTGGCCGCTGCGGCGGGCAGTTATGCCCGTGCCCGTCTGGCCGGTCATGCGGTGATCGGTTTGCTGGTGGGCAAGGCGATGTCGGGCGCGTTTCTGGCTCACGGCTATCAGGCCAATCGCTTGATCGCCCTGCGCGATCCGGGAGTGATGGTGCACGCCATGGGCAAGGCGTCGGCCGCGCGGGTGACCTTGCGCAGCGTCGAAGAGCTCGAAGCCTTGGCTGCCAGCGTGCCGCCGATGGCCTATGACATCGACAGCTATGCCAGCCTCGGGTTGCTGTGGGAAACCTTGGCGGTGGAGAAGATCGAGCAGCCGACGGCGGCGGATCTGGCGCGGGTGACCGAGTGCCTGCATCAGGCGATTGACGATGTGGCCGCCGCTGGCCGTGATCTGAGCGGTCGGCTGGGTGCGGCCAATCGGGCGGCGTCGAGCAAGGTTCGTCAATTGCTGAGAGCGCAGTGGTGAGCACGCTACTGGCTCACGACCTGCTGTGGGGCATGACCCCGCAGCAGTTGCCGACGGATGCGCCTGCGTGGGTGATCGAGTCGATCAGTGCCGGCCAGCCGGTGGTGGTCCGTCGCGCCTTGAGCGCGGCGGGGCAGGTGGCCGTGGGCGTGCGCGGGCCATTGCGCGAACAGCGATTTGCCGCGGTGATGGAAGTCGCCGCCATCACCCGGCGGGTACAGCCGGAAGAGCTGTGCCATGTTCAAGGCCGGCGCGATTTCCCGGCACTGCGTGCCTTGGCGCAACTGCGCTCGCACCTCGATGGCAGTGGCTGGGTCTGGGGTGTCAGCGGCAGCGCCGGGTTCGAGTTGGCCAGTGGGTTTGCCGCTTTGCACCAGGGCAGCGACCTCGACCTGATCCTGCGTACGCCACGTCCGTTGAGTCGTGTCGACGCCCAGGCGTTGGTGGCCGTTCTTGATACAGCCGTATGCCGCGTGGACCTGCAACTGCAGGCGCCGTCGGGTGCCGTTGCCTTGCGCGAATGGGCCGGTGCTTCGTCGCGAGTCCTGCTGAAAAATGCCATTCAAGCCACCCTGGTGACTGATCCGTGGAATCCACAGGAGCAAGCAGCATGAGCAGCTTGCTGGTGTTCCCCGGCCAGGGTGCACAACAACCCGGAATGCTGGCGCGTTTACCTCGGGAAACGTTGAACGAGGCGAGCGACCTGCTCGGTGAAGATGTGACGCAGCTGGATTCTGCCGAGGCGTTGCAGTCGACGAGGGCGGTTCAGCTTTGCCTGCTGATCGCCGGCGTCGCTGCTTCACGCCAGTTGGGCATGGCCCCCGACTACGTGGCCGGCTTGTCGATCGGCGCTTACCCGGCAGCGGTGGTGGCCGGTGCCTTGGGTTTCAGCGATGCGCTGCATCTGGTCAGCCTGCGCGGTGAGCTGATGCAGCAGGCTTATCCACAGGGCTACGGCATGACCGCGATCATCGGTCTGGACCTGGCCACGGTGGAAGGATTACTGGCCCGGGTGCACAGCGCAGAAATGCCGGTTTATCTGGCCAATATCAACGCCGATAACCAGGTGGTGATTGCCGGTAGCGACGCGGCGATGAAAGCGGTGGCCGGGTTGGCGAAAGGTTGCGGAGCGGGCTTGGCCAAGCGTCTGGCAGTGAGCGTGCCGTCCCACTGCCCATTGCTTGAGGCGCCCGCGCAACGGTTGGCCGAAGCCTTCGCCAAGGTGCCGCTGCACACCCCGAAGATGGGCTACCTGAGCGGCAGTCGCGCGCGTCCGCTGATCAAGCCTGAAGCCTTGCGTGACGACCTGGCCTTCAACATGTGCCGCATCGTCGATTGGCGCGGCACGGTACAAAGCGCCTACGAGCGCGGCGTACGTCTACAGATCGAACTGCCGCCCGGTGCGGTGCTGACCGGACTGGCGCGCCGGGTGTTCGAGCAGGGCACCGTGATTGCCTTCGACGGTGCACGGCTCGACACCTTGCAGGCGCTGATGCGTGAGGAGGGAAGCCGCCACCTTTAGATCATCTGACTTAAGGCTTCGCACAACAAAAACAACATTCGAAATGCACTTTGAGGACTACAGCAATGATTATTTACGGTGTGGCGCTGTTGGCGATCTGTACGCTGGCAGGGGTGATCATGGGGGACATGCTCGGGGTGTTGCTGGGTGTGAAGTCAAACGTCGGCGGTGTCGGGATCGCGATGATCCTGCTGATTTGCGCACGGTTGTGGATGCACAAGCGTGGCGGCATGACCAAGGATTGCGAGATGGGCGTCGGCTTCTGGGGCGCGATGTACATCCCGGTGGTGGTGGCGATGGCGGCACAACAAAACGTGGTCACGGCGCTGCATGGTGGTCCGGTGGCGGTGTTGGCAGCGATCGGTTCGGTGGTGATCTGCGGCTGCACCATTGCCCTGATCAGCCGGACCCATAGAGGCGAACCCTTGCCCGATGAACCGGTGGATGTAACGGCGGTTGGCGCACCGGCAGGAGGTCGCTGATATGTGGGAACTCATCAAGAACGGTCTGGAACACAACGGTCTGGTCACCGCATTCGCCTTTGTCGGCGTGATCATGTGGGTGTCGGTAGTGATCTCCAAACGCCTGACCTTCGGGCGTATCCACGGCTCGGCGATTGCCATCGTCATCGGCCTGGTACTGGCCTGGGTCGGCGGCACGATGACCGGCGGTCAAAAAGGCCTGGCGGACCTGACCCTGTTTTCCGGCATCGGGCTGATGGGCGGCGCCATGCTGCGGGACTTCGCCATCGTCGCCACGGCCTTCGAGGTGCAGGCCACGGAAGCGAAAAAGGCCGGCTTGATCGGTGTGATCGCGCTGCTGTTGGGCACAGTGCTGCCGTTTATTGTCGGCGCGTGCATGGCCTGGGTCTTCGGCTACCGCGATGCGGTGAGCATGACCACCATCGGCGCCGGTGCGGTGACCTACATTGTCGGGCCGGTGACCGGCGCGGCCATTGGCGCCAGTTCCGATGTGGTGGCGCTGTCGATTGCCACCGGTCTGATCAAGGCGATTCTGGTGATGGTCGGCACGCCGATGGCGGCGCGCTGGATGGGCCTGGACAATCCGCGCTCGGCGATGGTGTTCGGTGGGCTGGCCGGGACGGTCAGTGGCGTGACTGCCGGTTTGGCGGCGACGGATCGGCGTCTGGTGCCTTATGGCGCGCTGACCGCGACATTCCACACCGGGTTGGGCTGCTTGCTGGGGCCTTCGTTGTTGTACTTCATTGTTCGCGGGATTGTCGGCTAGGTTCAGGGGCTGAGTTGTCGGGTCCGACGCTTTCGCGAGCAAGCCCGCTCCCACATTTGGAATGCGGTCGAATGTGGGAGCGGGCTTGCTCGCGAAGGGCTCGACACGGTTTCAAGCCTGCCGATTGGCATACATCCGACACTCCGCCAGCAACGCCAGCAGATTCGGATCACGCTCCTTGGCTTTGAGGAACACCACGCCAATGTGCTGCTGCAACCGGTACTTTTCCTGCAACGGGATCAGCTTCACCCGGTTCTCGTACACCGCCGCAATCCGCCCCGGCAGCAACGCATAACCCACGCCCGAACTGACCATGCTCAGCAGGGTGAAGATGTCGTTGACCTGCATCGCCACCTTCGGTTCGAACCCTGCCTGCTCGAATACCCGCTTGCCGTCCTGATGGGTGGCGAAGCCCTGGGTCAGGGTGATGAAGGTTTCGTCGCGGACCTCGGCCAGGTCGACTTCGGTTCGCTGGGCAAACTTCGAGTCGGCGGGGGTTGCGAGGAAGATGTCGTCGGAAAACAGCGGGATCTGCTCGCAATCCGGGTCGTTGACACTGTCGTCCAGCGACACCAGGGCCGCATCGACTTCCATGTTCTTGAGCTTGTAGAGCAGGTCGATGTTGGAGCCCAGAATCAGGTCGATGTTGAGCTCGCTGCGGCGGATCTTCAAACCCATGATCAGTTGCGGCACGGTCTTGACCGTCAGTGAATACAGCGAGCCCAGCTTGAAACGTTCGGCGGAGAACCCGGCGGCTTCGCGGGTCAGGCGCACGCTTTCGACGACATCCTGAATCAGCTTCTGCGCCCGCTCTTCCAGCACATAAGCGCTTTCCAGCGGCGTCAGGCTGCGGCCTTCGTGCTTGAACAGGGGGCAGCGCAGGGCGCTTTCCAGGGAATGGATCGCCCGATGCACGCTGACGTTACTGGTCTGCAACTCGGCAGCGGCCCGCGCCAGGTTGCCGGTGCGCATGAAAGCCAGGAACACCTCGAGTTTTTTCAGGGTCAACTCTTCATCGATCAGCATGGGGCGGACTCTTTTTGGAATGACTCGATTGTGCCCAATTACTCCGGGCCCGTCGTACAGAAACATTGCGCTTTTACGCTTCAAGCCTGAGCCTTGCGCTCTGCGGTAACGAATTTCGAGGTGAGCAACGCATGTATCACGGGGAAAGACTGAACGCCTGGACGCATCTTGTCGGGGCCGTGGCGGCGTTTATCGGCGGGGTGTGGCTGATTGTGCTGGCCAGTCTCGACGGCAGTCCGTGGAAGATTGTCAGCATGGCGATCTACGCCTTTACCTTGCTGGTGCTCTACAGCTCTTCGACCGTGTACCACAGCGTGCGCGGGCGCAAGAAAGCGATCATGCAGAAGGTCGATCACTTTTCGATCTACCTGTTGATCGCCGGCAGCTACACGCCGTTCTGTCTGGTGACCCTGCGCGGGCCGTGGGGCTGGACGTTGTTCGGGATTGTCTGGGGACTGGCGCTGATCGGCATCCTGCAAGAGATAAAGCCGCGTTCGGAAGCGCGGATTCTGTCGATCGTGATTTATGCGGTGATGGGCTGGATTGTACTGGTGGCGGTCAAGCCGCTGCTCGCGGCGCTGGGCAGCGCCGGGTTTGCGTGGCTGGCATCGGGCGGCGTGTTGTACACCGTGGGGATTATCTTTTTTGCCCTCGATCATCGCCTGCGCCATGCCCACGGGATCTGGCATCTGTTCGTGATCGCCGGGAGTTTGCTGCACTTTGTGGCGATTTTGTTTTATGTCCTTTAAGGCTGTACCGGGACCAGGCGATCCAACTGCTCCCGGGCTCGACGGCTGAATACCTGCAACAGATCGTTCAAGGTGTGGGGCGGCGGTTCGGCGGCGCGTGTCACTGCGTACAGGGTGATGGGTAACGGCGGTGCCAGAGGGCGGATCGTTGTGGTGGCGGGAGAGGCGCCAAGGGCGGTGAACGGATCGATCACCGCCAGGCCCGCGCCAGATTCCACCATCGCCCGTGCCAGTGAGTAGGTTTGCACGGCGATGCGTACCCGGGGCGGGGGTTCGACCGCTTCCAGGTAACTGTCGAGCCGCGCGGCCAGCGGATCGGCGCTGGATAAACCGATCAGCGGCGCATCCGCCAGCGCCATCAGAGGCAACGGTTTGCCTGCATCTTCCTGAGGCCAGTAACCACTCGGCGCCAGTGCCACCAGCACGCCGGACGCCAGCGCCTGGGCCTTGAGCCCCGGGTGATCCGGGCGTTGCAGGGTCAGGGCGACATCCACTTCGCGCATCAACAGGTTCTGCACCAGTTCGCGACTGTGGGCGCTGGAAAGTTCGCAAACGATGTCCGGGTAACGCCCGGTCCATTCGTGAATGGCCGGCGGCAGCAATGACAGGGCCAGCGCCGGAGTGGCACCGATGCGCAGGCTGTGGCCAGGCTCGCGGCGCAGGCTCTGCGCCAGGCGTCGTACGCCTTGCAGGCTTTCGCTGACCTTGTCCACTTCGCGCTCCAGCTCCAGCGCTTCCGGGGTCGCCTGCAACTTGCCGCGCACCCGCAGGAACAACGGGAAGCCCAATTGTTGCTCGGCGTGCTGCAACACCTTGCTCACCGCCGGCTGCGAGACATGCAGCAATTGCGCGGCGGCGCTGATTGAGCCGGTCTGGCGGATGGCCTGGAAAATCTCGATATGGCGAAGGCGCATGGCAAGTCCATAACCTTTGTTTATGGGTTTGCCATCTTTATGCATTGTTCAAGGTCTGTCACCTGGCTCTAACCTCGGTGTCGTCTTCACAACGGTTTTAAGGACGGACATGGCTCAGCGTGTGTGCATCATCGGTGGCGGCGTGATTGGCCTGGCAACGGCCTATGCGCTGGTGCGCGACGGCTTTGAGGTGACGGTGGTCGAGGCGCGGGACTCGCTGGGCAGCGAAACCAGCTTCGCCAACGGTGGCCAGTTGTCCTATCGCTATGTCGCCCCCCTGGCCGACGCCGGTGTGCCTTTGCAAGCCATCGGCTGGATGTTGCGCGGCGACTCACCGCTGAAGCTGCGCCCGCGCTTCGACCCGGCCCAGTGGCGCTGGATGGCGTCGTTCCTCGGCGCCTGCCGCCGCTCGGTCAACCGCGAGAACGCCGCGCACTTGCTGCGCCTGGCGTTGTTCAGCCAGGACACATTGAAGTCCTGGCGCGAGGATGATGGACTGGCGGGATTCCAGTGGCGGCGCAATGGCAAACTGGTGACTTTCCGCCAGAACAGCAGCTTCGAGCATGCGCGCCAAGGCTTGGCCGACCCGCAGCAACAGCAAGTGTTGTCGCCGGCCGAATGCGCGCAACTGGAACCGGCGCTGATCGATGCGCCCTTTGTCGGGGCGATCTACACCCCGGACGAAGAGGTTGGTGACTGCCACGGCTTCTGCCAGCAACTGGCCGCCCGGCTGCAAGCGTCCGGCCGTTGCGAGTTTCGTCTCGGGCAAGCGGTGACCGGCATTCGCCACAGCAACGGCAGTGTCAACGCCATCGAACTGGGCGGGCAATTGCTGTCGGTCGATCAACTGGTGATCGCTGCCGGTCACCGCAGTCCGTTGTTGGCGCTACCCGGGCTGCAACTGCCGCTTTATCCGCTCAAGGGCTACAGTCTGACCGTGCCGATCGGCGCCGGTCACCGGGCACCGGACGTGAGCATCACCGACTATGACCGCAAGATTGTCTACGCCCGCATCGGTAAGCAATTGCGAGTGGCGGCGATGGTCGACATCGTCGGCTTCGACCCTGCTTTGGACCCCAAGCGTCTGGCGCTGATCAAGCGTCAGGCCCATGACACCTTTCCAAATGCCGGCGCCTATGACGAAGCCGTCGAGTGGGCCGGCATGCGCCCGGCCACCCCCAGCGGCGTGCCGCTACTGGGCGCGACGGCGTATCGCAACCTGTGGCTCAACCTCGGCCACGGCGCGCTGGGTTTCACCCTGGCATGCGGCAGCGGACGCTTGCTCAGCGAGCTGATCGGCGAGCGCCGGCCTTCCATTGACCTTCAGGGTTTCAGCCACCGGGCCGCCTGAATACTGATTTCAGAAGAGGACACTGCAATGACCATTACCCGACTGCACAGCAACCCGCGCCTGTCTGGCGCCGTGACCTTTGGCGACCTGGTGTTTCTCTCCGGGCAGGTGCCGGGCGATGCCCTGGATGCCACCGGCCAGACCCGCGAAGTGCTGGCGAAAATCGATACCTTGCTGGCGGAGGCGGGCAGCGACAAGGATCATCTGCTCAGCGCGACCATTTACCTGAAGAACATCACAGAGGATTTCGCCGCGATGAACGAGGTCTGGTCGGCCTGGCTATCGCCGGGGCAGGCACCGAGCCGCACCACCGTGCAGGCCGAACTGGCCCGCCCGCAGGTGCTGGTGGAAATCACCGTCATCGCTGCACGCGTCTGATAAACCAACACCCACAACGGAGAATAACAATGCAAAAAATCACGTTGCTCGCTTGTACGCTTGGCCTGTTGCTCGGCAGTCAGGTTCAGGCCAATGAAGCGCCGCTGACCGGCACCCTGAGCAAGATCGCCAGCGCCAACAGCATCACCCTGGGCTATCGCGATGCTTCGGTGCCGTTCTCCTACGTGGGTGATCACAGCGGCAAGCCGATGGGTTACTCGGTGGATCTGGCGGGCAAGATCGTCGAGCGCATCCAGCAGCAACTGGCGCTGCCGGACCTGAAGGTGAAGTACAACCTGGTGACCTCGCAGACCCGCATTCCACTGGTGCAGAACGGCACCGTGGACCTGGAGTGCGGCTCCACCGGCGTGACCGCCGAACGGCAGAAGCAGGTGGCGTTCTCCTATGGCTTCATCTATGTCAAAGGCCAGTTGCTGACCGCGAAGGACAGCGGGATCAAGAACTTCGCTGACCTGCGCGGCAAGAACGTGGTGACTACCGCCGGCACCACCAACGAGCGCTTCCTGAAAAGCTACAACGTCGATCACAAGATCGACATGTTCGTGATCAGCGCCAAGGACCACGGCGAAGCCTTCCAGATGCTGCAGTCGGGCCGGGCGGCGGCGTTCTACATGGACGACGCGCTGCTCTACGGTGAGCGCGCCAAGGCCAATGACCCGCACAAGTGGGTGGTGGTCGGGGAGGAGCAATCGCGGGAGATCTACAGCTGCATGGTGCGCAAGGACGATCCGCAGTTCCTGGCGCTGGTCAACGGCGCGTTGGCGGATCTGTACAGCTCGGGCGAGATCAATGGCATCTACAAACGCTGGTTCGAGCAGCCGATCCCGCCGAAGGGTTTGAACCTTGAGTTCCCGATGACCAGCGAACTCAAGGCGATCATTGCCAAACCGGTGAGTGATCCGGTGCAGTAGCAGCCAGATCGGCCTCTAGACCGTGTCGCGGCCATTCGCGAGCAAGCCCGCTCCCACATTGGAACGCATTCCCCTGTGGGAGCGGGCTTGCTCGCGAAGAGGCACTAGAAATCACCCCAGAGTTGCTGGGCCACCGCCAGTGCAACAACCGGCGCGGTTTCGGTGCGCAACACCCGTGGACCGAGGCGGGCGGCGTGGAAGCCGCCGGCCTTGGCCTGATCGACTTCGGCATCGGACAAACCACCCTCCGGGCCGATCAGGAATGCCAGATTTGAAGGTTTGGCGTGGCTCACCAACGGTTCGGCCACCGGGTGCAGCACCAGTTTCAAATCAGCTTGTGTCTGCTTCAACCAGTCAGTCAGCAACAGCGGCGGATGAATCACCGGCACCCTTGAACGCCCGCACTGTTCGCATGCGCTGATCGCCACCTGGCGCCAGTGCAGCAGGCGTTTGTCGGCGCGCTCGTCCTTGAGTCGGACTTCGCAGCGCTCGGTGAAGATCGGGGTGATTTCAGTGACGCCCAGTTCCGTGGCTTTCTGGATCGCCCAGTCCATGCGTTCACCCCGGGACAGGCCCTGGCCGAGATGGATTTGCAGCGGCGACTCGATCTGCCCGGCGAAGCTTTCATCGATCTGCACCACGACGCGCTTTTTGCCGACGTCGACCAGCCTGGCGCGAAACTCCTGGCCCGAACCGTCGAACAACTGCAACGCATCGCCCTCGGCCATGCGCAGCACGCGGCTGATGTAGTGGGCCTGGGCTTCGGGCAACTCGTGCTCGCCGATGCTCAGGGGGGCGTCGATGAAGAAACGGGACAGTCTCATGCTGGATCTCTGGAAAAATGTGAATCAGTGGAATCGGTGTCGCCTTCATTCGCGAGCAAGCCCGCTCCCACAGTTGACAGCGCATACCCTGTGGGAGCGGGCTTGCTCGCGAAGACGCCGGCCCGGACACCACAGAATCTCAACCGAGCGACTTAGCCCGGATCACGGAACCCCGGGTGGAAGTCCTTCGGCACCGCCACGCTGACGCTGTCACGGGTCGCGATGTCGATCCCTTCGCTGGCCACTTCGGCAAGGAAGTCGATCTGCTCCGGGGTGATCACATACGGCGGCAGGAAATACACCACGCTACCCAATGGACGCAGTAAGGCACCGCGCTCCAGGGCGTGCTGGAACACCTTCAGGCCGCGACGTTCCTGCCATGGCCAAGCCTCTTTGCTGGCCTTGTCCTTGACCATCTCGATGGCCAGCACCATGCCCGTCTGGCGCACTTCGGACACGTTCGGGTGGTCGACCAGATGCGCCGTCGACGTAGCCATGCGCTGCGCCAGGGCCTTGTTGTTCTCGATGACGTTGTCTTCTTCGAAGATGTCCAGGGTCGCCAGGGCCGCCGCGCACGCCAGCGGGTTGCCGGTGTAGCTGTGGGAGTGCAGGAAGGCGCGCAGGGTCGGGTAGTCGTCGTAGAAGGCGCTGTAGACCTCGTCGGTGGTCATGCACGCCGCCAGCGGCAGATAGCCGCCGGTCAGGGCTTTGGAAAGGCACAGGAAATCAGGGCGGATGCCGGCCTGTTCGCAGGCGAACATCGTCCCGGTGCGGCCGAAGCCGACGGCGATTTCGTCGTGGATCAGGTGCACGCCGTAGCGGTCGCAGGCTTCTCGCAGCAATTTGAGGTACACCGGGTGGTACATGCGCATGCCACCGGCGCCCTGGATCAGCGGCTCGACGATCACCGCCGCGACCGTGTCGTGGTTTTCGGCCAGGGTCTGCTCCATGGCCGCGAACATATTGCGCGAATGCTCTTCCCAGCTCATGCCCTCGGGGCGCAGGTAGCAATCCGGGCTCGGCACCTTGATGGTGTCCATCAACAGCGCTTTGTAGGTCTCGGTGAACAGCGGCACGTCACCCACCGACATCGCCGCCATGGTTTCGCCGTGGTAGCTGTTGGTCAGAGTGACGAAGCGCTTCTTGTTCGGCTGACCGCGATTGAGCCAGTAGTGAAAGCTCATTTTCAGCGCGACTTCGATGCAGGACGAGCCGTTATCGGCGTAGAAGCACCGGGTCAGGCCTTCCGGCGTCATCTTCACCAGACGCTCGGACAACTCGATCACCGGTTGATGACTGAAGCCGGCCAGGATCACATGTTCGAGCTGGTCGACCTGGTCCTTGATGCGCTGGTTGATCCGCGGGTTGGCGTGTCCGAACACATTGACCCACCAGGAGCTGACCGCATCGAGGTAGCGTTTGCCTTCGAAGTCTTCCAGCCACACGCCTTCCCCGCGCTTGATCGGGATCAGCGGCAGTTGTTCGTGATCTTTCATCTGGGTGCAGGGATGCCACAGCACGGCGAGATCGCGTTGCATCCACTGATTATTCAGGCCCATTTTCACTCTCCTGGAGGCGGTCCGTGACCAGCGCGGACAAACAATCGCGCAAGCCTATGCAATGCGTGCCACGGGGACAACCCATTGTGTCGAATCAGCTACTTTATCCAGGCCGATAGACGTTGCTGGCGGGCGTCTGAAGGCTGACGTATCCTTCGCGGCTCTTGAGCCGTCTGGCTCGCAAAAACTACTGTTTTCCTCGTGTAATTCCGGAGTTCGCTGAATGTCTGTCGGTTGGCTGCGCGCCTGTGCGCTGGTGATGTTGGGGCTGTTCAGCGTGTCTGCGCTGGCCAAGGATAAAACCGCGATCGTGATCGGCGGCGGCCTGTCGGGCCTGACTGCCGCATACGAGCTGCAGAACAAGGGCTGGCAGGTCACTCTGCTGGAAGCCAGATCTAGCCTGGGCGGTCGTTCCGGCATGGCCACCAGTGAGTGGATCGGCAATGACAAAGCTCAGCCGGTGCTGAACAAGTACGTCTCGAACTTCAAGCTGAGCACCACGCCGGCCCCTGAATTCGTGCGGACCCCAAGCTACCTGATCGATGGCGAGTATTTCTCCGCCGCCGATCTGGCGACCAAGCAGCCAGCCACCGCCGAGGCGCTCAAGCGTTTCGACAAGACCGTGGACGATCTGGCGCGCTCGATCGACGACCCGCTGAACCCGGCCGCCAACAACACCCTGCACGCGCTGGATCAGATCAACGTGTCGAGCTGGCTCGACAAGCAGAACCTGCCGGCCACCGCTCGCCAGTTGATCAACCAGCAGATTCGTACCCGCTACGATGAACCTTCGCGCCTGTCGCTGCTGTACTTCGCACAGCAGAGCCGCGTTTACCGTGGTGTCTCCGATCGTGACCTGCGTGCATCGCGCCTGGTCGGTGGCAGCCCGGTGCTGGCCCAGGCCCTGGTCAAGCAGCTGAAAACCATCAAGACCAGCTCCCCGGTCTCGGCGATCATCCAGGACAAGGATGGTGTGACCGTCAAAGTCGACAACGTCAGTTATAAGGCTGACTACGCCGTGCTGGCCGTGCCACTGCGCGCCCTGAACAAGATCCAGATGACCCCGGCGCTGGACGCCCAGCACCTGGCGGCGATCAAGGGTACCAACTACGGTTGGCGCGACCAGATCATGCTCAAGTTCAAGACGCCGGTGTGGGAAAGCAAGGCGCGCATGTCCGGCGAGATCTACAGCAACACCGGCCTGGGGATGTTGTGGGTCGAGCCTGCCCTGAAGGGCGGTGCCAACGTGGTGATCAACCTGTCCGGCGACAACGCCCGCGTCATGCAGGCGTTCGGCGACAAGCAGATGGCCGATCAGGTGCTGATTCGCCTGCACGCTTTTTATCCACAGGCCCGTGGTTCGTTCACCGGTTATGAAATCCGTCGCTATAGCACCGACCCGTCGACTGGCGGTGCCTACCTGGCCTTCGGCCCGGGCCAGATCAGCAAGTTCTGGCGCCTGTGGGAGCGCCCGATTCAGCGCGTAGCCTTCGCTGGCGAACACACCGACACCCTGTACCCAGGCACCCTGGAAGGCGCGCTGCGCACCGGTCAGCGTGCGGCCAGCCAGGTTGAAGACCTGGCAGCGGGCAAGTCGTTCGAACCGGCGAAAGTGGGTCCGGCCGCCGCAGCGGCGGGCGCTGGTGCGGTGGTGGCGAAGAAAGGCAATTTCTTCAGCAACCTGTTCGGCGGCTCGGATGACGAGAAGAAACCAGAGCCAGTCAAGGCACCTGAACCGGTAGCACCGGCAACTCCGGCACCTGTTTCAGCACCGGTTGCTGCACCGGCACCGGTCGAACCACCGAAGCCTGCGGCACCGGTGAAAACCGAGCCTGCGAAGAAGGCACCGGCCAAGGCCGCCCCAGCCAAGACCGAAACGAAAAAGGCCCCGGCCAAGACTCCGGTGAAGAAAGCCGAGACGGCGAAGAAGCCAGCGGCCAAACCTGCGACGGCCACTGTGACCAAGGCTCAGTAACGTTCAGGTGTAAAAAAGCGCGACCCAAGGGCCGCGCTTTTTTTTGCCATCAAATATCAACCATCCGGTTTGGCTGTGCGGTCCTACATGCTGCTGCGATGCATCAGAAGCTTCTCACAAAAGATTCGGAGCTAAATGATAGCTGGCTCCAGATCTTTGACTTTATGTTCTTCAGATAACGGGAGGATATATGAAATCACTAGCAGTAATAATCATGTTGATAGCACTTTCTGGCTGTGTAAATAGCGAATGGTTTCCTAAGGGGGACAGCCCTGAATTGGCCTATAAATGCCAGATAAATCCGTACGATGCTGATTGTTTTCAGCCGCCTCCGGTTTTCCAAGGGGCTAAGTAATCAAGGTTTTTATCATAATTAGCGTGTGTCGAGATTCTACTGGAGATGTCACTGATTATTAACGTGGCCTTCTTTTTTGGAATACGCCCAGGGGCGAATCCAAAGCGTGCCCAGCATAGATTCGCCGTGCGTTGATCGTAAATGACTAGATTTCCGTCAGCTTGCAACACCAATCGAAATCGTCAATTTCCGGACATAAGTTACTATCCTGCCGACATCACGTGATTGGGGGGTACGCCTGCGAGCTACTTGCTTGAAAGTGGGTGTATGTAATGGCCATGTTTTTTCATTGTTCAATGAACTGTTGAACCCACATTGAACCAAGTTCAACTACGGAAATGGCGATACACATGTATCGCTTTAATAAATAAACCGTTGAAGGTTAGCGTGAAGCAGAAAAGGAAGCGGCAGCCATCAGGTGTCTGGATCGGGGAGGGCGGAGCCTGCCAGGACGGCACCGGTCAAAAATGTTGAATCGAAGAGCAGAGGGGCCACTGACACCAAGGCTCAGCAACGTTCAGGCGAAAAAAACGCGGCTCAAGGGCTGCGTTTTTTTTGCCTGGAGAAAAACCGGGACCAGAATCGAATAAACCTTTTGATACAGGTGTTCTCCGGTTTGTATTCACTTTTTCTCACAATTTCGCGTTTAATCTTTCCTTAACTCGCAGGCTTCAGACTCTTGATCGCATTTTTCGATATTTCAAAGCAAATTTTTCCGCTTTAATTCGATAGATAACTCGATAGTCTTGGGCCAGCACTTACAGGATCTAGGCAATGCAGCTACGTAACTCTACCTCCCGCTACGGCTGGGTCAGCATCGTCATTCACTGGGTTGTGGCACTGGCGGTCTTCGGTCTGTTCGCGCTTGGGCTGTGGATGGTCGGGCTCGACTACTACAGCACCTGGCGCAAAGACGCGCCGGACCTGCACAAGAGTATCGGCCTGGTGTTGCTGGGTGTGATGCTGCTGCGGGTGCTGTGGCGCTTCATCAGCCCACCGCCGCCAACCCTGGCCAGCTACAGCCGCATGACGCGCCTCGGCGCCAGGTTCGGCCATGGCTTTCTGTACATCAGTCTGTTTGCCGTGTTGATTGCCGGTTACCTGATTTCCACCGCAGAAGGTGTCGGTATCCCGGTGTTTGGCTTGTTTGAAGTCCCTGCGCTGGTATCCGGACTGCCGGACCAGGCAGATACCGCTGGCGTGATTCACCTCTACCTGGCGTGGGTGCTGGTAATTTTTTCCGGCCTCCATGCGTTGGCAGCATTGAAGCACCACTTTATCGACCGTGATGTGACCCTCAAGCGAATGCTGGGTCGCAAAGCCTGAAGTTCAACCTCGACTCCAAAGGAAAACAAAGCATGTTGAAAAAGACTCTGGCCGCTCTGGCAATCGGTTCCGCCCTGTTGTCCGCCGGTAACGTAATGGCCGCTGACTACGTGGTCGACAAAGAAGGCCAGCACGCCTTCGTTGACTTCAAGATCAGCCACTTGGGCTACAGCTTCATCACCGGTACTTTCAAGGACATCGACGGCAAGTTCAGCTTCGACGCTGCCAAGCCTGAAGACAGCAAGATCGAGTTCAACGTGAACACCGCCAGCGTTTTCACCAACAACGCCGAGCGTGACAAGCACATCTCCAGCAAAGACTTCCTGAACGCCAGCAAAGCCACGTTCGTTTCCACCAGCGTCAAACCCACCGGCAAAAACGCCGCTGGCAAGGACACTGCCGATGTAGCTGGTGACCTGACTATCCTCGGTGTAACCAAACCAATCGTGGTCAAGGCTACTTTCCTGGGTGAAGGCAAGGATCCATGGGGCGGCTACCGTGCAGGCTTCGAGGGTACTTTCAGCCTCAAGCGTTCCGACTTCGGCAAGCAGAAAGACCTGGGCCCATCGTCCGATGCGGTTGAGATGTACGTGACCTTTGAAGGTGTAAAAGCGAAGTAATGCTGAGACTGTAGGAGCGAGCCTGCTCGCGATAGACCTGAGAGCGCCGCGGAGCATCAGGCTTCCAGCGTTATCGTTGACGACCATCGCGAGCAAGCTCGCTCCCACAGGTTTTTGCACTGATCAAAAAAATGCCCCGGCTCTTTCGAACCGGGGCATTTTTCATTGCAGCGATAACTCAGCGATTGCGGGTCAGCAGCGCTGGTTTCTCACCACGAGGACGGCTTGGCAGTTGATCCAGCTGCTCAGGTGTCGGGAAGCGATCCGCTTTCGACTCCTTGTGCATGATCTTCGGCGCCGGGCCACGCGGGTTCTGCACGGCAGGTTCCGAACGTGGCTGGTCGTCACGGGCCGGACGGCGATTGCGCGAATCTTCGCGACGGGCCTGGCCGTCGCGCGGTGCGCCACTGCGAGGGCCGTTACGCTTGGCTGGCGGAGTGCCGGTGCTGGCGCCATCGCTGTTGCGGGGACCGTTCTGGCGACCTTGTGGCTTGCCGGAACGTGGAGCGCCCGAACCCGCCGCGGTGCCTTGTGCCGGAGCACCCGGGCGACGGCCACGGCCTTGCGCGGGCTTCTGCTGCGGCACGTAGTCGACACGGTTGCCGAAGTTATCGATATCGTCGTCCAGGAACTCGTCCGGGGCGCGGTCAGCGGCGGCACGAGGAGGCTGCGACGGACGCTGTTCGCGAGCCGGAGTGCCTTCACGTGGTTTCTGCTGACGGGCCGGGCGCTCGCCGCGTTCGCCGGCCGGTTTTTCCTTGCCCTTGTCCTTGCCTTTGTCCTTGCGACCACCGCCGCCACCGCTGCCGTTCGGACCGTCGCCGCGCGGGCCACGTGGATTGCGCGGGTTGCGCATGTCCGGACGCTCGCGCACTTCAGGCTTTTCCGCCTCGATGGTGCTTGCATCGAAGCCCATCAGGTCGCCGTCGGCGATTTTCTGCTTGGTCATGCGTTCGATGCTTTTCAGCAGTTTTTCTTCGTCCGGGGCTACCAGCGAAATCGCCTCGCCCGAACGACCGGCACGGCCGGTACGGCCGATACGGTGTACGTAGTCTTCATCGACATTCGGCAGTTCGAAGTTGACCACATGTGGCAACTGGTCGATGTCCAGGCCGCGGGCGGCGATGTCGGTGGCCACCAGGATGCGCACAGTGCCGGCCTTGAAGTCGGCCAGGGCTTTGGTGCGGGCGTTCTGGCTCTTGTTGCCGTGGATCGCGACGGCGCTCAGGCCGTGCTTGTCCAGGTACTCGGCCAGGCGGTTGGCGCCGTGCTTGGTGCGGGTGAACACCAGTACCTGTTCCCAGGCGCCAGCGGTGATCAGGTGGGCCAGCAGAGCGCGCTTGTGGCTGGCCGGCAGGCGGAATACGCGCTGTTCGATACGCTCGACCGTGGTGTTTGGCGGCGTGACTTCGATGCGTTCCGGGTTGTGCAGCAGCTTGCCGGCGAGGTCGGTGATGTCCTTGGAGAAGGTCGCCGAGAACAGCAGGTTCTGGCGTTTGGCCGGCAGACGGGCCAGGACCTTTTTCACGTCATGGACGAAGCCCATGTCGAGCATGCGGTCGGCTTCGTCCAACACGAGGATTTCCACGTGGGACAGATCGACGCTGCCTTGGCCGGCCAGGTCGAGCAGGCGGCCAGGGCAGGCCACCAGCACGTCTACGCCGCGGGACATGGCCTGAACCTGCGGGTTCATGCCGACACCGCCGAAGATGCAGGCGCTGACGAACTTCAGGTCACGGGCATAGACCTTGAAGCTTTCATGCACTTGCGCGGCGAGTTCGCGAGTCGGGGTCAGGACCAGTACGCGCGGTTGGCGCGGGCCGTGACGCTGGGACTTGTCCGGATGACCGTTGGGGAACAACCGCTCCAGGATCGGAAGGGCGAAACCGCCGGTTTTACCAGTACCTGTCTGTGCCGCGACCATCAGGTCGCGACCTTGCAACACGGCGGGAATGGCCCGCTGTTGCACCGGAGTAGGCTCGGTATAGCCCGCCGCCTCGATGGCGCGGACTAAAGCCTCGGAGAGACCGAGGGAAGCAAAGGACATGAGTAATCCTGTTCTAGTTAGGGCTTGGCCCAATGGGAGTCTTGCCTGGCGCGAATGGCGTTTAAGAGGACGCAATCCCGTCCGGTCCTGCTGGGTTTCGAAGGCTCGTCTGCAAGCGCTCGCGCGGGCTGAAAGCTGCGCAGTAGCGGGGTTGAGATGCCTTTAACGATTCCGAGCGTCCGGGCGTGAGCCTGGCGGGAAGGCCGGAGTATAACAGAGCTATCACTGCGCGCCGCTTTCCTGCTGCTCAACGGTTTTTTCCGTGGCGGCCGTGGCCTTTTCAGACTTCACGCTGGCTGCCGGTTCCGCGCCGTAGCGGGCGCTCAGTTCAGCGTAGGCGGGCTCGCGCTTGAAACGCTTGAGTTCGGCGCCGAAACGCTGCACCAGCAGATCCATGCCCGCATTGCGCCGCACCGCGAGAAACTGGCTTTGCTGGCTGATGACCGTGGGGTTTTCGGTGATCTTGTCGCGGATGCCCAGTTCGTCGAGCAAATGCTGACCGACCCGGCGGTCGGTGATCAGCAGGTCAATTCGCCCGCGTACCAGTTTGCCGAAGTTGGCTTCATGGGTGGGGGCCGGCTCGCGGGTGAACAGCGTCGAATCGCTGAAGTCCTTGCTGTACAGGTAACCCGGCGAGGTGCCGATGGTCAGGCCGCGCAAGTCTTCGAGGCTGCGAAACGGGTGGGGCCGGTCATTGGCGTAGAACATCACGAACTGGACTTCCGAGAGCGGTTCGCTGGGGTAGAGCAGCGTCGCTTCGCGTTCGTCGCTGTGAAAGATGTCCAGGGCGCCGTCGGCCTGGCCTGTTTCAAGCATCGACAAGCAGCGTTTCCATGGCAGGAATTGCCACTCCACTTCAATGCCCAGGCGCTTGAAGACAATGGCGGTGGTTTCGTAGTCCAGGCCCAGGGATTTGCCGTTGTCTTCGTACACATAGGGCGCCCATGGCTCCGTGACAATGCGCAGCTTCTCGCCCCGGGCGGCGAAGCTCAGGCAAGTGAAGACAAGCACGGCGATAAACTGCGTGATCAAAGGCATAGGCTGAGATTACGACGAGAAACCGGAAAGAGCCAGAAACTGACCGCAGATGCTCTAACTCCGTGGATTGCCGCACATTAATAGTGCGTTGAAAGCAAAAGATCGCAGCCTGCGACAGCGCCTACGGGATTTGACATTCCGTTGTAGGCGCTGCCGCAGGCTGCGATCTTTTAATCGTGCTTCGACGACTTTTTAACGCGGCAACTTCAGGTTGTTCCACACCGCCAGGCTCGCTTCAGCCTGGTTCAGGGTGTAGAAGTGCAGCCCTGGAGCGCCACCCTGCAGCAGTTGTTCGCACATCTCGGTGATGACCTGTTCGCCAAAGCGCTGAATGCTCTGGGTGTCGTCGCCATAGGCTTCCAGTTGCTTGCGGATCCAGCGCGGGATTTCCGCACCGCAGGCATCGGAGAAGCGCGCCAGCTTGCTGTAGTTGGTGATCGGCATGATGCCCGGCACGATCGGGATGTTCACGCCCAGCGCCCGCACGCGTTCGACGAAGTAGAAATAGCAGTCGGCGTTGAAGAAGTACTGGGTGATCGCGCTGTCGGCGCCAGCGTTGGCCTTGCGCACGAAGTTGGCCACATCGTCTTCGAAATTGCGCGCTTGCGGATGCATTTCCGGGTAAGCGGCGACTTCGATGTGGAAATGATCACCGGTTTCTTCACGAATGAATTCAACCAGGTCATTGGCGTGGCGCAACTCACCGCTGGCCATGCCCATGCCCGAAGGCAGGTCACCGCGCAGGGCGACGATACGCTTGATGCCGGCAGCCTTGTACTGGGCCAGCAGGCCGCGCAGGTCGTCCTTGCTATCGCCCACACAGGACAGGTGCGGAGCGGCAGGGATTTTGACTTCGCTTTCGAGCTGCAGCACGGTGTTCAGCGTGCGATCGCGGGTCGAACCGCCGGCGCCGTAGGTGCAGGAGAAGAAATCGGGGTTGTAGATGGCCAACTGGCGAGCAGTGGCGAGCAGCTTTTCATGCCCAGCATCGGTCTTCGTAGGGAAGAACTCGAAGCTGTAGCGACGATCTTGGGACATGGTCATATCCTTGGAAACTCATAAGGCGGACGCTGGCCCCCTGTAGGAGCGAGCTTGCTCGCGAAAAACATCAAGGCAACGCGTTCATCCAGGCAACACGCGTTATCGTTGACGTCCATCACGAGCGAGCTCGCTGCTACACAGGAAAAGCCGGTCTATCAGTAGCGGTAGGCGTGCGGCTTGAACGGACCTTCAACGGTCACGCCGATGTAGTCGGCCTGGGTCTTGGTCAGTTGAGTCACTACGCCGCCGAAGCCACGGACCATTTCCAGGGCCACTTCTTCGTCGAGTTTTTTCGGCAGTACTTCAACGGTCAGGCGCTCGGCTTTCTGGGCTGGCGACAGGTCGGCGTACTTCTGGCCGAACAGGAAGATCTGGGCCAGAACCTGGTTGGCGAACGAACCGTCCATGATACGGCTCGGGTGGCCGGTGGCGTTACCCAGGTTAACCAGACGGCCTTCGGCCAGCAGGATCAGGTAGTCGTCGTTCTGTGGGTCGAAATCGCCAGCGCCGGTACGGTGGATCTTGTGAACCTGCGGCTTCACTTCTTCCCATGCCCAGTTCTTGCGCATGAAAGCGGTGTCGATTTCGTTGTCGAAGTGGCCGATGTTGCAGACAACGGCACGCTTCTTCAGGGCCTTGAGCATGTTCGAGTCGCAAACATTGACGTTACCGGTGGTGGTCACGATCAGGTCGATCTTGCCCAGCAATGCCTTGTCGATGCTTGCTTCAGTTCCGTTGTTGATACCGTCGATGAACGGCGAAACCACTTCGAAACCGTCCATGCAGGCTTGCATGGCGCAGATCGGGTCGACTTCGGAAACCTTGACGATCATGCCTTCCTGACGCAGGGACTGGGCCGAACCCTTGCCCACGTCGCCGTAGCCGATGACCAGCGCTTGCTTGCCGGACAGCAGGTGGTCGGTGCCGCGCTTGATCGCATCGTTCAGGCTGTGACGGCAGCCGTACTTGTTGTCGTTCTTGCTCTTGGTCACGGAGTCGTTGACGTTGATGGCCGGGATTTTCAGCTCGCCCTTGGCCAGCATGTCCAGCAGGCGGTGAACGCCGGTGGTGGTTTCTTCGGTCACGCCGTGGACGCGGTCCAGAACCTGTGGGTACTTCTTGTGCAGCAGCTCGGTCAGGTCACCGCCGTCGTCGAGGATCATGTTGGCATCCCAAGGCGCGCCATCTTTGAGGATGGTCTGCTCCAGGCACCACTCGTACTCTTGTTCGGTTTCACCTTTCCAGGCGAAAACCGGGATGCCGGCAGCGGCGATGGCAGCAGCAGCCTGGTCCTGAGTCGAGAAAATGTTGCAGGACGACCAGCGTACTTCGGCACCCAGGGCAACCAGGGTTTCAATCAGCACGGCAGTCTGAATGGTCATGTGGATGCAGCCGAGGATCTTCGCGCCCTTGAGCGGTTGCTCGGCGGAATACTTGTTGCGCAGACCCATCAGGGCTGGCATTTCGGATTCGGCGATGATGGTTTCGCGACGGCCCCAGGCAGCCAGGGACATGTCGGCAACTTTGTAATCGTTAAAATCTGCAGGCGTGATAACAGCGCTCATGAAGAGCCTCCATTCGTAATGTATGCGAATGGGCGCCGTTGTGCGTTTAGTGTCCAGCCAGTGAAGGCCAGGCAACGCCCCATCCGAGCCTGACAGGTCAAACCTGCTGCAGCGCCCCTCGGACAGGTGGCGGGAAACGGTAGCAATTGAAGATGACCGTTTTGAAACGGTGGCGATTATAGCGGGCTATGCCGATCTTCCAAAGCGTTTCTGTCGGTCAATGTCCGAACGGTAATCGAGACCATAGACGATGCTCAATAGAGCTCTAGGTCGGGCTCTGCCATGATGGTAGGCATCATTCGGCAAGACGCTCAGGAGTGAACATGAATTTCCACACCCGCAAATGGGTAAAACCCGAAGACCTCAACCCTAACGGCACGCTGTTCGGCGGTAGCCTGCTGCGCTGGATCGACGAAGAGGCGGCGATCTACGCCATCGTTCAGTTGGGCAACCAGCGTGTGGTCACCAAGTACATTTCAGAAATCAATTTCGTCAGCGCCTCGCGCCAGGGCGACATCATCGAACTGGGCATCACGGCGACCGAGTTCGGCCGCACTTCGATCACCCTGACGTGCGAGGTGCGCAACAAGATCACCCGCAAGAGCATCCTCACCGTTGAAAAAATGGTGTTCGTGAACCTCGGTGAAGACGGCTTGCCGGCGCCTCACGGCCGGACCGAGATCAGGTACGTCAAGGATCAGTTCAAGGACGACGCCAGCGTGTAGGAGCGAGCCTGCTCGCGATGGTCGTTAACGATAACACTGGGTACCTGACACCCAGTGGTGCTCTCAAGTCCATCGCGAGCATGCGCGCTCCTACAGAACGGAATCCCCGCTGCACAGGTCATAGCTGAATAGCCCGCCACCGGTTGCGCATCCCATGAACTCGGCACAAGACGGCAAGACCCCGAACCTTTCGGCACAAGAAGAGCACGAAGTCGAAAAGAGCCAGCCACCCCGTGCCGCGGTGCTGCACGAGATCATCCGTACCCAGGGCGACCAGGAACTGGAGCGCAGCATTGCCGCGTTGTGGTGGTCGGCGCTTGCGGCGGGGTTGACCATGGGTCTGTCGCTGATGGGCATGGGCTTGCTCAATTCACGTCTTCCGGATGGCGAAGGATTCAAGGTGATCGCGAGTTTCGGTTATTGCGCCGGTTTCCTCGCGGTGATCCTCGCTCGTCAGCAACTGTTCACCGAAAACACCCTGACTGCGGTGTTGCCGGTAATGACCAAACCGACGCTGGCCAACTTCGGCCGGCTGCTACGGCTGTGGACGGTGGTGCTGATCGGCAACCTCTGTGGCACCTTGCTGGTGGCGTACGTGATGCTGGAACTGCCGATTTTCGACAGCAAGACCGATGTCGCCTTCCTCGATATCGGCCGCAAGGTCATGGAAAACCACGCCAGCCAGATGTTCGCCAAGGGCATCATTTCCGGATGGATGATCGCCACCATGGTCTGGATGATCCCGTCCATGGAGAGCGCCAAGATGTGGATCATCATCCTCATCACCTACCTCATGGCGCTGGGGGATTTCACCCACATCGTGGTCGGTTCGCTGGAGGTTTCGTATCTGGTATTTGCCGGCGAGTTGCCGTGGAGTGATTTCTGGCTGGTGTTCGCCGGGCCGACGCTGGCGGGGAACATCATCGGTGGCAGTTTTATTTTCGCGCTGATCAGCCATGCGCAGATTCGCAGCGAAAGCGGGCCGCCGAAAAAATCTACGGATCAGAGCGAAGCGCCCGATCCGCAGAAAATCAAAAAACCATCAAGCTGATCCTCAGCCCACCGCATCAAGCGCAGCCGCAGCGCGACGCTGGCGATAGATGAAGAACAGTGCGGTCAACACGGTCAGACCGCTGACCAGTGCACCGGTCCAGGGCAGGTCCGCCAGATCGGCGCCGCTGGCCACAACCAGCCCGCCAATCCATGCCCCGGCGGCGTTGCCGAGGTTGAAGGCGCTCTGGTTCAAGGTCGAACCCAGGTTTGGTGCCTCAAAGGCTTGATCGATGATCAGCAGTTGCAGGATCGGGCACAAGGCAAAGGCAAACGTCCCCCACAACACCAGTGTGATGGCCGCCGGGATGACCGAGTGACTGGTTTGCGTGAATGCCGCCAGTACCACCAGCACCGCCAGCGCCATGCCCACCAGTGAAGGCAGCAAGCGGCTGTCCGCCAGGCGACCACCGAGCATGCTGCCGGCGGTCAAGCCCACACCGAACAACAGCAGCATGATGGTGACGCCGTGGGGGCTGACACCGGTGATGTCCTGCAGGATCGGCGCAATGTAAGTGAACACACTGAACAGGCTGGTCGAGGCCAGTACACTCATGCCCAGGGCCAGCAGTACGTTGGCCTTGCCCAGTACCTTGAACTCGCTGGCCAGGTTGGCTTTATCCATCGCGATGTTTTTCGGCAGCCAGACCCATTGCGCAATCGCCGCCAGCACCCCGATCACCGACACAGCCCAGAAGGTCGAGCGCCAGCCTGCGTATTGCCCGAGTGCGGTACCCAGTGGCACACCGAGCACGTTGGCCAGGGTCAGGCCGGTGAACATCATGGCAATCGCCTGAGCCCTTTTGTTGGGGGCCACCAGCCCGGCGGCCACCACCGAACCAATGCCGAAAAATGCGCCGTGGCACAGTGCCGTGATCACGCGCGCGGCCATCAGCGTGGCGTAGTTTGGCGCCAGCGCGCAGAGCATGTTGCCGAGGATGAACATCAGCGTCATGCCCAACAACGTGGCCTTGCGCGGCATGTTGGCGGTGCCGACCGCGAGGATCGGTGCACCGAATACCACGCCCAGGGCGTAGCCGGTGATCAGTAATCCGGCGTCGGGAATGCTCACGCCGAGGTCGCGGGCGACATCGGGCAAAAGACCCATGATGACGAATTCGGTGGTGCCGATGCCGAAGGCGGCAACGGCGAGGGCAAGCAAAGCGAGTGGCATGCGCAAGGTCTCTGTCGGTAGTCTTGACGCTGTGATCAGGCATACGCAGGCCGACGACCGTTCTCGACGAGAGCGGGCCGGGCAGGATTTTTATTGGAATTAGTGTGTGCGCAACTGAGTGCGGCGTGGTCGCTTGCAGTATAAACAGACAGTGAAATATGGCGAATCAATTCTCTACCCGGCCCCTGTAGGAGCGAGCTTGCTCGCGATGGACGTGAACGATGACGGGTGCTCTCTGATTGAGCGCGTTGTCCTCACGTTTTTCGCGAGCAAGCTCGCTCCTACAGGGATTGTGGAGACAACAAAAGGAGTAGGCCGTGCTTGCGACGGCGTTGGTGTTGGTGGCGGCGCTGTTGCATGCGGCGTGGAATACCCTGATCAAGTTCAGTGCGGAGCGGCTGTTGGTGGTGGCCTGCATGGACAGCGTGGCGCTGCTCTTTGTCGTGCTGATGCTGCCGTTCCTGAGCATGCCGCCACTGGAGATCTGGCCGTGGATCCTGGCGTCGGCGGCGTTCGAGTTGCTCTATCGCTATTTGCTGATACAGGCCTATCGGGTCGGCGACCTCGGGCTGGTCTATCCATTGATGCGCGGCCTGTCACCGTTGGTGGTGCTGGCGCTGACGCTGATCTTTGCCGGGGAAGTGCTGACCCATCAGCAGATTTTCGGAATCCTGCTGATCCCGTTCGGCATGCTGTGCCTGCTCTGGCAGGGCGGTGGCGGTGCGCGTTTGCCCTGGTCGATGTTACCGGTGGTGGCGCTGATCGGCCTGTGCATCGGTTGCTACACCTACATTGACGGGCAGGCATTGCGGCGCTGGTCCCATCCACTGGACTATCTGGTCTGGGTCACCTTGCTCAGTGCCTGGCCGTTTCCGCTGTTGGCGTTGGTGCGCAAACGACCCGCGTTCATGTTGTTCTGGCGCGAGCAGTGGCGACTGGGCCTGGCCGTCGGGTTCTGCGTGCTGTTCAGCTACGCTCTGGTGCTGTGGGCGATGCAGCTGGGCTCGATTGCAGAAGCGGCGGCGTTGCGCGAGATCAGCGTAATTCTGGTGGTGCTGTTTGGCATGCGTTACCTGAAGGAGCCTTTTGGCGGGCCGCGCCTCTTGGCCTGTGGGCTGGTGCTGATCGGTATATTGGTCATGAAATTTTGACTGTTCTGAAACGTGAAGAAGGGACTGCTTTATGACGGTTGCTCTGTGGTGCATTTTGATCGCGATTTTCCTGCCGTATGTGTGTGTGGGCGTGGCCAAGATCAGCGGCGGGTTCAGGTTGAGAGACAACCATGATCCCCGGGACTTTCTCGATTCGCTGGAAGGCTTGGGCAGGCGCGCGAATGCGGCGCAACTGAACAGCTTTGAAGTGACCCCGGCGTTCGCTGCGGCGGTGATCGTGGCGCATCTGGCCGGCAATGCCGAACTGGTGACGATCAATGTGCTGGCCGTGCTGTTCATTACCAGCCGGCTGCTCTACATCATTTGCTATCTGGCGGACTGGGCGACGCTGCGGTCGTTGATGTGGTTCGTGGGGATGGGGTTGATCGTGAGTTTCTTTGTGGTGTCAGCCTGAGTCTTCATCGCCTGTGAGGACCTCTTCGCGAGCAAGCCCGCTCCCACATTTGATCCTCAGTGGACACAGATTCTGTGTTCGATGGTGATCTCATGTGGGAGCGGGCTTGCTCGCGAAAGCTATCTAACAGGCGAAGCAGCATTTAAGGGGTGGTCTTCTGCGCATCCGCCACCTGCGGCACTTGCGGCAACGTCGCGCCTTTGGGCCAGAGCATCCAGATCTGCCCCTGCTGTTTCATGTCCCCGGCCAGTTGCCCGGCCGCATCCCCGGTGCCCCAGAACAGATCCGCCCGAACCTCGCCGGCAATGGCGCCGCCGGTGTCCTGTGCTGCAACGGGGCGAACCAGGGCCGTGCCGTCCGGTCTGGTGGTGGACAGCCACAACAGGCTGCCCAGCGGAATCACCTTGCGATCCACTGCCGCGCTGTAACCGGCGGTCAACGGTACGTTCAGCGAGCCGCGCGGACCTTCGTTGCTGTCCGGGTTGCGGGTGAAGAACACATAGCTGGGGTTGCTGCCGAGCAGTTCGGGAATCCGCGATGGATTGGCCTTGGCCCAGGTGCTGATGGCGCCCATGGTCACGTCTTCTTTTTTCAGTTCGCCCTGTTCCACCAGCCAGCGACCGATCGGTCGATACGGGTGGCCGTTCTGATCGGCGTAGGCAATGCGCAACTGGCGACCATTGTCGAGCTGGATACGACCCGAACCCTGGATTTGCAGGAACTGCAGGTTCATCGGATCGGTCAGCCAGGCCACGACCGGCGCATTGACCCCTTTGCTTTCGATGGCTGCCGCATCGTCGTATGGCTTGAGCACGCGACCTTCGAGTCGACCGCGCAGGCGCTTGCCCTTGAGTTCCGGGTAAATGCTGTCGAGGGCGACGATGATCATGTCCTCGGGGACGCCATAGACCGGGACATTGGCAGCGCTGGTCTGGGTCAGGCTCCCGGGATAGACCGGTTCGTAGTAGCCGGTTATCAGGCCGTTGGGGTTGTCGTTGGCGGCGCGCAGGCCATAGACATCGAGGTTCTGTTTGAGAAAACCGCGAATGTCGCTGGCGGTTTGCGGCACGTTGACAGCCGCTGCGCAGATGCCACCCCAGACCGGATCGGTCTTGAGTCGGGTACAGGCGCTGCGCCAGGAACCGAAACCGGCGACCAGGTCGCTGTCGGACACCGCCGGCAGCGCTTCCCATGTGGCGCTGGAGTAGGTGGCCAGGGCGTGGGTTTTCGGTTGTTGGTTGTCGCCACCGGTGCAGCCTGCGAGCAGGGCCACCATCGGCAGGGTCCAGGCCAGGCGGTGACGCCACGCGTTGAAACGGCTGTTCATGGAGTGATTCCTTTGCCGGTTGCCTGAGCGCTCCATGCGTTCAAGCAACCCTTGTTGATAATAGGGCTATTGGTCTTTGCCGATGACGCGAGGATACTGGCCGCCGTTTCCCGTGACCTGAAGCCACCATGACTCTTAAAAGACTTTCTGTTGTATTGCTGGCCTGCCTGACGCTGTCCGCTTGTGGCGGTATCGACCCCAACTCGCCGCTCGGCCAGCGCAAGGCCATTTTCAAGCAGATGCTCAAGACTGGCGAAGACCTGGGCGGCATGTTGCGTGGGCGCATTGCCTTCGATGGCCCGAAGTTCGCCGAAGGTGCGGTGAAACTCGATGCGTTGTCCCGTGAGCCGTGGCAGCATTTTCCGCAAGTGCGCGAGGAGGATCACACCAGCGCCAAGAGCGATGTCTGGGAGCAACAGACACGCTTTCAGGCAATGGCCCGCGACCTTGAAAGCGCCACCGGTGAATTGGTGATCGCCAGCCAGGTCCAACCCTACAAGGCCAGCAACCTGGGGCCGGCGGTACAGAAAGTCGAAGATGCTTGCAGTGGGTGTCATAAGGCGTTTCGGGATCATTGATTGGCGTTGCCCGGACTGACGTCTTCGCGAGCAAGCCCGCTCCCACAGGGGATTTGTGGTGTGGCACAAAAAGTGTTCACAACACCGATCCCCTGTGGGAGCGGGCTTGCTCGCGAAGGCTGCTTCGGCAACACCGAAGATCTCTGTTCGTTACCAGTGATTACTTATCCAGTTCATCCAATGCGTTCTGCAATTCCTTGCGGGCATCGGCGAGTTTGTCTTTGCGCTTGTTGATCTTGTCGGGATCGCCTTTGCTCATGGCCTTGTCGAGGTCTGCCTGACGCTTGCTGACTTCGTGCTTGGCGTCGAGCACCTTGTTTTCCCGTTCCTTCTTCAGCGAGGCGTCGGTGCAGTTCGCTTCGACTTCGCTCAAGGCCTTTTCCAGGCCTGCCTGCTGGTCGGCGTTGCCGTGGACCTTGGCCAATTCGATCTGGTTGACGATGCCTTGCTTCTTGGCGGCGCAACCGGTCAGCCCCGGCGCTTCCTCGTCCGCCATCAACGGGGTGGCCAGCACGCTGCAAAGGGTCAACAGGGCGAGCGGTGAAAGAAATTTCATAAAAGCTCCATGTAGGAAAGCAAGCAGACCACTGTGGCAATGGCTTGTTGGAGCCCAGCGGTCCCTTGGGGTTCCCGGTGGGCGCAGGGCCGGCAGCTAAAAGCCGTCAATCCCCGCATCACGTAACGTTTCACTCAAGCCCAGTACCTGCGGATCGCGGAAAAAAGCGCTCAGTTGCGCCGCGCGCCCTGGCCCGATATCGGCCTCGGCCCGCCATTGTTCGATGTCTCGCTGCGCCAGTACCAGCCATGAATCGCCGAGATGCGCCTGACCTGTCGGCGGCAATCCCAAGGCTTTCAGCCAGTGCGCGAACGGGCGTTGCCGGGCTCGGTTGAAGCTGTCCGCAAGACGAGCCGCGCTGCGCTCGCCGAAACCGTCAATGGTAGCAAGCTCTTGGGCATCGAGGGTCAACCAATCCAACAGGCCGTTCAGCCGACCTGTTGCAAGAAGTTTTTCCCAGGTGCCCGGACCCACGTTGGGCAGCGCCAGGCCTTGTTTGCTGCTGAGCCAGGTCAGGCGCGCGAGAAACTGGCTCTCACAGCCCGGAGTCGGTTGCCAGCAACTCAATGAATGAAAGTCCTCTGCCCGCGGCGCGTTCAATTCGGCGCGTTCGCTGCTGCGCAATACAACCCTATCGAGCCTGGGAATGGTCAGCCCGGCCAGGCTGATGGCGACCTGGTCACCCGGGCGGATGTCCAGCGTCTGCCAGCGTTGCAACGAACCGACGCTGACGTGCTTGATCTGCCGGTCATCGAGCTTTACCGGGGTCAGTTCAAGAACCGGAGTGATCCGCCCGGTCCGGCCGATTTTGAAGTGTACCTGGCGGACTTCGGCCAGTGCCTGGGCGAAGGGGTATTTCCAGGCGATGGCCCAGTAGGGTGACCTGGCTTGCCAGCGTTCGGCGGCTGGGCGCTGATTCTGGCGCAGGACGATGCCGTCGCTGGCAAAGGGCAAGGGGGAACGATACCAGTGCTCGCGCCAGCGTTCGGCATCAATGACGGAGGCGATGGGCTGGCTGTATGCAGTGGTACTCGGGAAGCCCAGCGCAGTCAGCGCCGCGGCACGCTCGGGTACGCTCGCCGGTCCTTGGGGCCAGTCCCAGACAAACAGGTCGATGCCGGCGGCCTGTTCGGCGCTCAAGACCTTGCGTGCCATCAGACCGGCCACCGAGCCACGAGCATTGAGGCTACCGGCCCGGGCCTGCACGTGATCGGTCAGGCGCCAATACAGTTCGCCTTGCACGATCAAGTCCCGGGCCTGAGATAGCCGTTGCGGGATGGCCGGAATCTGCCGTGCAGGAACCGTCCAGTCCTGGCCGCTTTGGCCGTCGCCGCGGCTGATTGCCTGGGCCAACAGGCCGCTGCGGTAAACCAGGGTCACCGCCACGCCATCGATTTTAGGCTGGACCCAGACGTCGACCCGGTCACGCAGCCATTTTTCCACGGCGGGCTGATCGTGCAGTTTGTCCAGGCCCGTGTGGGCGATGGGGTGGGGCAGCGTACCGCGCGCAGTGCGCAAGGGGTCTGCGGGCGGGCTCAGGTTAAAGCAGTGGCGCCATTGGGTGAGTCGCGCGCGGGACTGGTCGTAGAGTTCATCGGCGACCAGTGAGCGTCCCAGGCGGTGATAGCTGTCGTCCCAGAGGTCGATTTGTTGTTGCAGTTTGCGGACTTCGTTCCGGGCGCGTTCTGGTGGCCAGTCCGGGCACTCGGCGGCGCTGGCGGTCAGGTAGGCAAGGGTCAGTAGAGCGGCGAAAAACAGGCGCAGGTCGGGAAGCATCTTGAGCGTCCTTGCTCGGTGAGGTGCGTGAAGGCTAGGTCAGTATCAGTTGGCGCAGCGAGGGGGTGTTTTGCCGGGTATTTCTGGTAGTTGTGCTGGCCTCATCGCGAGCAAGCTCGCTCCCACAGGGAATTGCGTTTGCCCATGGATCTTTGTCACACCAAAGATCAACTGTGGGAGCGGGCTTGCTCGCGAAGGCCTCGATACGGTGTAAAGCGAATACCAATAAAAAGCCCCGCAGGGCGCGAACCGTGCGGGGCTTCGGGTGTTGCGGGGGAACCTTACAGGCCGGCAGCAGAACGCAGGGCGTCGGCGCGGTCGGTTTTTTCCCAGGTGAACGTGGTGAAGGTGTCGTCACCAACGGTCTTGGTCGCCGGGGTGCGACCGAAGTGGCCGTACGCAGCGGTTTCCTGATACATCGGGTGCAGCAGGTCGAGCATGGTGGTGATCGCGTATGGACGCAGGTCGAACACTTCGCGGACCAGTTTGACGATCTTGTCATCGCTGATCTTGCCGGTGCCGAAGGTGTTCAGCGAGATCGAAGTCGGCTGGGCAACGCCGATGGCGTAGGACACCTGAATCTCGCAACGCTCGGCCAGGCCGGCGGCAACGATGTTCTTGGCCACGTAACGACCGGCGTAGGCCGCCGAACGGTCAACCTTCGATGGATCTTTACCGGAGAACGCGCCACCGCCGTGACGGGCCATGCCGCCGTAGCTGTCGACGATGATTTTGCGACCGGTCAGACCGCAGTCACCCACTGGGCCGCCGATGATGAACTGGCCGGTCGGGTTGATGTGGAACTGGGTGTCCTTGCTCAGCAGTTCGGCAGGCAGCACGTGCTTGACGATCAGCTCCATCACGCCTTCGCGCAGGTCGTTGTACGACACTTCCGGGTTGTGCTGGGTCGACAGAACGACGGCATCGATACCGACAACCTTGCCGTTTTCGTAACGGCAGGTCACTTGCGACTTGGCGTCCGGGCGCAGCCAAGGCAGCAGGCCGGATTTACGGGCTTCGGCCTGGCGCTGTACCAGCTGGTGCGAGAAGGTGATCGGTGCAGGCATCAGCACGTCGGTTTCATTGCTGGCGTAGCCGAACATCAGGCCCTGGTCGCCGGCGCCCTGATCTTCAGGCTTGGCACGGTCGACACCCTGGTTGATGTCAGGGGACTGCTTGCCGATGATGTTCATCACGCCGCAGGTCGCGCCGTCAAAGCCGACGTCGGAGCTGGTGTAGCCGATGTTGGTGATCACGTCACGAACGATCTGCTCCAGGTCAACCCAGGCGGAAGTGGTGACTTCGCCGGCGATGATCGCCACGCCCGTTTTCACCAGAGTCTCGCACGCCACACGGGCGAACTTGTCTTCAGCAATGATGGCGTCCAGCACCGCATCAGAAATCTGGTCGGCGATTTTGTCCGGATGCCCTTCAGACACGGACTCGGAGGTGAAAAGGGAGTATTCGCTCATCTCGATGTTTTCCTGAAATTACCGATGGTGAGTGTCGCCAGCCGGTCGCTGAAAATGGCGGACCTGGATCTGGAAACCATTACGTAAGCCTACATAGAGGCTTTCCCCGGGAACGAGTCCCGCAGCGGTGGCCCAACGGGCCAGATCGTCCTGTTCAAACCCCAGCCAGAGATCACCGCAGGCCTCCTTGGCCCAACTCTGGTTGTGGCTACATAACTCTGTCACTAACAGGCTACCGCCTGGTTGCAGCAAATGGGCCATGTGCTTGAGCGCATCGGCCGGTGCGGCAAAATGGTGCAGCACCATGTTCAGTACCACGCAATCGGCCTTGAGGCTGACGCCGTTCAAAGCATCGGCCAGTTGCAGGCTAACGTTAGTCAGCTTGTCGCGTTCGCAGACCTGGCGCGCCAGTTCGAGCATCGCGCTGCTGTTATCCAGCGCCGTGACTTGCGCGAAGCGGCGCGCCAGGTCCGGCAGGAATGCGCCATCGCCGGGGCCGACTTCAATGGCCGTGGCGTCTTTGTCGAAGCTCAGCTTGTCGAGCAGGGCCACCACGCTTTCGCGGTATTGCGGCAGGCCGGCGATCAAGTCTTGCTGGGCGCGAAACTTCTCCGCAACCCTTGAGAAAAAATCCTGGCTGGCCGCCGCACGTTGCCCATGGACCTGGGTGATGCGCGACTGTACGTCGGTCGGCAGCGTCAGGTTGTCCACTTCTTCGAGCAATGCTGCGTGCAGTTTGCCGCCCAGCAGTTCGGTGTGGGGCAGCGCGCGACGGTAGAAAATCGCGTTGCCTTCGCGGCGCGTTGCCACCAGGTCGGCCTGTGCCAGTACCTTGAGGTGGTGGCTCATGCCTGACTGGCCGATGCCGAAGATCTGCGCCAGTTCCAGTACGCCGAACGAGTCATTGG
Source organism: Pseudomonas sp. BF-R-30 (assembly GCF_019956175.1). Lineage (NCBI taxonomy): Bacteria > Pseudomonadati > Pseudomonadota > Gammaproteobacteria > Pseudomonadales > Pseudomonadaceae > Pseudomonas > Pseudomonas sp. BF-R-30. The sequence goes on along the minus strand of NZ_JAHBDE010000011.1, from coordinate 196,104 downwards.
CCAGTGCGCGCAAGACATTCAACCGCAGGGGATCGCCGCCAGCCTTGCACAAGGCCGCCAGCTCATCGCAATCGTCATGTTGAATGGAGGGCACGCGTAAATTCATAAGGCCGGCAGTCTAGTCACGGGTCGAAGGTATCGCAAGAGCAATATCAAAAAGTTTTGATATTGCTCGATAGATGGCACTTCTCGACGTTAGCTTTTGTCAACAATCGGACGGCGGAAAGGTTTCACCAGGCGAATACGTCGTTATCCATTGGAAAAACGCCTTCAGATGACTATCTGTCATTGCCCCGAGGCGGCCCGGTGAGGGAAAATGCTCGCCTTTTTTCCGTTTCGTTTTAATCAAGCCCCCAGGAGAACAGCGATGCCTAGCCGTCGTGAGCGTGCCAACGCCATTCGTGCCCTCAGCATGGATGCCGTGCAAAAAGCCAACAGCGGCCATCCCGGTGCCCCTATGGGTATGGCAGATATCGCCGAAGTGCTTTGGCGCGACTACCTCAAGCACAACCCGAGCAATCCTTCGTTTGCCGACCGTGACCGCTTCGTGCTGTCCAACGGCCACGGCTCGATGCTGATCTACTCGCTGCTGCACCTGACCGGCTACGACCTGTCGATCGATGACCTCAAGCAGTTCCGTCAACTGCACAGCCGCACCCCGGGCCACCCGGAACTCGGCTACACCCCGGGCGTAGAAACCACCACCGGTCCACTGGGCCAGGGCCTGGCCAACGCCGTGGGTTTTGCCCTGGCTGAAAAAGTCATGGCGGCGCAGTTCAACCGTCCTGGCCACAACATCGTCGATCACCACACCTATGTGTTCCTGGGTGATGGCTGCATGATGGAAGGCATTTCCCACGAAGTCGCTTCCCTGGCCGGTACCCTGGGCCTGGGCAAGCTGATCGCCTTCTACGATGACAACGGCATCTCCATCGATGGCGAAGTCGAAGGCTGGTTCACCGACGACACCCCGAAGCGTTTTGAGTCCTACAACTGGCAAGTGATCCGCAATGTCGATGGTCACGACCCGGAAGAGATCAAGACGGCGATCGACACTGCACGTAAAAGCGAGCAGCCAACCCTGATCTGCTGCAAGACCACCATCGGTTTCGGTTCTCCGAACAAGCAAGGCAAGGAAGATTGCCATGGCGCCCCGCTGGGTGACGCGGAAATCGCCCTGACCCGTGCGGCGCTGAAATGGAATCACGGCCCGTTCGAAATCCCGGCCGATATCTATGCCGAGTGGGACGCCAAGGAAGCCGGTCGCGCTGTTGAAGCCGAGTGGGACCAGCGTTTCTCTGCTTACTCCGCCGCGTTCCCGACTGAAGCCAATGAACTGGTGCGTCGTCTGAGCGGTGACCTGCCAGCTGACTTCAGCGAAAAAGCTTCGGCCTATATCGCCGAAGTGGCGGCCAAGGGCGAAACCATCGCCAGCCGTAAAGCCAGCCAGAACGCCCTGAATGCGTTCGGCCCGTTGCTGCCTGAGTTCCTCGGCGGTTCGGCTGACCTGGCCGGTTCCAACCTGACCCTGTGGAAAGGTTGCAAAGGTGTTACCGCCGAAGATGCCAGCGGCAACTACATGTACTACGGCGTGCGTGAATTCGGCATGACGGCGATCATGAACGGCGTGGCGCTGCACGGCGGCCTGGTGCCATACGGCGCGACCTTCCTGATGTTCATGGAATACGCGCGTAACGCGGTGCGCATGTCGGCCCTGATGAAACAGCGGGTGATCCACGTCTACACCCACGACTCCATCGGTCTGGGCGAAGACGGCCCGACTCACCAGCCAATCGAGCAACTGGCCAGCCTGCGCTGCACGCCGAACCTCGATACCTGGCGCCCAGCCGACGCCGTTGAATCGGCGGTGAGCTGGAAGTGCGCATTGGAGCGCAAGGACGGTCCTTCGGCCCTGATCTTCTCGCGTCAGAACCTGCAGCACCAAACCCGCAATGCGATTCAGATCGAAGAGATCGCGCGTGGCGGTTACGTGTTGAAGGACTGTGCGGGCGAGCCTGAGCTGATCCTGATCGCCACCGGCTCGGAAGTCGGCCTGGCCGTTCAGGCCTTCGACAAACTGACCGAGCAGGGCCGCAAGGTGCGCGTGGTTTCCATGCCGTGCACCAGCGTGTTCGATGCCCAGGACGCCGGCTACAAGCAATCGGTCCTGCCGTTGCAGGTCAGCGCCCGTATCGCTATCGAAGCTTCCCACGCGGACTACTGGTACAAGTACGTGGGCCTGGAAGGCCGCGTGATCGGCATGACCACCTACGGCGAGTCGGCGCCTGCGCCGGCCTTGTTCGAAGAGTTCGGCTTCACCCTGGAAAACATCCTGGGTCAGGCTGAAGAGCTGCTGGAAGACTGATCCAGAAGTTGCGTCATCCGGACTGCCGCCTTCGCGAGCAAGCCCGCTCCCACATTGGAATGCATTTCCCTGTGGGAGCGGGCTTGCTCGCGAAGACGGTGGTTCGGTCAACGCTGCGATGACAGATTCACCACGGTAATCGAGAATCCCATGCCTCAACCGCGTCCCTACAAAGTTGCACTCAACGGCTACGGCCGGATTGGTCGTTGCGTCTTGCGTGCGTTGTTCGAGCGAGGCGAAAAGGCCGGGTTCGAGATTGTCGCGATCAACGATCTGGCGGACATGGCCAGTATCGAATACCTGACACGCTTTGACTCCACCCATGGCCGGTTCCCCGGCGAAGTGAAGGTCGAGGGCGATTGTCTGCATATTAATGGCGACTGCGTGAAGGTCCTGCGCAGTGCCACCCCCGAAGGCATCGATTGGGCGTCCCTGGGCGTCGATCTGGTGCTGGAGTGCTCCGGCGCTTATCACACTCGCGAAGACGGCCAGCGTTTCCTCGACGCCGGCGCCCCGCGTGTGTTGTTTTCCCAGCCGATGGCCAGCGAGACGGACGTTGACGCGACCATCGTCTACGGCGTGAACCAGGACTGCCTGACCGGCGACGAATTGCTGGTGTCCAACGCGTCCTGCACCACCAACTGCGGCGTGCCGCTGTTGCGCCTGCTGAATCAGGCCATTGGCCTGGACTACGTGTCGATCACCACCATTCACTCGGCGATGAACGATCAGCCGGTCATCGATGCCTATCACCACGAAGACCTGCGCCGTACCCGTTCGGCGTTCCAGTCGGTGATTCCGGTGTCCACCGGTCTGGCGCGAGGTATCGAACGCCTGCTGCCGGAACTTGCCGGACGAATTCAGGCCAAAGCCGTGCGGGTGCCGACGGTCAACGTGTCCTGCCTCGATATCACGATGCAGACCGCCACCGCGACCGACGCCACCGAGGTAAACCGGATCCTGCGCGAAGCCGCCACCAGCGGCCCGCTCAAAGGCCTGCTGGCCTACACCGAGCTACCCCACGCAAGCTGTGATTTCAACCATGACCCACATTCGGCGATCGTCGATGCCAGTCAGACCCGCGTTTCCGGCCCTCGGCTGGTGAACATCCTGGCCTGGTTCGACAATGAATGGGGTTTTGCCAACCGAATGCTGGACGTTGCAGAACACTATCTGCAAACAGCAACTTCAAAAAAACCGTAGGAAGTGCGACCCATGACCGTGTTGAAGATGTCCGACCTCGATCTGCAAGGTAAGCGCGTATTGATCCGCGAAGACCTCAACGTTCCAGTCAAGGACGGTGTTGTCACCAGCGATGCGCGTATCCTGGCCTCGCTGCCGACCATCAAGCTGGCCCTGGAAAAAGGCGCGGCCGTGATGGTCTGCTCGCACCTTGGCCGTCCGACCGAAGGCGAGTTCTCGGCCGAGAACAGCCTCAAGCCAGTCGCCGACTACCTGAGCCGTGCTCTGGGTCGTGAAGTGCCGCTGGTGGCCGATTACCTGGGCGGTGTTGACGTGAAAGCGGGCGACATCGTGCTGTTCGAAAACGTGCGCTTCAACAAAGGCGAGAAAAAGAACGCTGACGAACTGGCCCAGCAATACGCCGCCCTGTGCGACGTGTTCGTGATGGACGCCTTCGGCACTGCTCACCGTGCCGAGGGTTCGACCCACGGCGTGGCCAAGTTCGCCAAAGTCGCTGCTGCTGGCCCGCTGCTGGCCGCTGAACTGGACGCACTGGGCAAAGCCCTGGGTGCCCCGGCCCAGCCGATGGCGGCTATTGTTGCCGGCTCCAAGGTGTCGACCAAACTCGACGTGCTGAACAGCCTGAGCCAGATCTGCAACCAGTTGATCGTCGGTGGCGGCATCGCCAACACCTTCCTGGCCGCTGCCGGTCACCCGGTCGGTAAATCCCTGTACGAGCCGGACCTGCTGGACACCGCTCGCGCCATCGCCGCCAAGGTCAGCGTACCGCTGCCAGTGGACGTAGTGGTTGCCAAGGAATTCGCGGAAAGCGCCGCTGCGACCGTCAAGCTGATCGCTGACGTCGCTGCCGACGACATGATCCTGGACATCGGTCCGCAGACCGCGGCGAATTTCGCCGAGCTGCTGAAGTCGTCCAAGACTATCCTGTGGAACGGTCCGGTCGGCGTGTTCGAATTCGATCAGTTCGGCAATGGCACCAAGGTGCTGGCCCAGGCCATCGCGGACAGCGCGGCGTTCTCCATTGCCGGCGGTGGCGACACCCTGGCGGCCATCGACAAGTATGGCGTGGCAGAGCAGATCTCCTACATTTCTACCGGTGGCGGTGCGTTCCTCGAATTCGTCGAAGGCAAGGTCCTGCCAGCCGTGGAAGTCCTGGAAAGCCGGGCCAAGGCCTGAAGGTCGCCCGTTTGACCAGGCAAGGGAGTGTTGACATGGTCAAGACGTTAGCGCTGTTGATCGTCGCGGGTTCACTGGCGGCTTGCGGGAGCAGCCCGAAAGCCACGCCGGAACCCGAGGCGCCTGCGTCGCGCAACGGCTGTTATCAGGCCGACTGGCAGGCGGAAACCAACCCGGTGCTCAACAAGCGCTCCGGGCCCGAGGGCCTGGACAAATACGAGACCCGGGCACCCGCCAAGGAACATGGCTGCCCTTGACGGGTCTGACTCTTTACTCAGGGCTGATGGCATGCGCCGTCGGTCGAGGGACATGGATGAAAGGTTTTATCGCCGTTACGGCGCTGGCGCTGTTGGCAGGTTGTGCTCAGTTGAACCCGTTCCAGTCGTCCGCGCCTGTGGATAACTGGACCACCTGGACCTGCGACAGCCAGGCCAAAGTGCTGTGGCGCTACACCGACGAAAGCCTTAGGGAAGTCGACGTGCGCCTGGGCGGTGCCGATCAGGTCTACCGCTTGAAACAGGAGCCGGGTGCATCGGGTTCGCTGTACAGCAATGACATGCTGGCGTTTCACATAAAAGGTGAAGAAGGGCTGGTTTACTGGGTCGCCACCAATGATTTGATTGGCCGCGGTTGTAAGGCGCAATAACTGAAACACCACGGACCCCATGTGGGAGCGGGCTTGCTCGCGAAAGCGGTAGATCAGCTTGCATAAATGTTGAATGTTAAATCGCATTCGCGAGCAAGTCGAAACGTCGCACCGCCGCTCCCACAGTTGTTTTGTGTCGTGATTGAGATTGATGCAACACCGAATTCGCAGCCCGGGCTCAACCCCCGATCTGCAATAACTTGAATAGCCGCCGCCGCTACGGCAGGCTGGCACGATTAACGACCCTCAACCGGGAGAGATATACACAATGGCACTTATCAGCATGCGCCAGATGCTGGACCACGCAGCCGAGTTCGGCTACGGCGTTCCAGCCTTCAACGTCAACAACCTTGAGCAGATGCGCGCCATCATGGAAGCCGCTGACAAGACTGACTCCCCGGTGATCGTCCAGGCTTCGGCCGGTGCTCGCAAATACGCCGGTGCACCGTTCCTGCGTCACCTGATCCTGGCAGCCATCGAAGAATTCCCGCACATCCCGGTGTGCATGCACCAGGACCACGGCACCAGCCCGGACGTCTGCCAGCGCTCCATCCAGCTGGGCTTCAGCTCGGTGATGATGGACGGCTCCCTGGGTGAAGACGGCAAGACCCCGACCGACTACGACTACAACGTCCGTGTGACCCAACAAACCGTAGCCATGGCTCACGCCTGTGGCGTTTCGGTAGAAGGCGAGCTGGGCTGCCTGGGTTCGCTGGAAACCGGCATGGCCGGTGAAGAAGACGGCATCGGCGCCGAAGGCGTCCTGGATCACAGCCAGATGCTGACCGACCCGGAAGAAGCCGCTGACTTCGTAAAACGCACTCAGGTGGATGCCCTGGCCATCGCCATCGGCACCAGCCACGGCGCCTACAAGTTCACCAAGCCGCCTACCGGCGACGTGCTGGCCATCGACCGTATCAAAGAAATCCACAAGCGCATTCCGAACACTCACCTGGTGATGCACGGTTCGTCTTCGGTTCCGCAAGAGTGGCTGGCGATCATCAACCAGTACGGCGGCGACATCAAGGAAACCTACGGCGTACCGGTTGAAGAAATCGTCGAAGGCATCAAGCACGGCGTGCGCAAAGTCAACATCGACACCGACCTGCGCCTGGCGTCCACTGGCGCAATGCGTCGCCTGATGGCCACCAACCCGAGCGAGTTCGACCCACGTAAATTCTTCGGCGCCACCGTCACCGCCATGCGCGACGTGTGTATCGCTCGCTACGAAGCCTTCGGTACTGCCGGCAACGCTTCGAAAATCAAGGCGATCTCGCTGGAAGGCATGTATCAGCGTTACCTGAAAGGTGAGTTGAACGCCAAGGTCAACTAAGCCTTTCGCGTTTGAGCCCCATAAAAAACCCGCCGAGACAGGCGGGTTTTTTATGGGCGATGATCCAGGATCGACGCGGTCAGTGTGGGAGCGGGCTTGCTCGCGAAAGCGGTGTGTCATTCAACATTAATTTCGTCTGACACTACGCCTTCGCGAGCAAGCCCGCTCCCACCAGATCAACAGTGCCTCGATATCAATTGTTGTGATCGATATCCAGCTTGCTGAAGGTCACTTTGCCGCCTTCAGTGGTGTACCCGGTGTTGTCCTGTACATAGACCCCGGCCTTGAAATACAGCGGTTTGTCACGCCAGGTTGTGCTGATTTGCGTATCCCATTGATAACCTGCCGCGCTGATGCCCAAGGCGCCACCGGGGCTGAGGTGAATGAGGTAGTTGAACTCCTGGTCGAGTTTCACCCCCGTCGCAACGATGATCACCCGGCCTGTATCGTCATCGGGATGCATCCGGACCTTGGCGACGATATTGCCGGTGCCTGTGCTGGTCTTGTATTGGTATTCAACCTTCACCAGAGGTTTCTGGCTTTGATAGGCATGGATCTGGCCGATGACGATTTTCCCGGAACTCGGCACCTGGTTCACTGCCAGAGTGGCATACAACAAATTGTCGGCTTCCGGGTAATACCAGTTTTTCAACGTGCCGTTGCTGTAGGTTTCACGCAATTCGGTACGTGGGTAAATTGCGTTTTCGGTACGGGAGCCGGTCACGGGCGACCAGAAAAACAGTGTGCCGGTGTCGGAATGGAAGTATTGATCCTTGAAACCGTCCACCAGTTTGGCGGTTTCGACGGTGTACGGCGGGCTGCCAACGGGGACGCTGAGGTTCCAGGTTGCAAGATCGATCATGTCGGTTCTTCCACTTGATTCATGCTGCACGGACGTGCCAGAAGCTCTAGCCCGCACCTTCGGGGGCGGCCTTTATAAGCGTAGCGGGAGATTTTGTTAATGCCCGTCTGACGGGTGGCTGACGTCAACATCCTGTCGAAGCGACATCTTTCCCGGTTTCCATCGCCTGAACCATCGACCGTTAGTCGGTAAAAAGACACTATGATTAAATGATGGCTTACTGACACCTTCTGCTTTTGCAGAACCGGGTCTAGAGTGAAGGCGCAGTATGTGTCCGGTTTTCACGAGAAACCGGCCTGACACCCCGCAATTAGAGAAGCAGCATGGAATGCGCGCAACCCACGCCAGTAGAAGGCGGCTCAACCCTTTTAGTCGTCGACGATTACCCCGAAAACCTGATCAGCATGCGCGCGTTGTTACAGCGCCAGGGCTGGCGGGTCATTACTGCCACCTCGGGTTTCGAGGCCCTCGGCTTGTTACTTGAGCACGATATCGACCTGGTGCTGCTGGACGTGCAGATGCCGGACATGGACGGGTATGAAGTGGCGCGCCTGATGCGCGGTAGCCAGCGGACCCGTCTGACGCCGATCATTTTCCTGACCGCCAACGAACAGTCCCAGGATGCCGTGATCAAGGGCTATGCCAGTGGTGCGGTGGATTATCTGTTCAAGCCGTTCGACCCACAGGTCTTTACGCCCAAGGTCCAGGCGTTGCTCGAGCACCAGCGTAACCGCCGGGCCTTGCAGCGACTGAGTCATGATCTGGAAGCGGCTCGTGCCTTTAATGCGTCGGTGCTGGAAAACGCAGCCGAAGGCATTCTGGTGTTGGGTGAGGACGGTCTGATTCGTTTTGCCAATCCGGCGATGTCACGGTTGCTCAATGCCACGGTGCAGGAACTGCAAGGCAAGGAGTTTCTGGACTACCTGCAAAAACCGCATATCCCGATCTGGGCCGATTCCGAGTTGCTGGCCGGATACAAACGCGGCGAAACCCTGCGCCTGCACGATGCCCTGCTACGTACGGCGCCCGGGCAGCAAGTGCCGGTGGCCTTGTCCTGCGCGCCATTGCCCGCCGAGCAACATGCGATGGTCGTGACCGTGCTGGACATGTCGGTGGTGCGCCATCTGCATCAGCAACTGGAGTTTCAGGCGGTCACCGATCCGCTGAGCGGATTGCTCAACCGCCGGGGTTTCTACCAGACCGTAGAGAACCTGCTGTTGCGCGGTGAGCGTTCCGACAGCTCCTGGGTTTTGATGTATCTGGACCTCGACGGCTTCAAGCGAGTCAATGATTCGCTCGGGCACGATGCCGGCGATCGGGTGCTGCGCTGGGTCTCCGAACAGTTGAAGGCTTGCCTGCGGCCCTTCGACACTCTAGCGCGAATGGGCGGCGACGAATTCACCGCGCTGCTGGATCTGGAGTTCCCCGAGCAGGCGGCGAAGATTGCCGAGAAGCTCATCGAGCGAGTGTCGATCTGTCAGCAGATCGACGGCCTCGATATCGCTCTGGGTGCCAGCATCGGCATTGCCACGTTCCCTGATTGTGGCGCCAATCTCGACGGGATGATGCGGGCGGCCGACATTGCCATGTACGAGGCCAAGCGTGCCGGCCGCCAGCAATATCGCTTCTACGATCATGAAATGAACGGCCGGGCGCGCACGCGGCTGATGCTGGAAGAAAGTGTGCGCACGGCCATCGAGAACCGGGATTTCAATCTGGTGTATCAGCCTCAGGTTGCGATTGCCGACGGGCGGATTCGTGGCTTCGAGGCCTTGTTGCGCTGGCAGCATCCGAGCGTTGGCGATGTCCCCCCGGGGCTGTTTTTGCCATTGCTGGAGGAGGCGCGACTGATCAGTCGCCTGGGCAGCTGGATTTACCATCGCGGCGCCGGGCAACGCAAAGCCTGGGAGTCCCTGTTTGCCGAGGACCTGGTGCTCGGCGTCAGCTTGAGCAGTACGCAGTTCGGCATGCCCAACCTGGTCACCGAGTTGCGCCAGGTGCTGGAGCGTCATGGCCTGCAACCGCGTCACCTGGAAGTCGAGGTCACGGAAGAGGCCTTGATGCACAACCCCGAAGAAACCCGCAAGCAGTTGCGCCTGCTGCACAACCTGGGCGTACGAGTGGCATTGGATGACTTCGGGGCCGGACTCTGCTCCCTGACGCACTTGCGCGACCTGGCGCTGGATACTCTGAAGATCGACCGCCATTTGATCGCCCGGTTGCCGGATTCGGCAAGGGATGCGGCGCTGGTGCGCAGTGTGATCGACCTGTGCAAGCAGTTCGGGATGTTGGTGATTGCCGAAGGGGTGGAAACCGTCGCTCAGTATGAATGGCTGCAAGCCAACAGCTGTGAATATGTGCAAGGTTTTCTGGTAGCCCGGCCCATGATGGCCGAAGACGCCGGGGTCTTTGTCCAGCCGTTCGACTGGAGCGCGCTGCCCCGCTGAATTCGCTACACTGGCGACCTTTTAGTGACCTGTATTGCCGCCCCGATGACCGTGTTGAAATATCTCCAGGCCTATCCCGCCACCTTGCAGGATCAGGTGCGCCAGCTGATCGCCGACGGTCGGCTGGGCGATTACCTGAACCAGCGTTACCCGCAAAAGCACGGGGTGCAGAGCGACAAGGCGCTGTACACCTATGCTCTGGACCTCAAGCAGGAGTACTTGCGTAACGCTCCGGCCATCGACAAGGTGCTGTTCGACAACCGTCTGGACCTGACCCACCGTGCCCTTGGCCTGCACACCACGATTTCACGGGTGCAGGGTGGCAAGCTCAAGGCCAAGAAGGAAATCCGCATCGCTTCGCTGTTCAAGGAAGCGCCTTGCGAGTTCCTGAAAATGATCGTGGTGCATGAGCTGGCGCACTTCAAGGAATCGGACCACAACAAGGCATTCTACAAACTGTGCGAACACATGCTGCCGGGTTATCACCAGGTGGAATTTGATGTGCGGGTGTACCTGACGTGGCGGGATCTGTAGGAGCTGCCGCAGGCTGCGACCTTTTAAGGAGCATTGGATGGACGTGAGCAAGACCAAGAGCAGCTTCTATCGCCGGTTGTACGTGGCGTACTTGATCGACAGCGGGCTGGCCAGCAGCGTCCCGGCGCTGACCGAAGTCACCGGTATGCCCCGGCGCACGGCACAGGACACCATCGCGGCGTTGGCGGATCTGGATATCATTTGTGAGTTCGAGCAGGAAGAGGGCGCGCGCAACCATGCAGGGCGCTATCGGATTCGCGAGTGGGGTGCGATCGATCGCGGGTGGATCGAGCGCAATCTGCGGCAGATCAAGGCGGTGCTGGAGTATCCCTGAAATCTTTCAGTGATTTAACCGACGCCTTCGCGAGCAAGCCCGCTCCCACATTAGATCAGCAGTGAACACAGGTTTCGTGTGCGATAGATCTCAAATGTGGGAGCGGGCTTGCTCGCGAAGAGGTCCTTAAGGGCGACGCATGCCAATGTGTGGAATGCCATCCTCGACATATTCCTCACCCGCCACGACAAACCCGTACCGCCCGTAATACCCCTGCAAATGCGCCTGGGCCGAGAGGTAGACCGGCAGACCGGGCCAGTATTTTTCGATCTGTTTGAGTGCCTGTTCCATCAGCTCATGCCCCAGCCCGGCACCGCGTGCCTGGGGTGCAATGATCACCCGCCCGATCACCACATCGCCGCCCTGTGATTGCGGGTCAAGCAGGCGCAAGTAGGCCACCAGCCGGTTACCGTCCCAGGCCATCACGTGGAGGGTGTCACCTTCCAGATCCTGGCCATCGATATCCTGGTAAACGCATTTCTGTTCTACGACGAACACTTCTGCACGCAGCTGCAAAATGGCGTACAGCTGCTCCTTGCCCAGGTCGCTGTGGTGTTTGCAGATCCAGTCGACTGTCATGTTTTGATTCCCTGAAAACGTCGTTCCGATACTAAGCGCACTCACGCCAGAAGTCTTTATGGCGGAAGAATCTGTGACAAAGGCCAAAATGCCATCATTCATTTTTCGCGCGGATGTCTTCTTTGTGTAATCTGGATCGAAGCGCTGTGCTATGGCTTCGATGAGCGAATGTTGAGTACCCGGGCCTTGCCGGTACAGGGGCCTTGGGGTTTTGGCTGAAAACACGTCGGGCAAGCCGCCCGCTAAGGATTTTCTGGCATGCCGCGATTGCATCGAGCTTTGGCCTTGATTGGATTGCTGTTGCTGGTTCAGGGAGCGGCGGCAGAAAAACTGCGGCTGGTCGCTGATGCCTGGCCCCCCTTTACCGATTCCACGCTCGTCAACGGTGGTCTGGCGACGGATATTGTCAGTACCGCGCTCGCCAGGGCTGGCTACGCCAGTGATTTCGAACAGGTGCCCTGGGCACGGGCCTTGATGGGATTGGGCGAGGGCCGATACGACGTGCTGGTCAACGCGTGGTACTCGGAGGAGCGGACCAGGCTTGGCCAGTTCTCCGGCGAGTACCTGCTCAATCGCGTGCGCTTTCTCAAGCGCAAGGACGCGCCCATTGAATTCAATAACCTGCAGCAATTGCACACCTATCCGATTGCCGTGGTGCGTGGATACGCCTATTCGCCCCCGTTCGACAACGACGAGTCGTTGCAGAAAGTCCCTGTGCACAGTTTCGCCATGGCGGTGCGCATGCTCGCGGCGGACCGGGTCAAGCTGACGCTGGAAGATGAATTCGTCGCCCGCTACTACCTGGCCCGTGAGTCACCCAAGGTGCGGAACGCCGTGGAGTTCCTGCCCAAGGCATTGAGCGAGAACAGCCTGCATATCATCGTCAGCCTGAAGAATCCCGAGCATGCACGGATCGTCGCCGGTTTCGACCGCGAGATCGCGGCCATGAAGGCAGACGGGAGTTATGACAAGTTGATGAAACGGCATGGGATGTGAGTGGGTTGAGCCAGTTTCTGTGTTGTTGCTGATGGCCTCATCGCGAGCAAGCTCGCTCCCACAGTAGATCTTCAGTCGACACAAGTTTTGTGAACACCAGAGCCCCCTGTGGGAGCGAGCTTGCTCGCGATGAGGCCCGCCCAGACACCACAGATCTCAATCCTCACTGGTGTCCTTGATCAGATGTGCCGCCAACGTCCTCAGCGGCCCCAACTGCCGGCAGATCAGCGCCAGTTGCGTCTGCACCAACCGCTGCCCCTCATCGATTTCATCAGGCATCTGTTCCAGTTCATTGGCCAGTGCTTCTTCTTCATCGCTCTGAATTTCAATCGAAGACTTGCTCGCCAGCCCTTGGGCGATCTCGTCGATGCTGGCGGCCAGTTTCACTCCGGCCCCTTCGATCAAATGTTCACGCACGGCCGTCGGCAGTTGGGTTTCCCGGTGCGCGCCCAGGCCCGACAGGTAACTGAGTAGCGTGTGTGACAGCACCAGGAAGCGGAAGCCCACATCCGCCTCCTTTCGGAAATGTCCCGGCTCCATCAGCATGTTGGCCAGTGTGGTCGACAGTGCCGCGTCGGCGTTGTGCGCGTTGCGGCGGGCCAGGCGGTAAGCCAGGTCGTCGCTTTTACCCGCAGCGTATTGCTGCATGATCTGGCGCAGATAAATGCTGTTGCAGGCCAGGGTGTTGGCCAGCACTTTGTTCAGGCGTCGGCCCTGCCAGTCCGGCAGGAACAGGAACACCGCCAGCCCGGCAATCAGGCTGCCGAGCAAGGTATCGAACAACCGTGGCAGGAACAGTCCATAACCGTCACCTACCTGGTTGAAGCAGAACAGCACCATCAGGGTGATTGCCGCCGTCGCCAGGGTGTAGCGGGTGGTGCGGTTGGTAAAGAACACCACCCCGGCGGCGATGGCGAAGCATGACTGGATCAGCGGGTTCGGGAACAGGTCGAACAGCGCCCAGGCCAGTGTCAGGCCAATGGCGGTGCCGATGATCCGTTGACCGAGTTTGCGGCGAGTGGCGCCGTAGTTCGGTTGGCAGACGAACAGCGTAGTGAGGATGATCCAGTAGCCTTGGGACGGGTGAATCAAATGCACCATGGCGTAGCCGATGCTCAAGGCCAGGGGCAATCGCAGGGCATGGCGGAACAGCAGCGAGGTCGGCGTCAGCTGCGTGCGCAAGCGAAGCCACACGTCCTTGAGGCTGCGCGGCGAACGGTCGAGCAGGCTGCTGTCGGTGGCGTCGGCCAGGGCGTCGGGGTTACTGGCATCGCTGAGCAGGCGGTCGAGGGTGCCGAGGTTGGCCGCCAGTGCCCGCAGTGAACGCAGCAAGCCGCGCCAGGCCGGGTTGCTCTGGATGCGCAGGTGTTCGAGAGAGGCATCCAGGTCGCTCAGGGCCTCGGCGAAGCTGGCGTCATAGGTGAACGGCTGGCGCATCTGGATCGATTCGGCCAAGGCCCGGCAGGCCTTGCCTTGCTGGCGCAACAGGCGCTGGCAGCGGAACAGCACGTCGCTGTGGAAGAAGGCGTCGGCCAGGGCGTTGTACGGGTAGTGCGACGAACTGGCACGCTCGTGGATGTCCTGGGCGAGGAAGTACAGTTTGAGGTAGCGGCTGACTTTCGACCCCGGGCGCCCGTTGCCGACCCGGTGCAGGATGATCTCCTTGGCGGCGTTCAGTGCCGCCACCACCCGGCCGTTCTGTTGGGCCAACTCCAGGCGCCGCGCCTCCACGTCCATCTGCCGGATCGGCTCGAACAGCGAGGATTTGAGCTTCAGGTAAAAGCCCAGCTCGCGAAACAGCCGCGCCAGGCTCTGCTGCACCGGCTGATTGGAAAACAGCGCCTGCCACAACACCGACAGCAAGCCGTACCAGGCAGCACCGGCCACCAGCAGCATCGGCTCGTGCCAGACGTCGGTGACCGCACCGCCACGCTGGTCCACGCCGATCATGGTGTAGACCGAAAGGATCAACGTCGCCGAGGCAATCGCGCCATAGCGCTCGCCGAGGGCGCCGAGCATGGTCAGGCAGAACGCGGCCAGGGCGAAGGCGATGATAAACAGCGGGGGGTAGGGGAAGAGCAGTTCGACGGAGAGGGCGGCGACCGCGAAACACACCAGCGTCACCGCCAGTGCGTTGAGACGGCCCTGCCAGCTGTCGTCGGTCTCGGCCAGGGCACTGGCGATGATCCCCAGGAACAACGGGATCAGAAGGCCCATTTCATCCTGATACCAACACAGCGCCATGGTGCCGGTCAGGGCAATGAATACCCGCACGCTGTAGCTGAACTTATCCAGCGCCCAAAGGCGACGCAGAGACTGGCGGAACGAAGTCGATGACATGAAATGCGAAGGCCTTCCGAGGCAATGACGCTAAATTGAGCCACTAATGACGCCGACGCAATGGCGTCGATCACATCAGACAGCAAAATCTGTTCCTTCCTTGTGTGAATACAATCTGCAAATCATCACAGATCCAATGTGGGAGCGGGCTTGCTCGCGAAAGCGTCCTTTCAGTCAACATTGATGTTGAATGTTATGGCCCCTTCGCGAGCAAGCCCGCTCCCACATTTTGATTTGTGTTCGTCAGACGTACTGCGCAGCCGCGTAGCCCGATGCCCACGCCCACTGGAAGTTGAACCCGCCCAGATGCCCGGTCACGTCGAGCACTTCGCCGATGAAGTACAGCCCCGGGCTTTTCAGCGATTCCATGGTCTTGGACGACACTTCATTGGTGTTGACGCCGCCCAGGGTCACCTCGGCGGTGCGATAGCCTTCGGTGCCCGCCGGCACGACTTTCCAGCTCGCCAGTTTTTCCGCGATATCGGCCAGTTCCGCGTGGGTGTACTGCTTCATCGGTTTGGAGACGAACCAGTTGTCCGCCAGCAGGTTGGCCATCTTCTTGGTGAAGATTTCCCCAAGCAGGGTTTTCAGCTCGCTGTTGGGACGTTCGGCCTGTTGCTGTTGCAGCCAGCTCGGTACGTCGTGATCCGGCAGAAGGTTGATCTCGACGGTATCGCCGGATTCCCAGAACGACGAGATCTGCAAAATCGCCGGGCCGCTGAGGCCGCGGTGGGTGAACAGGATGTTCTCGCGGAAGCTCTGGTCGTTGCAGCTCACCAGGCAATCCACCGACGTACCGGACAACTCGGTGCACAAGGCTTTGAGCTGATCGGTAATGGTGAACGGCACCAGGCCGGCGCGGGTCGGCAGCAGTTCGTGGCCGAACTGCTTGGCCACTTGATAGCCGAAACCGGTGGCGCCCAGGGTCGGGATCGACAGGCCGCCGGTGGCGATCACCAGGGATTCGCAGGTGATTTGGTCAAGCGTCGTGTCCAGCAAGTAGCCTTTTTCAAGCCTCTCGATGGTCTGGATCGAGGTGTCCAGGTGCAGGCTGACGCCGACCTGATCGCACTCGTTGAGCAGCATTTCGAGAATGTCACTGGATTTGTTATCGCAGAACAACTGGCCGAGTTTTTTCTCGTGGTACGGCACGCCGTGCTTGGCCACCATGCCGATGAAATCCCACTGGGTATAACGGGCCAGGGCGGATTTGCAGAAATGCCCGTTTTGCGAGAGGAAATTGCCCGGCTCGGTGTACATGTTGGTGAAATTGCAGCGGCCACCGCCCGACATCAGGATTTTCTTGCCGGCCTTGTTGGCATGGTCGAGCAGCAACACCTTGCGCCCGCGCCCGGCGGCGGTCAGTGCACACATCAACCCTGCGGCGCCAGCGCCAATGATCACGACTTCGGTAGAGCGCAAAACGGTGTCCTCTTGATGTATCACCACAAAACCAATGTGGGAGCGGGCTTGCTCGCGAAAGCGGTGTATCAGTCACCTGATAGATCGACTGACAGATTGCATTCGCGAGCAAGCCCGCTCCCACAGGGGATCTTCGTTGGGTCGAAGATCGTTTTACAAAATGCGCACGCGCAACGAACGGCCCTTGATCTTGCCGTCGTTCAGTCGCTGCAAGGCCTGCTTGGCGACGCCGCGCTCCACGGCCACATAGGCCTGGAAGTCGAAAATCGCGATCTTGCCGACCTGGGCACCGGGGATGCCGGCGTCACCGGTCAGTGCGCCAAGAATGTCGCCCGGACGAACCTTGTCCTTACGGCCGCCAGCGATGCACAGGGTGCTCATCTGCGGCAACAGCGGACCACCACCCTTGGAGGTGAGGTTGTCCACCTGATCCCAGGTCAATGGTGTCTTCTGCAATTGCTCGATAGCCTGGGCGCGCTGTGCTTCGGACGGCGCCACCAGGCTGATCGCGAGGCCTTTCTCACCGGCGCGGCCAGTACGGCCGACGCGGTGAATGTGGATTTCCGAATCACGGGCCAGCTCGACGTTGATCACCATGTCCAGCGAGTCGATGTCGAGGCCGCGGGCGGCGACGTCGGTAGCCACCAGTACCGAAGTACTGCGGTTGGCGAACATCGCCAGCACCTGATCGCGGTCACGCTGTTCCAGATCGCCGTGCAGGCCGACGGCGGAAATGCCTTTGGCGGTCAGGTGATCGACGGTTTCCTGAACTTGCTGCTTGGTGAAGCAGAAAGCCACGCAGGAGGCCGGACGGAAGTGGCCAAGCACCTTGGTCACCGCACTCATGCGGTCATCCGGGGAAATCTCGTAGAAGCGCTGCTCGATCTGCGTGTCGTCGTGGAACGCCTCGGCCTTGACCTGCTGCGGGTTGCGCATGAACTTCGAGGCCAACTGCTTGATGCCTACCGGGTAGGTAGCGGAGAACAGCAAGGTCTGGCGACGTTCCGGGGCCTGCATGATGATTTCTTCGATGGAGTCGTAGAAACCCATGTCGAGCATGCGGTCGGCTTCGTCGAGGATCAGGGTGTTCAGGCCGTGGAGCACCAGCGAGCCCTTGCGCAGGTGCTGCTGGATGCGCCCCGGCGTGCCGACGATGATGTGCGCGCCGTGTTCCAGCGAAGCGATCTGCGGGCCGAGGGACACGCCGCCGCACAGGGTCAGGACCTTGATGTTGTCTTCGGCACGGGCCAGGCGACGGATTTCCTTGGCGACCTGGTCGGCCAGCTCGCGGGTCGGGCACAGGATCAGCGCCTGGCAACCGAAGTAACGCGGATTGATCGGGTTCAGCAGGCCGATGCCGAACGCGGCGGTCTTTCCGCTGCCGGTCTTGGCCTGGGCGATCAGGTCCATCCCCTTGAGGATCACCGGCAAGCTTTGCGCCTGGATCGGCGTCATCTGGGCATAACCGAGGGAGTCGAGGTTAGCCAGCATGGCGGCGGACAGCGGCAAAGTATTAAATTCGGTGGCGATGGTGGTCACGGGACTGGCCTGCAAAACAAAATGTCGCGCAGTGTACCAGCCCGATGGCCATTCGCCCTAAGGCTCTATGTGTTCTTCCGGACGTTTGACTCGCCGTCCGTCATTCCGTGACAGCTGGGAAAAGATCGTCGCGGCCAGCATTGCCATGATTCCAACCGTCACAAACGTCAGTTGAAAGGCGCCCAAAACCGTGTCCACGCCGTCATTTCCGATCTCGGCCGTGAACCCGCCGAGCAATGCACCGGCGCAGGCTACCCCCAGACTCAGTGACAATTGCGCGACCACCGACAGCAGGCTGTTGCCGCTGCTGGCGCTGGCATCGTCGAGGTCGATCAGGGTCACGGTGTTCATCGCGGTGAACTGCAAGGAGTTGATCGCGCCAAGGATCGCCAGCTGGCACAGCAGCAGCCAGTACGGCGTCTGCTCGCTGACCAGGCCCATGCTCGCCAGCATGATCCCCAGCGCCAGGGTGTTGCCGGTGAGCACGATGCGGTAACCCAGATGTTCGATCAGCGGCCGCGCCACCCACTTGGCGATCATCGCCGCCGCCGCCAGCGGCAGCATGCTCATCCCGGCCTGGGACGGCGAATAGCCCAGCGCCACTTGCAGCAGCAACGGCACCAGAAAGGGCAGGGCGCCGCTGCCGAGGCGGGCGAACAGGTTGCCGAGAATGCCCACGGCAAAGGTCCGGGTCTTGAACAACGACGGCGCAAACAACGGATTCTCGATATGCCCGGCACGCAGCCAGTACGCCGCCAGGCATGCCATGCCGCCGAACAGCAGCAACATCACCCGCAGGTGCGGCAGGTGCAGTTCGCCCAGGCCTTCCATGGCGATGGTGATCAGAATCATCGCCGCGCCGAACAGCACAAAGCCCAGGCTATCGAAACGGGTGCGCTCGGTGCCGCGCAGGTCCGGGATGAACTTCCACACGGCGTAGCAACCGACCAGCCCCACCGGCAGGTTGATCAGGAATATCCAGTGCCACGTCAGGTATTGCACCATCCAGCCGCCCATGGTCGGGCCGATCAACGGGCCGAGCAGCCCGGGAATGGTGATGAAGCCCATGATCCGCACCAGCTCCGAGCGCGGGTAGGCGCGCAACACCACCAGCCGCCCGACCGGCAACATCAGAGCACCGCCCAACCCTTGAATCACCCGCGCGCCGATCAGCATGCTCAGGCTGCTCGACAGGGCGCAGAGCAGTGAGCCAAGGCTGAACAGCAGGATTGCGCTGAAGAAGATCTTCTTGGTGCCAAAACGGTCGGCGATCCAGCCCGAAGCGGGAATCAGCAAGGCGACCGTGAGCATGTAGGCGATGATCACACCCTGCATGCGCAATGGGTCTTCGGCCAGGTCGCGGGCCATGGCCGGCAGGGCAGTGTTGAGAATCGTCCCGTCGAGGGACTGCATGAAAAAAGCGATGGCTACGACCCACGGCACCCAGCGGGCTGTGACGGCGTCGAGAGGCGGGCGGTTGGGCATGGGACCTCTTGTGGTGGTCATGTAACCGGACCCTGTGGGAGCGGGCTTGCCCGCGAAGGCGGTGGGGCAGTCAACATCAATGTTGAAGCTGATGGCCTCTTCGCGGGCAAGCCCGCTCCCACAGGTATTGCGTTTACAGTGTCAGGGTCAGTCGGCTCACGAGCGCTCCCGGCAACAACGCCGACGCCGTCGCCCGTTGGCTATAGGTGCTAGCCGACAGCAACAACTCCCGCTCTGCGGTCAGCGCTTCCAGCTGCGAACCGAGCAGGCTGAAGGCACTGTCATCAAATCGCATGGTGTTGACCGGTGCTTGAATCTCGCCGTTTTCGACCCAGAACGTGGCAAACCGGGTCATGCCGGTCAGGCGGGCGGCCGGTTGATCCGAGAAGTTCAGGTACCACAGGTTGCTGATGTACAACCCGGTGCCCAGTTGCTTGAGGATGTCCGCGTCAGGCAATGCCCCGGCTTTCATGTTCAGCGCGCTCGGTGATTCACCGCCGCTGGCACCATTGGCGGTCAAGCCGTATTCCGCGGCGCTGCGCGAGCTGACCAGTTGTGCCCCGGCCTTGCCGTCGACGATCAAGCCCAGGTCGCTGCGTGGATAACCTTCATCGGAAAACGCCGGGCTCAGCGAGCCGCTGACTTTTTCATCCAGCGAGACCAGCGGGCTGAACGCGCTGTCGCCTCCGTAGAGCTTTTGCAGCGGGCTGCTTTTGCTGGCAATCGACTGTGCAGAGAATCCCCCCCAGCACAGCATGCCCATGATTTCTTCCAGCGCCGCCGGTGCCAGGTAGGCGCGGTATTGGCCGGGCGCCAAAGTGCGCAGCGGCCGGCCCAGAAACTCAAGCTGCTCGCGGGCTTGCTGGAAGCGTCTGGCAAAGCCTTCGCTGTTCCAGTCGTGCCCGGCGTAGCTGGCTTTCACGGCCTGGCCATTCTCGTGGAACAGGCTGAAGTCGAAATTGAAGCTGTTGGCCTGATGCCAGCCGAAGGCACCCGAAGAACTGGCAAAGCCGCGACTGATCGGTCCGGCAGCGTAGAAACCGACAAGATCCAGGCCTTCGGCAGCCTGGGTGATTTGCGCGACCACCTGTTCGGTGTCCGGCAGTGGATGCGACTGTACGTTGTTGCTCTGCCAGCCATTGTGGTTGAGCAGTAAATAAGGATCCGGAGGCAGCAGCGGCAAGGTTTCCCGCAGCTGTTGCAGGCCTTCGGTCAAACGTCGCAGATCAACCTGGGGATCGCCGGCCAGGGTGATGTTCAGGTCGGCATGGCGGCCTTCGTTGATCAGCTTCAAGCCGATACTCGCCTGCTGCACCTGACCGGCCTGACGCACCTTGGCGTGGTTGAAACGCACGAAGGCCGACGACTCGGCGGCGTAGCTGAGGGTGAACTGCTCGGGCTCTTGCAGGGCTGCACGCAGGCTGTTGACCAGCGCCTTGAACGACGCGGACTGGCTGTTTGAAGGATTCATCAGGCGTCTCCTCCGAATACATCAACGTTGCTGAACACGCAGGCCGGTGACGCGTGGCCGACGCGGATCACCTGGTTCGGTTCGCCCTTGCCGCAGTTCGGTGTGCCGAGGACCTTGAGGGTACCGGCATCGCCGACGGCGCTGAGGCTTTTCCAGAACTGCGCGGAGATGCCCCTATAGTTGGGATTCTTCACCACGCCCTTGAGTTCGCCGTTTTCGATCAGTTGGCCCCATTCGCAGCCGAACTGGAATTTGTTGCGTGCATCGTCGATCGACCATGAGCGGTTGGTCGACATCAGCACGCCGTGTTCGATGCCAGCGATCAGTTGTTCGATGGACTGATCGCCGGGCTCGATATTGAGGTTGGCCATGCGGTCGATGGGTGGGCGGTTCCAGCCGCAGGCGCGGCTGTTGGCGACGCCGTCCATGCCGGCACGGAATTGCGACAACGCACCGCCCAGCGGACGCAGCAACAGGCCTTCGCGGATCAGGAACTGTTTGCTGGCGGGCGTACCGTCGTCGTCATGAGCGTAACTGGCGAGTTCCTCGGGGATGTCGGGATCGAAGGTCACGTTGAGCAAGCCGGAACCGTATTGCAGGCGGCCGAAATCGCTGGCTTTGACGAAACTGGTGCCGGCGTAATTGCGCTCGTCGCCGAGGATGCGGTCCAGTTCCAGCGGATGGCCGATGGACTCGTGGATTTGCAGCATCATCTGGTCGGGCATCAGCAGCAGGTCGCGCTTGCCTTGCGGGGTGTTTGGCGCCAGGAGCAATTGCAGGGCCTGATCGGCCACCTGGGCACCGGCACCGATCAGGCCGCAGCGGCTGATGACGTCCGCGGCGCCTTGCTGGCCGAAGTTCTCGCGGCCAAGGCTGCGGGTCTGGCTGTCGTTGCCGTCGTAGGCCGTGACGTCCAGGCCGGGGTACACAAAGCGTTGGGCCTGGCGCAGTTCGGCACCGGCGCTGTTGAGGTAGATCTGCTCGACGTGGGTGATACCCAGGCTGACCTGCCAGTTCACCAGGCGCTCGTCCTTGGGCACGGCGGCCGACTCGGTGCCAAGCAGTTGGAAGCAGTCGCTCAGGGACGGGAAGGCCTGGTCGAGGTTGGGTGAAAAGTAATCGGCGCGGTCGCTGGAAACAGCCTGCTCGCGCAGGTCCAGCAAGGCGTGGGGCTTGAGTCGACGGGCCTGGAATTCGGCGCGTTCGAGGGCGGCTTGCAGGCCCTGTTGCGACAGGTCGTTAGTGGCCGCATAGGCCTCGACGCCATTGACCCGCACGGTCAGCATCGCCCCTTCGTCACGGCTCAGGCTCGGTGGTTCGGCGACGTTCTTGCGCACCGACAGGTACTGCCCGGATTCGCGCACATAACGCAGGGAAAAGAATTCAGCACCCGTGCGCAAGGCAGCGAAGCGCTGCTTGAGCTGGGGGTAGAAATCGAACATTCGTGAACCTCCTGGGTATGGAGTGGCGATGGAGCGGTGCTGCGAGGGGATAGGTGAAACGATTGCGTGGCGCTAGATTAGGCCTGCGAGGGGGGAGGATCAAGGGCGGAGCAGTGGCGGAAAAGATTACGAAGTGCAGAGGGCGCGTGACGAATTGGCTGAAAATTGAGTTCGCGAACAGCCATTGCAGCTTGCTCGCGAACAATTCCACTGTCAGGCAAAGTACTGCATTCAGCCGTTCAGATAAACGAAAGCTGCAACATAAATGAATAGGCTTGCAAAAAAAGCAGGCAGAATTTTTCTTGTTTTGGCCACCGCGATGAAGGTGCCGACTAGCAAGAATAGCTTCAGTGCATCCAGCGCTTCAAATTGCTGTATCAGTGTCAGAGCATCCTTCTTGTTGAATGCAGTGTCGTAAATGATGACTCCCAACATTGCTTGTGCGCTGTAGCTGATAAACCTATAAAAGGAACCTTGGGTGTGCGTAAGTGCAGCGCTGTTTTTGAAGGCAAAGGGAAGGGCACGAAATGCAAAGGCGGTAAGGGCGGAAAATGCAATAAGAAGCCAGATTGTCATGGAGCTACACCACCTCGTTTTTTGTAATTGTTTTCAATTAGCACGATCAATCCGCCGATTATAAAAGGCGTGCAGAGCAAGCTGTAATCCTTGAATAGATAGACCAGTAATGGTGCGCCGACAAAGCCAAGCCAGTAACTCGATACTTCCGAATAATGAGGCCAGTGCTTGCCGGCCAAAGCGGTAAATTGTAGCGGTAATAGAAGTGTCATCGCAGCATAGATGACCGGTGAGGTGAGTTCTGCGCCGGCGATGAAGCCGATGTAGGTGCAGATAATCGATACACCAAATATTGGAAGACCAAGGCCGATCATGTAAGTGAAGGGGTGATCGGTTTTATGCTTGAATCGAGTGACGCACCCTGTGAATATCGATGGTGTGATCAGAATCAAGGAAGCCATGGTTTTCGTGGTGGAAGTGTTTCTTATATAGGGGGCAAGTGTTGCGGAAAGTAGTACGAAGCGAGCGTTGAGCGCCACGATGATAGGGAGCAATATCCATCCGTCATTATAGCTTTGTATAAGCAGAAACTGCAGTGGGGTGGAGAATATCAACAGGGTCGTTGCAAGCGCTTGGCTTAGGGATAATGATTGTGTTGCGCTTAAAATACCTATGGATAAATACAGGAAAATGAACGCGACGCCAAACGTGATTGCGTCGCGTGCACCTTCAATAAAAACGTTGGCGACCGAAGATCGAGTGGATGTATCTTGAGTCACCATCAATGGGCCACCCGCGTATAGGTTGTTTCATCCAGTGGGAAGTAGTGCTTTCTAGGGCCCTTGCTTCGGAACAGTAATCGAGGCGTTGTGTTGAATGTCGAGTTGTGCGCTTGTTCGCGAGCCTCGTTGGTATCGATGTTCAGCATCGGGCGGGCATGCAGTATCTTGTGGTTGGCTACGATCAGGAACGTACCTGTTTCAGCTATTGAAACGTGGTGTTTTGCGTTTGGCAGGCCAGCGCGTATTTTGTCAAGGACGTGCTGACCACCATTTTCTGCGCGCATCCGCTCACCGTTCTCTGAATCAATTCGGAAATCCAGCGAAAAATGAAAGCCATAGAGTTCGGAATACTCAACTACGTGACGAACCCGCTTTTTAAAGCCGCTGACGTTTTTGCCGGAAATGAACGTTGCTTGCATCGTCAATAATTCGCGCATCTCCTCGTCGTTTAAATCGCAAAGTAGATCGCTTGGGAAATAATAGGCGGTGGGGGTTTTTGTGACGTCACGGCAAACGGTCAGGGCCAGGAAATCAACATTCAGGTTTTCATACAAGTCATCGGAGTGTGGTGTGATATCGCCATGGCCGTTGCCCCATTCCCGATATTTTTCTGCGGAGGGCTTTAGATACAGTGCTTTGTGTTCTTCGTATTCATATTTAATGTCAGTGAGATGAAACAGATCAGCCAAAGCCTCGTGCACCGTTAAAGCGAGTTTTGGCGAATCAAGGCTGAATACCCTTTTGATGCAGGCGGCCGCGCATCCGTTTGCCAGTCCTACTTTGTCAAAGTAGAAGGTGTCTTCAGTGCGCAGGTAAGTTAGAAAAAGGTTAACCAATTGTGTTTTTAAGACGTGCGTATCGTGGTGGCTGTTTTTTTTCCACCAGGACTCAATGGCGTCAGCTAAATAGCCGAAGTCCAGGGTGATTGTTTTTTCTTTGGATATTCTGTCTCGAAAGTAACTTGGGTCCTTGGCATGGTCGATGTCAGGCATGTCCTTGATCTCCATTGAAACTGCTCGCGTCCGGCTGAAACGGGCGCGGATAGTAATGGAGGTTTTTAAGTTCGTGTGAATACATGTGTAACGAGTTTTGTTGAGGGTTTATAGTTTTTTAGTTACTTGGTGTGAGGATTATTGTTTGTTGTGAGCAGCTTGTGTTAGCCGAAAAAAAACCGCCAACCCGGAAAGATTGACGGTTTTATTTGAAGCAAGTGCGAGAATTGTTACGGAGCAGTCTGGCTCACTTCCCGCACCGGCTTGCCCTTCACCGGCGCTTCACCCGCCACATAGTAAGTGGCGGTGCTGCGTGGCAATGGCTTGCGACCACGGATCTTGTCGGCGATTTTCTCGGCCATCATGATCGTCGGTGCATTGAGGTTGCCGGTGGTGATGATCGGCATGATCGACGCATCGACCACACGCAGGCCTTGCATGCCATGCACGCGACCTTCGCCATCGACCACGGCCATTTCGTCGGTGCCCATCTTGCACGAGCAGGACGGGTGAAACGCGGTTTCGGCGTGTTCGCGGATGAACTTGTCCAGTTGCTCGTCGGTTTGCACCTCGATGCCCGGGCTGATCTCGCGACCGCGGAAGGCGTCCAGTGCAGGTTGCTGCATGATTTCCCGGGTCAGGCGGATGCCGTCGCGGAATTCTTGCCAGTCCTGCTCGGTGGCCATGTAGTTGAACAGGATGCTCGGGTGCTGGCGCGGATCCTTGGACTTGGCCTGGATGCGCCCGCGGCTTGGCGAACGCATGGAGCCCATGTGCGCCTGGAAACCGTGCTCTTTCACACCGTTGCTGCCGTTGTAGTTAATCGCTACCGGCAGGAAGTGGTACTGGATGTTTGGCCATTCGAACTCCGGACGGGTACGGATGAAACCGCCGGCTTCGAACTGGTTGCTGGCGCCGATGCCGGTGCCGTTGAACAGCCACTCGGCACCGATGGCCGGCTGGTTGTACCAGAGCAGCGACGGGTACAGCGAGACCGGTTGGGTGCAAGCGTATTGCAGGTACAGCTCAAGGTGATCCTGCAGGTTTTCACCAACGCCCGGCAGGTCGTGGACCACCGGAATGTCGAGTTTGTTCAGCAGTTCGGCCGGGCCGACGCCGGAGCGTTGCAGGATCTGCGGCGAAGCGATGGCGCCGGAGCACAGCAGTACTTCCTTGCGCGCCTTGACTTCAACGCGCTCCTCGGCAGCGCCGACCAGGTAACGCACGCCGACCGCACGCTTGCCTTCGAACAGGATCTTGTCGGTCAGGGCGTGGGTGACGATGGTCAGGGTCGAACGCTTCTTGGCGACGTCCAGGTAGCCACGGGCGGTGGAGGCACGACGACCTTTCGGCGTCACGGTGCGGTCCATCGGGCCGAAGCCTTCCTGCTGGTAGCCGTTCAAGTCTTCTGTGCGCGGGTAACCGGCCTGCACGCCGGCTTCAACCATGGCGTGGAACAGCGGGTTGTTGCCGGCTTTCGGCGTGGTCACGCTGACCGGGCCGTCGCCACCGTGGTAGTCGTTAGGGCCGATGTCGCGGGTTTCCGCTTTACGGAAATACGGCAGGCAGTCCAGGTACGACCAGTCCTCAAGGCCTGGCAATTTTGCCCAGCCGTCGTAGTCCATGGCGTTGCCGCGGATGTAGCACATGCCGTTGATCAGCGAGGAACCGCCCAGACCTTTGCCGCGACCGCACTCCATGCGACGACCGTCCATGTGTGGCTCTGGATCGGTTTCGTAGGCCCAGTTGTAGCGACGGCCTTGCAGCGGGAACGCCAGGGCGGCCGGCATCTGTGTGCGGAAATCGGAACGGTAGTCCGGGCCGCCCGCTTCGAGCAGCAGGACGGTGACGCCTGCGTCTTCGGTCAGACGGGTCGCCAGGGTGTTACCGGCAGAGCCGGCACCGATGATGATGTAGTCGAATTCTTGGGACATTGAATGCACCCTCTTTGAAGTTGGTCAGGTCTGGCCTGACGAGTGCTGCGCACTCGATTCGCGAGCAAGCCCGCTCCCACATTTGATCTCTGGTGTACACAGGATCTGTGTTCGCCACTGGCCCCTTGTGGGAGCGGGCTCGCTCGCGAAGAGGCCCTCGCGAGCAATACAGATCTCGGTCTTAGAACACCGAGACGTAATCGCCCAGCTCGACCTGTACCGATTTGATGCGGGTGAAGTTGTTCAGCGAACTGATGCCGTTCTCACGGCCGACACCCGACTGCTTGTAGCCACCGACCGGCATCTTCGCGTCGGATTCGCCCCAGGCGTTGATCCAGCAGATACCGGCTTCCAGCTGATGAATCACGCGGTGGGCGCGGTTCAGGTCCTTGGTGACGATACCGGCGGCCAGGCCGAAGTCGGTGTCGTTGGCGCGGCGGATCACTTCTTCTTCGGTTTCGTAGGAGAGGATCGCCATCACCGGGCCAAAGATTTCTTCGCGGACGATGGTCATGTCGTCGGTGCAGTCGGTGAACACGGTCGGCGCCACGAACGCACCCTTGGCGAATTCACCGTCGGTCAGGCGCTCACCGCCACACAGCAGGCGGGCACCTTCTTCCTTGCCCTTGGCGATGTAGCCCAGCACGCTTTCCATGTGCGCAAAGCTGACCAGCGGACCGAAGTTGGTGTTTTCGTCTTCCGGGTTGCCGATGCGGATGCGCGCAACGCGCTCAGCGATCTTGGCTTCGAAAGCGGCCTTCAGGTGAGCCGGTACAAACACGCGAGTGCCGTTGGTGCAAACCTGGCCGGAGCTGTAGAAGTTGGCCATCATCGCGGTGTCGGCGGCGCGATCGAGGTCGGCGTCGTCGCAGATGATCAGCGGCGACTTGCCACCCAGTTCCATGGTCACGTCCTTGAGCGAAGAGCTCGAAGCGCTGGCCATGACTTTCTTGCCGGTATCGGTGCCGCCGGTGAACGAGACTTTCTCGATGCGCGGGTGTTCGGTCAGCCAGGTGCCGACTTCACGGCCACTGCCGGTCAGGACGTTGAACACGCCATTTGGTACGCCGGCTTCGGTGTAGATCTCGGCCAGTTTCAGGGTGGTCAGCGAGGTGACTTCGCTTGGCTTGAAGATCATCGCGTTACCGGCCGCCAGGGCTGGTGCGGATTTCCACAGGGCGATCTGGATCGGGTAGTTCCACGCGCCGATACCGGCCACGACGCCCAGCGGCTCGCGACGGGTGTAGACGAACGAAGTGGTGCGCAGCGGAATCTGCTCGCCTTCGATGGCCGGTACCAGGCCTGCGTAGTACTCCAGCACGTCAGCGCCGGTGACGATGTCGACGTAGCGGGTTTCGGAGTAGGCCTTGCCGGTATCCAGGGTTTCCAGGGCGGCCAGTTCGTCGTTGCGCTCGCGCAGGATTTCCACGGCACGACGCAGGATGCGCGAACGCTCCATGGCGGTCATGGCGGCCCAGATCTTCTGGCCCTTTTCGGCGCTGACGACGGCGCGTTCGACGTCTTCCTTGGTAGCACGTTGCACTTTTGCGAGGACTTCACCGTTAGCCGGGTTGATGGCTTCGAAAGTGGCGTCGCTGCTGGCGTCGCTGTACGCGCCATCGATGTAGAGTTTTTGCAGTTCGAAACGGGCCATAAAGTCCTCGCAAGAGCATTAAGTGGCTGGCGCGGTTCGGTGGTTGAGCGTTTATGTGTGCTCTAACTCACCCGCTTGGCCAGTTGGGTATCCATGTATTCGTAAGCAATCTGTTGCGCCTGCTCGGTGTCGAAAGCATCTCCCGACAACGCGCCGCGCAACCACAGGCCGTCGATCAACGCTGCCAGACCTCGGGCGGCACTGCGCGCATCATTGAGCGGCAGCACGCGGCGAAACTGGCAGCACAGGTTGGAATACAGACGGTGATCGTTGATCCGCTGCAACCTGTGTAAAGACGGCTGGTGCATGCTGGTGGCCCAGAAGGCCAGCCAGGTTTTCATTGCCGGGCCATTGACCTGGCTGGCGTCGAAGTTGCCTTCGATGATCACCTGCAGATGAGCCCTCGGGCTGTCATCTGTCAGCGCCTGTCGGCGCAGGGTGACGTTCTCGCTCAGGACGGTCATCAGGTACCCCATGGTGGCGGCGATCAGGCCATTCTTGTCCTGAAAGTAGTGACTGATGATGCCATTCGAGACACCGGCCAAACGGGCGATCAGCGCAATGCTGGCGTCCCCCATTCCGACCTGATCGACGGCCTGCAAAGTGGCTTCGATCAATTGCTGGCGGCGGATGGGTTGCATACCGACCTTGGGCATCTTGCACATCTCCTTAGGCCTTCCCGCAGACGCAGAACGTCCATCGGCTTGAGGGCCAGTCTATTTTGTTTTGATTGAACGTTCAATCAACAAAGAATAAGATCTGCGACAAATCGTCGCTGCTTACAGATTTTTCCTACATGTAAATGGCGGCAAACCGACATCCGAAATAGCTCGAAGCCTATACGCCACGGCGTCTCAAGGGCTTCGGGCTTTTTTCGGGCTGTCTTTATATCACCCGCCGGTCGGCTGCCCACTAACCGATTGGTCGGGTAACTCGTTTGTCTTGCGTTCTTCTCTCGCACTGCCCGGAGCATCTGTGCCATGAGTTCTGCCTCGCTAATAAAGACCCCACCCGAGAAGGTGACGGTCAACGGTTGGGTGTTCTACACCTCTACCGCGTTGATTCTGTTGTTGACCGTCATTCTGATCATCGCCCCGCAAGAGGCCGGCAGAATGCTGGGTACGGCGCAAGCCTGGTTGTCCCGCAGCTTCGGCTGGTACTACATGGTGGTGATCGCCGCCTACCTGATTTTTGTCGTTGGTCTGGCGTTTTCGTCCTACGGCAAATTGAAACTGGGCAGCAAGGACGACACCCCGGACTTCAGCTACGGTGCCTGGGCGGGGATGCTGTTCTCCTCGGGTATCGGTATTTCGCTGCTGTACTTCGGCGCGTCCGAGCCGCTGGACCACTACTTCAACCCACCGGAAGGCGTGGCTGGCAGCAACCTGGCGGCCCGTCAGGCGGTGCAGCTGACCTTCCTGCACTGGGGCTTGCATGGCTGGGCGATCTACGCGCTGGTCGGCCTGGCCGTGGCGTACTTTGCCTACCGGCACAACCAGCCGCTGGCGTTGCGTTCGGCGTTGTATCCGCTGGTGGGAGAGCGTTGGGTCAAGGGCGCGGCCGGGCACGCGGTGGACGGCTTCGGCATGTTCGTGACCCTGCTGGGGCTGGTGACGAACCTGGGGATCGGTTCGCTGCAAGTGTCGTCGGGGCTGGAAAACCTGTTCGGCATGGAGCACAGCAACACCAACCTGCTGATCGTGATCATCGTGATGAGCACCGTGGCGACCATCGCTGCCGTGTCGGGCGTGGAAAACGGCATCCGCCGTCTGTCCAACCTCAACATCGTGCTGTTCAGCGGCCTGCTGATTTTCGTCCTGTTGTTCGGCCCGACCTTGCACCTGCTCAATGGTTTCGTACAGAACGTCGGTGACTACCTGAACGGCGTGGTGCTGAAGACTTTCGATCTGTATGTGTACGAAGGCGACAGTGAGAAGTCCGACCGCTGGCTGGGCCTGTGGACCCTGTTCTACTGGGCTTGGTGGATTTCCTGGGCGCCATTTGTGGGCATGTTCATCGCGCGTATTTCCCGTGGTCGCACCGTGCGCGAACTGGTGGCCGGTGTGCTGCTGATTCCGCTGGGCTTCACCCTGGCGTGGCTGTCGATCTTCGGTAACTCTGCCCTGGACCTGGTGATGAACCATGGGGCGGTGGAGCTCGGGAAGACGGCGCTGGAACAGCCGTCCATGGCGATCTACCAGTTACTTGAGCATTACCCGGCGTCGAAAGTTGTGATCGGCGTGTCGATCTTTGTCGGTTTCGTGCTGTTCCTGACCCCGGCGGACTCCGGCGCGGTGATGATGGCCAACCTTTCGTGCAAGGGCGGCAATGTCGACGAAGACGCGCCGCACTGGCTACGGATCTTCTGGTCGGCGGTGATCACCCTGGTGACCATCGGCCTGCTGTTCGCCGGCAACTTCGAAGCCATGCAAACCATGGTGGTGCTGGCCGGTCTGCCGTTCTCGGTGGTGCTGGTGTTCTTCATGTTCGGCTTGCACAAGGCCATGCGCCAGGACGTGCAGATCGAACAGGAGCAAGCGGAACTGGCGGCACGTGGTCGCCGTGGTTTCACTGAGCGTTTGACCCAGCTGGACCTGCAACCGAGCCAGTCGGTGGTGCAGCGCTTCATGGACAAGCACGTGACTCCGGCGCTGGAAGATGCGGCTGTGCAGCTGCGTACGCAAGGCCTGGAAGTGCAGACGCTGCTGGGCAAGTCCAAGCGTTGCATGGGCGTACGGGTCGAGATGGAAGAGGGCAACCCGTTTGTCTACGAAGTCAGCCTGGATGGCTACCTGGCCACGCCAACCGAATCGGCTCAGTCCGATGAGGCGCGTCAGCGTTACTATCGTGCCGAGGTGTATCTGCACAACGGCAGCCAGGACTACGACTTGATGGGCTTCACCCAGGATCAGATCACCCGTGACGTGCTCGATCAGTTTGAAAGCCATCGGCAGCTCCTTGGCCGCGTCTATAGCTGAGTTGTGAAGTGATGCGGTGTTTCTGTCTGAGGCACCGCATCGCATTCTTCGCGAGCAAGCCCGCTCCCACATTGGATTTGTGAACACCGCAGATCAAATGTGGGAGCGGGCTTGCTCGCGAAGGGGCAATCAGCCGCAAAGCTGAATGTCCCTATACCCCACAAACAAAAACGCCGCGATACTCTCGCGGCGTTTTTGTGTCTGTTGCCTTACCCCAGGTTCTTGCCGAGCAGTGCGTGATAAAGCTCGCTGTCGCCAAGAATCCCCACTACATGGTTGTTATCGTGCAGCACCAGTTTGTTGCCGGTCTGATAACGAATCTGCAGCGCATCGCGCATGCCGATGTTCGAGTCCACCAGGGTTGGTCGACGACCCAGGCCTTCAACAGCCTGACCCGGTACCCAGTTCTGCAGATCCAGAGCAGAACCGTTTTGACGCGCACCTTTGATAGTGTTGCCTTCCGCCAGGTCCAGCCACGAATCGCCGCCCGGATCGAGGCATACCGAACCGTTGATGCGTTTGCAGTTGTCCAGGGTGCGCATCAGGCTGCGGCCGCACAGCACGTTCAGCGGGTTGGTGTGGGCCACGAAGGTCCGCACGTAGTCGTCCGCCGGGTTCAGCACGATCTCTTCCGGCACACTGTACTGGATGATCCGGCCGTCTTTCATGATCGCGATACGGCTGCCAAGTTTCAGGGCTTCATCGAGGTCGTGGCTTACGAATACGATGGTCTTGCTCAGCTTGCGTTGCAGTTCCAACAGCTCGTCTTGCAGACCCTGGCGGATCAGTGGGTCGAGCGCCGAGAACGGTTCGTCCATCAACAGGATGTCGGCGTCCATCGCCAAGGCACGGGCCAGGCCCACGCGTTGTTGCATACCACCGGACAGCTCGTTGGGTTTCTTGTTGCGCCACTGGGTCAGGCCCACCAGCTCTAGCTTGTCGTCCACCAGCTTGCGGCGTTCCTTCTCGGGACGACCCTGCATCTCCAGACCGAAGCTGATGTTCTCGCGAACGGTCAGCCAGGGCATCAGGGCGAACTTCTGGAACACCATCGCAATGCGCTTGGTGCGCATCATTTTCAGTTCTGCCGGGGTGCAGGAGGCAATGTCGATCTGCTTGCCTTCGTGCTCGACGAACAGCTTGCCGCGGCTGACGGTGTTGAGGCCGTTGATGCAACGCAGCAGGCTGGATTTACCGGAGCCGGACAGGCCCATCAGTACGCAGATCTCACCTTTTTCGATGTCCAGGCTGGCTTTTTCAACACCAACAATCTGCCCGGTCTTTTTCAGGATCTCGTTACGGGTCATGCCTTGATCCAGCAGCTTGAGTGCCTCGCGTGGATCCTTGGAGAAGATAACGTCAACGTTATCGAAGCGAATAATGCTCATGCGTCACCCCCTACTTTGGCGTCGGGTTGTTTGCAGATACGGTCGAGCATGATCGCCAGCAGTACGATCGCCAGACCTGCTTCGAAGCCCAGGGCGATATCAGCGGTATTCAGTGCGTTGACCACGGGTTTGCCCAAACCGTCGGCGCCAACCAGTGCCGCGATCACCACCATCGACAACGACAGCATGATGCACTGGGTGATGCCGGCCGCGATGCTTGGCATGGCGTGAGGCAGTTCAATTCGCGAGAGCAATTGACGGCGCGAGCAGCCAAAGGCCTTGCCGGCGTCCATCAATTCTTCCGGGACATCGCGAATACCCAGGTAGGTCAGGCGGATGGGCGCGGCAATCGCGAACACCACCGTGGAGATCAGACCCGGGACCACACCCAGCCCGAAGAGGGTCAGGGTAGGAATGAGGTACACGAACGTCGGTACGGTCTGCATCAGATCGAGTACCGGACGCATTAAAGTATAGAACATCGGTTTGTGCGCGGCGACGATGCCCAGCGGCACGCCGATGATCACGCAGACCAGGGTGGCGAACAACACCTGGGCGAGGGTTTCCATGGTCTCCTGCCAGTACCCCAGATTGAGGATCAGCAGAAAGGAGGCAACGACAAACGCTGTCAGGCCCCATTTACGTTGAATAAAGTGTGCCAGTAGTGCGATTACGCCGATCAGTACCAGCGGGTTGAACCAGGTCAGCGCAAACGTCACGCCGTGGATCATCGTTTCCAGTGACACGGCGATGGCGTCGAAGGTGTTGGCGCCGTGTTGCGTCAACCATTCAACGAAGCCCGCGATGTACTGGCCTAAGGGGATTTTCTGATCAATCAGCATGGTATTGAACGTCCGCATGCAAGGAAATAAACAGCCCGGACGGCCGAGGCCGCCCGGCATAAGCGATTACTTGGCCAGTTTGGCTTTCACGGCCTCCAGGCCTGGTTTACCGTCAATGGTTGTCACGCCAGCGAGCCAGGTATCGAGCACCTGTGGATTGTTTTTCAGCCAGGCCTTGGCGGCCGCGTCAGGCTTCATCTTGTCGTCCAGGATGTTGCCCATCAGTTCGCTTTCCATGTCGACGGTGAACTCCAGGTTCTTCAGCAACTGACCAACGTTGCTGCACTCCTGCGCGTAACCCTTGCGGGTGTTGGTCGCCACGGTGGCGGCACCGAAGTCGGGGCCGAAGAAGTCATCGCCACCGGTCAGGTATTGAATTTTGAAGCGCTTGTTCATCGGGTGCGGCGCCCAGCCGAGGAACACCACGGCGGTGTCGCGTTTCTGTGCGCGGTCGACCTGCGACAGCATGCCTGCTTCGGAGGATTCGACGACTTTGAAACCGGCGGTCTTCAGGCCGAAGGCATCCTTGTCGATCATGCTCTGGATCAGACGATTACCGTCGTTGCCAGGCTCGATGCCGTAGATTTTGCCGTCGAGCTCTTTCTTGAATTTGGCGATGTCGGCGAAGTCATGCAGGCCCTTGTCGTACAGCGCCTGAGGGACGGCGAGGGTGTACTTGGCGCCCTTGAGGTTGGTGCGTACGGTTTCCACGGTGCCGGCATCGCGGTAGGCCTTGATGTCGTTTTCCATGGTCGGCATCCAGTTGCCCAGAAACACGTCCATGTTCTTGCCGTCGGCCAGGGACTTGTAGGTCACGGGCACGGAAATCATGGTGGTCTTGGTCTTGTAGCCGAGGGCGTTGAGCACGACGCTGGTGGTCGCGGTAGTCGCGGTGATGTCGGTCCAGCCGACATCGGAGAAGTTTACGGTACTGCACTGCGCCGGTTCTGCGGCTTGCGCCAGAACCGGCAGACTAAGCATGGCGGCCAACAACAACGACGGGGAACCTTTCATGGATGGACTCCTTGGTGTTTTTTTTGGCAGTGTTCCGACTGGACCACCGCACTTATAGGTTGCGGTTGGATGGCGTTCTGGAGACAGCTCTACCGCAGCGCCTTGCAATCGAGTCGATATGATCATGTACCAGTGAAAATCTGACGCCTACAGGGTGCGTCGTATCCAGTACAGGGATGGT
The DNA here is from genome assembly GCF_019956175.1 of Pseudomonas sp. BF-R-30. NCBI lineage: Bacteria > Pseudomonadati > Pseudomonadota > Gammaproteobacteria > Pseudomonadales > Pseudomonadaceae > Pseudomonas > Pseudomonas sp. BF-R-30. Next base: position 161,649 of record NZ_JAHBDE010000011.1, on the reverse strand, counting down.
CGCATCCAGTGTCGGTGACGTCGTTTACAGATTTTTTCAGGCCCTTTTCCTCTTCTGAACCGCAAAAAAACGGCGAAAACACGGCGTAAAAGACACGCGGCGCTGGTGGGCATGAGTGCGTCGGTTAGAGACGTCGAACAACACGATAAAAGCTTGATGATGCGGTCATCTCGGCGGATTGCAGCTTGAGCGTAGCAGCTCCGTCACCGTGCGTTTTTGCGTGCGCAGTGGGCCCATCCAGGAGTTCGGCAGTAATGGCTATCAGTGTTTTCGACCTGTTCAAAATCGGCATCGGCCCATCCAGTTCGCACACCGTGGGGCCCATGCGGGCGGCGGCGTTGTTTGTGCAGGGCCTGCGCGAGCGTGGGTTGCTTGAGCAGGTGCGGCGTGTCGAAGTCCAGCTGTTTGGCTCGTTGTCAGCCACTGGTATCGGCCACGGCAGCGACAATGCAGTGATCATGGGGCTGATGGGCGAGTGGCCGGATGCGATTGATCCGTCGCAAATCGGCATCCGTATCGCCAACCTGCGCGAGACCGACACGCTGCTGCTCGACGGTCGCTTGCCGGTGCCCTTCATCTGGGGCCGGGACATGCGCCTGATCGACGAGAACCTGCCATTCCATCCAAACGCCATGACCCTGATTGTCGAGGGTGATGACGGCGAGTTGCATCGCGACACCTACTATTCGGTCGGCGGCGGTTTTGTCGTCGATGAAGCGCAGGCCTCCAGCGGTGTCGTCGACCTCGACAGCACTGTGTTGCCTTATGATTTTTCCAGCGCCGCCGAGCTGCTGGAACTGTGTAAAAAACACAACCTGCGCGTGGCTGAGTTAATGATGGCCAACGAGAGGGTGTGGCGCAGCGAGGATGAAATCCGCAGCGGCCTGATGAAGCTCTGGCGCGCCATGCAGGATTGCGTTGAACAGGGCCTCAAACACGAAGGCATCCTGCCCGGCGGGTTGAACGTGCGCCGCCGCGCGGCCAAGCTGCATCGCAGCCTGCAGGAACTGAACAAACCCAACGTGATCGGCTCGACCTTGAGCGCCATGGAATGGGTCAATCTGTTCGCCCTGGCGGTCAATGAAGAAAACGCCGCCGGCGGGCGCATGGTCACGGCACCGACCAACGGCGCGGCGGGGATCATTCCGGCAGTGTTGCACTACTTCATGAAATTCAGCGAGGCCGTGACCGACGCCAATGTCGTCGACTACTTCCTCGGCGCGGCGGCGGTGGGAATCCTGTGCAAGAAGAACGCCTCGATCTCCGGTGCCGAAGTCGGTTGTCAGGGCGAAGTCGGTTCGGCCTGCGCCATGGCGGCGGCGGGGCTGGCGGAAATCCTTGGCGCCACGCCAGAGCAACTGTGCAACGCGGCGGAGATCGGTCTGGAGCACAACCTCGGCCTGACCTGCGACCCGGTGGGTGGGCTGGTCCAGGTGCCGTGCATCGAGCGCAACGCAATTGCCGCGGTGAAGGCGATCAACGCCGCGCAAATGGCATTGCGCGGTGATGGTCAGCACTTCATTTCGCTGGATCGGGTGATCCGCACCATGCGCGATACCGGTGCCGACATGCATGACAAATATAAGGAGACATCGCGGGGTGGGTTGGCGGTGAGTGCGGTGGAGTGTTGAGACAATAAAACCGAGTCGCCTGCTTCGCGAGCAAGCCCGCTCCCACATTTGATCTCCGTCGTTCACAAATCCAATGTGGGAGCGGGCTTGCTCGCGAAGGCGGCAGACCAGTCAAAACTGCGCACCAAGTGAACACCCGCTCGAAGTCGCGCCATCTTTTAGTGCGTCGCTCACAGATAAATCGCCTTGCCACTGATCGAGGGCCAGCCAGCCTTCGACCGCCCGTCACCCGTGCTTGCGGTGACACTCCTCTGCGATGCGGCGAAACGCCGTTCCCACAAGTGCTACCGAATTGCTCACAGCTTGTGGGCCAGGGCGCTTGCCAGCCCTGATGGCCATTTAAATCCCCACTCCCTGCGCGTCACATATAGACACATTCCGACGTCGTTTTTAGGAGTTATTGAACGCGCATTCAAATTTAGGCATGGCAATTGCTCTGTCATTACAAAGCCCGTCTCCCACGCGAGAACGATGGCAATAAAAAGAGCCTCCGCCTGAGGCCATCACCCGCTTTGTGTGAGGAGATACCGCGATGACGACGTTCAACTCCGGGGCCCAACCCCAGAACCGTGCGCCTCAATCCATCGGCTTTCTGCTGCTGGACAATTTCACGCTGATTTCTCTGGCCTCCGCAGTGGAACCGCTGCGCATGGCCAACCAGTTGTCCGGTCGCGAGCTTTATCGCTGGACCACCCTCACCGTCGATGGCGGCCAGGTCTGGGCCAGTGACGGCCTGCAAATCACCCCCGACGCTTCCATGCACAAAGCCCCGCCGATGGACACCGTCATCGTGTGCGGCGGCATCGGCATCCAGCGCACCGTTACCCGGGAACACGTGTCATGGCTGCAAAGCCAGGCTCGCCAGTCCCGCCGCCTCGGCGCGGTGTGCACCGGCAGCTGGGCCCTGGCCTGCGCCGGCCTGCTCGATGGTTTCGATTGCAGCGTGCACTGGGAATGCCTGGCGGCGATGCAGGAAGCTTTCCCGCGTGTAGCGATGAGCACCCGCTTGTTCACCCTCGACCGTAACCGTTTCACCAGCTCCGGCGGCACCGCGCCGCTGGACATGATGCTGCACCTGATCAGCCGTGATCACGGGCGTGAACTGTCGGCCGCGATCTCGGAAATGTTTGTCTACGAGCGCATCCGCAACGAGCAGGATCACCAGCGTGTGCCGCTCAAGCACATGCTCGGCACCAACCAGCCGAAGTTGCAGGAAATCGTCGCGTTGATGGAGGCCAATCTTGAAGAGCCGATCGACCTGGACGAACTGGCGGTGTATGTCGCGGTGTCCCGTCGTCAGCTCGAACGCCTGTTCCAGAAGTACCTGCACTGCTCGCCGTCGCGTTACTACCTGAAACTGCGCCTGATCCGCGCGCGTCAGCTGCTCAAGCAAACGCCGATGTCGATCATCGAAGTGGCTTCGGTGTGCGGGTTTGTGTCCACGCCGCACTTCTCCAAGTGCTACCGCGAATACTTCGGCATTCCGCCACGTGACGAGCGTGTAGGGTCCAACACCACCCAGCAGGTGGCGATGATGCCGTTGCCTCAAGCGCTGGTGCTGTCGCCGTTGTCCGGGCCGTTGTCGGCGCTGAGCCAGGCGCGTAATGAGTCTACGTTTGCCAGTGTAAGGCTCTAGACCGAGGCGCCTTCATCGCGAGCAAGCTCGCTCCCACAGGTTTTCGGATTGTTCACACATTTTGTGTTCAACCCCGATTTCCTGTGGGAGCGGGCTTGCTCGCGAAGGCTGTTTATCGGCCTGTATGGCTCTGCTGATACTCCGCCAGCGCCGGCAACAACTGCTTGTCGATCGCCTGGCGTACCGCCGGCAGGATGGTCGCGCTGCTGGTGTACATCTGTTTGACCATGGTCCGCAGGGTCATCGCCCGTACATCGTTCAAACCTCGTACCGCACACTCGCAGGCTTGCTCGGCGGTGGCGCCGGTGGGCACCTCGAAGCCCAACGACTTGAGCTGGCCCAACAGGTCTTCCTGGTCTATCAAATCGGCGTGCATCATGACGCAATCCTTCTTCAGGGAACGGTGTCTTGGTTCGATTCTGGTAGGGGTGCCGGGTGTCGGCAAGGGCGAATTGTCGCAATGGCAGCATTGGCTATGAACAGGTCGTTTTCGGGCAACTTGCCGGCCAAAGGAGGGGGCACACTGGACTCAGCTCGCTTCACGAAGGTTTGGTCACCCTCGCACGGCAGCTCCTCAACAGTACCCTCTGCCTCGATCCTGTCACGGCTTGATCGGGGTTTTTTTTGCCTGTGAATCAGTGGATTTTGTGTTGATTGATATACCGTCTTCGCGAGCAAGCCCGCTCCCACATTCGACCGAGTCCTTTCAGAGAAACGCGGTTAAATGTGGGAGCGGGCTTGCTCGCGAAGAACGATGACGCGGTCTAGCGCTGTAACACGAGGATGCGCGACAACAACTCATCCCGGTCGACATAGCAGCCCTGGAAATGCCGCGCCCCAGTGGCGGGGTCGAAGGCGTTGCGGGCGTGCAGGGTGCGGCGGTTGTCGAAGCACCACAGCTCACCGGGATTGAGCCGCTGCATCAACCTGAATCGAGGCTCGCGGGTCATCGCGATAAAGCGCCGGTAGGCCTGATACAACTTGGGCATCTGCTCCACCGATGCATCGAAGGGTCCGCGCAGAAAGTTGGCCATGCGGATTTCCGACACCTGCCCCAACGTATCCAGGGCAATGATCGGTGCCAGGCAGCGGTAGTCGCTGTGACGGTCCTTGTTGCGAAACTCCACGGGGATTTCGCAGAGGCTTTTGAAAGATTCGGGGTCTTCCCGGCGCAAGGCGTCGGCAATGGCAAAGCCGTCGACAAAAATGCTCTCGCCACCCTCGGCGTCATTGACCAGGCAATGCAGGAATTGCAGCCCCGGTTGCAACTCCCGGGTTGGCAAATCGCTGTGCAGCGGCAGGTTGAACGCGGTGTAGGCGTTGCTGTCGGCGTCGGCCTTGGATTGCACGTTGAACAGCACGCCGAAATTGCTCTCGCGGATGAAGGAAATCCGTTGGGCGATCAGCTTCAGAGAGCCGGGTTCGGTGGGCACGCCACGGACTTGGGTCAATCCGACATCCCGTACCGCCAACAACCATTGCAACAAGGCGTCAGAGTCGTTCATCAGCGCCTGATACTCGAATACCGGCAACTGCAAATTACTGTGCCAAAGCCTGGCTTTTGGCTTGCGTGCCTGGCGCTCGGCGCGGGACTCGTCGTCATAGGCGTGGGCGCGCAGCCAGCCGGGGTCGAAGCGGCTGCTGTGGCCGTCCTGCCAATCAACCGACAGGCAACCTTCGGTGTCGATGTGCACTTGGTCAGGGATCAAGTCTTGAGCTACATCGACGATTTCCAGCACTTGCTCGCGGGTCACGGTGTAGACGCACTGCGGGCACGGGCAATTGTCTCGCAGCCATTGATGGTGGAAGGGGCTGACGCGATTGTCGGCCCACTTCACCAGAACACGGTCCGCCAGGGTCTGCACGGCAGTCAGCGCGCTGATCAACGGATAGGTACGAAAGTCGGCAAAGGCAGCGGCGGTGTTCATGGCGATCTCCTTGTTATTTTTTTTGGGGTAATGCGATCACTCGGCCAATGTACTCGGGCGCTGGCAGGTCCGCCTGTTCGGCGACGATGGCTTGCAGCTGGCTCAAGGACTGCTCGCTGAACGGTGCCGAACGCGGCCCGGCGAGGTCCACGTGCAGCAGCATCTGTTCATTGCCAGCCAGTTCCCGGGCATCACCCACCAGATGCAGGCTGTGATAGAGGTGCACGCGCTTGTTGTCGTGGGCGATGATTTGGGTGTGCACTTCGACCTGGGCGTCGAGCTTCACCTCGTGCAGGTAATTGAGGTGCAGTTCGAGGGTGAACAGCGAGTTGCCGCTGGCCTCGCGGCTATTGCTGTCCAGGCCCAGGCGATCCATCAGGGCATCGGTGGCGTAGCTGAAAATCAGCAGGTAGAAGGCGTCGCGCAGGTGGCCGTTGTAGTCGACCCAGTCGGGGATGATGGTGGTTTGGTAGGTGGTGAGGGTGGGCATGGTTTAACTTCCAATATGTGTGGTGACGGTACCGTCGCTTTCGCGAGCAAGCCCGCTCCCACAGGTGACCGAGTTGTATCAGGCACCTGCGATCAAATGTGGGAGCGGGCTTGCTCGCGAAGGGGGCAGACCTGCTGGCCCATTAGCTTGAGGTTTACTCGCTGAAGGCCATCCCATGCTTCTCTTTGGTGGTCTTCACTGCCTCCAGCACCGCCAGCAGGCAGTCATCACGATAGCGCTCCAGCGCCGAAATGCTGTGTTTACCCAGTTGATCGCTGGTGCCATCGACCACATCATCGATCAGTTTGTCGGTCAGCTCCGGCGCCGGCAGGTAGGTCCACGGCAATTGCAACGCCGGGCCGAACTGCGCCATGAAGTGACGCATGCCGGCATCGCCGCCGGCCAGGGTGTAGGTCAGGAAGGTGCCCATGAACGACCAGCGCAAACCCGCGCCGAAGCGGATGGCGTCGTCGATTTCGCCGGTGGTCGCCACGCCGTCGTTGACCAGGTGCAGCGCCTCGCGCCACAGTGCTTCGAGCAGGCGGTCGGCGATGAAACCCGGCACTTCCTTGCGCACGTGCAGCGGGCGCATCCCCAGGGATTCATAGACCTTCATGGCCGCTTGCACCGCTTCAGGGGCGGTGTTTTTACCGCCGACCACTTCCACCAGTGGCAGCAGGTAAACCGGGTTGAACGGGTGACCGACCACACAGCGTTCCGGGTGCGTGGCGCTCTCGTAGAACTCGCTCGGCAACAGGCCAGAGGTGCTGGAGCCGATCAACGCATTGGGCTTGGCTGCCGCGCTGATTTTGCTGTGCAGGTCCAGTTTCAGCTCCAGCCGTTCCGGGGCGCTCTCCTGGATGAAATCGGCATCGCGCACGCACTCTTCGATGGTTGCGACAAAACGCAGGCGATCTTGCGATGCACCCGGCGCCAAACCTTGTTTTTCCAGTGCGCCCCAAGCGTTGGCGACACGCTTGCGCAGGGCCGCTTCGGCACCGGGGGCCGGGTCCCAGGCCACTACATCCAGGCCATGGGCGAGGGCGCGGGATACCCAGCCGCTGCCGATGACACCGCTGCCTAACGCTGCGAAGGTTTTGATTTCGGTGATAAAGCTCATGGTCACGTCCTAAAGAGTTCAGAGATTTCTTGTGGGAGCGGGCTTGCTCGCGAAAGCGGTGGTTCTACCGCTGAAGATGTGCCGGATGCACCGGCCTCTTCGCGAGCAAGCCCGCTCCCACAGGGGTATGCGTAGGTGTGATTAACCGCGCTTGGTCAGGCCCATTTTTGCTCGGCCTTCAGCCGGGGTCAGGACGCGGGCACCGAGGCGGCTGAGGATTTCCGTGGCGCGCTCGACCAGTTGGCCGTTGGTCGCCAGTACGCCCTTGTCCAGCCACAGGTTGTCTTCCAGCCCGACCCGCACGTTGCCGCCGAGCAACACTGCTTGTGCCGCCATCGGCATCTGCATGCGACCGATACCGAAACCGGCCCAGACCGCGTCGGCCGGTAGGTTGTCGACCATGGCTTTCATGGTGGTGGTGTCCGCCGGTGCGCCCCAAGGGATGCCCAGGCACAGCTGGAACAACGGGTTGTCGAGCAGGCCTTCCTTGATCATCTGCTTGGCGAACCACAGGTGGCCGGTGTCGAAAATTTCCAGCTCGGCTTTAACGCCCAGTTCCTGGATGCGTTTGGCGCCAGCGCGCAGTTGGGCCGGGGTGGAGACGTAAATGGTGTCGCCGTCGCCGAAGTTCAGGGTGCCGCAGTCGAGGGTGCAGATTTCCGGCAGCAGTTCTTCGACGTGGGCCAGGCGGGTCAGCGGGCCGACCAGATCGGTGTTCGGGCCGAATTCCATCGGGTTCTCGCCCGCGCCGATTTCCAGGTCGCCGCCCATGCCGGCGGTGAGGTTGACGATGATGTCCACGTCCGCTTCGCGGATGCGCTCCATCACTTCACGGTACAGCGCCACGTCACGGCTGAACTTGCCGGTTTGCGGGTCACGCACATGGCAGTGAACCACGGTGGCACCGGCCTTGGCGGCTTCCACGGCGGCAGCCGCGATTTGTTTCGGGGTGACCGGCACGTGTGGGCTCTTGGCGGTCGTGTCGCCAGCACCGGTGAGTGCGCAGGTGATGATGACGTCGTGGTTCATTTGGCGGTTCCTTACAGGCGAGTTTTTGGTTTTGGCCAGGCGTGGTGATCCCGTTCGCAGCCCGTTGGGGCTGCGAGTCGGTGGTTCATTCGGTTTATTTACTGGTCAGTTGCAGGTTTTCAGCGGCCGGTTTGCCATCGAAGGTGGTGACGCCTTCAAGCCAGCGTTTTTTGTCCTGCGGGTGATCCTTGATCCATTGTTTGGCCGACTCGAAAGCGTCCTTGTGATCCAGCAGCGGCTGCATCATCCGGCTCTCGTCTTCGGCGGTGAACGTCAGGTTGCTCAGCAGGCGACCGATGTTCGGGCACTGTTCGGCGTAGGTCGGTGCGGTGACGGTCCATACGGTGGCCTTGCCTTCGTTCGGGCCGAGGGCGTTATCGCTGCCGGTGAGGTAGGTCATTTTCACGTTGACGTTCATTGGGTGCGGCGCCCAGCCGAAGAACACCACGGCTTCGTTGCGACGCACGGCGCGATCCACCGCGGCGAGCATGCCGGCTTCGCTGGATTCGACCAGCTGGAACTTGCCGAGGCCGAACTGGTTCTTGGAGATCATCGCCTTGATCTGGGTGTTGGCGCCCGAGCCAGGCTCGATGCCGTAGATCTTGCCGCCCAGTTCTTTTTCGAATTTGGCGATGTCAGCGAAGGTTTTCAGGCCCTTGTCGGCGAGGTAGGTCGGCACGGCGAGGGTCGCGCGGGCGTCCTGCAGGCTTGGCGTATCAAGCACCTTGACCTGTTTGGCGTCGACGAACGGGGTGATGGTCTGGGTCATCAGCGGGTTCCAGTAGCCGAGGAACAGATCCAGACGCTGGTCGCGGATCCCGGCGAAGATGATTTGCTGGGAGGCGCTGGTCTGTTTGGTGCTGTAGCCGAGGCCGTCGAGCAATACCTGGGTCATGGCACTGGTGGCGATCACGTCGGTCCAGTTCACTACACCCATGCGCACGTTCTGGCACGCGGCGGGTTCGGCGGCCATGACACTGGCGCTCAGCAAAGCGGTACCACTGAGTGCAAGAACACAGCTGCTGATCAGTCGTTTCATCTCGGGTTCCTCGGCAGTTCGTTTATTGTGAGTTCCGGTGTCTGATGCGCCGGTGATGCCAAGTTACGCAGCTAAGCGCCCATGAAAGCGCACTGCGGCGACCGACTCTTGCACTGCAGCGACCTGTGCTCTTGAATGCCGCTCGCAACTGGCGTATCAACATCCCTACGCTGCCCGCCCTCTCGTTACCTGGCCTCTTGTTACCTGCTAAGCGAGTGCGCTCCATGTCCCAGGATTTCTACTTCTTGTTGATGCCGGGTTTCTCGGCCATCGGATTTATCTCGGCCATCGAGCCGTTGCGGGTGGCCAATCGCTTTCGTGGCGAGCTGTATCGCTGGCATGTGCTGAGCGCCGACGGCGGGGCGGTGCTGGCGAGCAACGGCATGTCGGTCAACGCCGATGCGGCGCTGGAGCCGTTGAAAAAAGGCGTGACGCTGCTGGTGGTCGCCGGGTTCGAGCCCCTGAAATTCACCACCCCGGCGCTGGAACACTGGCTGCGCCGTCTGGACCACGAAGGCGTGACCCTCGGCGGCATCGACACCGGCAGCTTCATCCTCGCCGAGGCGGGTTTGCTCGACGGCCATCGCCTGACCCTGCACTGGGAAGCCATCGACGCGTTCAAGGAATCTTATCCACAGCTCAGCGTCACCCAGGAACTGTTCGAGATCGACCGCCGTCGCATCACCTCTGCTGGCGGCACCGCCTCTATTGATTTAATGCTGGATCTGATCGCCCAGGCCCATGGCCCGGAGCTGGCGATCCAGGTCAGCGAGCAATTCGTGCTTGGCCGCATCCGCCCGCGCAAAGACCATCAGCGCATGGAAGTCGCCACCCGTTATGGCATCAGCAACAAGAAGCTGGTTCACGTGATCGGCGAGATGGAGCAGCACAGTGAACCGCCACTGAGCACGCTGGAACTGGCGGAATCGATCAAGGTGACGCGGCGGCAGCTGGAGCGCCTGTTTCGCCTGCACCTGAACGACACGCCGAGCAATTTCTACCTGCGATTAAGGCTGGAAAAGGCCCGGCAGTTGCTACGCCAGACCGACATGAGCGTGCTGGAAGTGAGCATTGCCTGCGGGTTTGAATCGCCGTCGTATTTCACCCGCAGTTATCGAGCGAAGTATGAGCGGTGCCCGCGGGAGGATCGACGCACCGCCAAGGCATAAACCCCCGAGAAACCTGTGGGAGCGGGCTTGCTCGCGAAAGCGGTGTGTCAATCGGCACAGATGTCAGCTGACAGACTGCATTCGCGAGCAAGCCCGCTCCCACATTTGATCACCAGTGTCTGGAGGGGCGGTTACTTCTTCAGTAACGCCGAACATGCCGCCTTGTACGCCTCATGCTGATACTTGTTCAGCGTCCCCGGCAGCTCGAAATTGTGCTTTTTGGCTTGGGCATTGATGGTCTGCGGCGACAGCAAGGTCACCTCGCAATTCTCCAACAACTGGAAAACCCCCTCGATCTTGAAGGTCGTTGGCCCGCCAGCGAACTCGCCTTTCTTGCTGCGTTTCTTGATCGCAATGCGGTCGATGGAATTCTCACGGACAAACGAAGCGACCTGAGCGGCAAACACTTTGACGTTGGCAGCTTCGTCATCATCGTCCAGGGCAATTTTCTTGGTGGCGAGCGCGACATGGCTCAGCGCCTGACCGTCCAGCGTGGCCACGGCGATGATCGCTTCGCTGCCTTTGATTTCGATGCCGCAGACTTTCATGTTCAATCCCATTAGTGACAGAGGGTGTGCAGCTTACAGCTCAAGCTGGCTGGGGAACGGATCACTCCTGCCCAATCGACTCCAAAAACTCCGACCGCTCGTCGCTCATCCGTGCAATGCAATCGTTCTGGGCAATGGTGAGCGCCTTGCTGCCACTGGTGGCCGGGAAGGCTTCGACGGCGCAGTCTGCGTCGCGGGTCTTCAGCCATTGCTGTTGGGCGGCTTTGATCTTGGCGGTGATGTCGGCCAGTTGCGACGGGTTTTTGCCGTACTGCGACTGCATGCGCTCGGTCAGGCCCTGGAGGTTTTCCTTGAGCAGGTCTTCGGCGGAGGTTTTGCTGAAGGCCGAGCACTCGAGGGTCTGGATGTCGTTTTCGACTTTGTCGCAGGGGTTGTCGTCGGCCACCTCCGCTGCGTGTACGCCGGTCGCAATCAGTGCCATTGCCAGAATGATCGATTTCATTATCGTCGCCGCTCTTGTCCAGTGAAGCATCCAGTGATGCGGCGAATTCTGGCCCAAGCCAGGGGCCTTGAACAGGTCGATGATTGTGCCTGGCGACGACCCTTTGTCGCGGATTGACGCTTTCGGCAAACCCCCTGTCGTTTTTGCACCCGGCTGCCCCTGCACCGAGGCATATGCTGGCCCCAAAGCGCCGGCACACGATTCGGCGCATGAATCGCTAACAAGGGGACAGCCTGATGAGCCCAGCCGAATTGCACGCCGACAGCATCGTTATCGACGGGCTGATTATCGCCAAGTGGAACCGTGAACTGTTCGAAGACATGCGCAAGGGCGGTCTGACGGCGGCTAACTGCACCGTGTCGGTGTGGGAGGGCTTTCAGGCCACCGTCAACAACATCGCCGCGAGCCAGAAGCTGATTCGCGAGAACAGCGACCTGGTGATCCCGGTGCGCACCACCGCCGACATCCGTAAAGCCAAGGAGCAGGGCAAGACCGGCATCCTGTTCGGCTTCCAGAACGCTCACGCCTTCGAAGACCAGATCGGCTATGTCGAGGTCTTCAAGCAGCTGGGCGTCGGCATTGTGCAGATGTGCTACAACACCCAGAACCTGGTGGGCACCGGCTGTTACGAGCGTGACGGCGGCCTGTCGGGCTTTGGTCGCGAAATCGTCGCCGAGATGAACCGCGTTGGTGTGATGTGCGACCTGTCCCACGTCGGTTCCAAGACTTCCGAAGAAGTCATCCTCGAGTCGAAGAAACCGGTCTGCTACTCCCACTGCCTGCCATCGGGGCTCAAGGAGCACCCGCGCAACAAGTCCGATGAAGAACTGAAGTTCATCGCCGACCACGGCGGCTTTGTCGGCGTGACCATGTTCGCGCCGTTCCTGGCCAAGGGCATCGATTCGACCATCGACGACTACGCCGAAGCCATCGAGTACGTGATGAACATCGTCGGCGAAGACGCCATCGGCATCGGCACCGACTTCACCCAGGGCCATGGCCAGGACTTCTTCGAATACCTGACCCACGACAAGGGCTACGCCCGCCGCCTGACCAGCTTCGGCAAGATCATCAACCCGCTGGGCATCCGCACCGTGGGCGAGTTCCCGAACCTGACCGAGACCCTGCTCAAGCGCGGCCACTCCGAGCGCGTGGTACGCAAGATCATGGGCGAGAACTGGGTCAACGTCTTGAAAGATGTCTGGGGCGAATAAGCCGCTGCACCTCTGAATCCTTTCCCCCGGCCGCCCGCGCCGGGGGCAACACCAAAATTTTTCTGGAGTTAAGTTTCCATGGCCAAGATCGCCCCGCAATTGCCAATCGAAGTCGACAGCGAAACCGGTGTCTGGACCTCCGACGCCCTGCCGATGCTGTACGTGCCGCGCCATTTCTTCGTCAACAACCACATGGGCATCGAGGAAGTGCTGGGCGCTGAAGCCTATGCCGAAATCCTCTACAAGGCCGGCTACAAGTCCGCCTGGCACTGGTGTGAAAAAGAAGCCGAATGCCACGGCCTGGAAGGCGTCGCGGTGTTCGAGCACTACATGAAGCGCCTGTCGCAGCGCGGCTGGGGCCTGTTCAAGATCCAGGACATCGACCTCGACAAAGGCACCGCCAGCGTCAAGCTCGAACACTCGGCATTTGTCTACGTGTACGGCAAGGTCGGGCGCAAGGTCGACTACATGTTCACTGGCTGGTTTGCAGGGGCCATGGATCAGATCCTCGCCGCTCGCGGCAGCAAGATCCGCACCGTGGCCGAACAAGTCTACGGTGGCTCCGAAGAGGGCCACGAAGACGGCTTGTTCACCGTCAAGCCGTTGTAAGTCGAGGAACCCGCCATGGCTTTCGAAGCAATGTTCCAGCCGATCCAGATCGGCAAACTGACCATCCGCAACCGCGTGCTCAGCACCGCGCACGCCGAGGTCTATGCCACCGACGGCGGCATGACCACCGACCGGTACGTCAAGTATTACGAAGAGAAAGCCAAGGGCGGTATCGGCCTGGCGATTTGTGGCGGTTCGTCCGTGGTGGCCATCGACAGCCCGCAGGAATGGTGGAGTTCGGTGAACCTGTCCACCGACCGCATCATTCCGCACTTCCAGAATCTTGCCGACGCCATGCACAAGCACGGCGCCAAGATCATGATCCAGATTACCCACATGGGCCGTCGCTCGCGTTGGGACGGTTTCAACTGGCCGACGCTGATGTCGCCGTCAGGCGTGCGCGAGCCGGTGCACCGTGCCACTTGCAAAACCATCGAGCCGGAAGAGATCTGGCGGGTGATCGGCAACTACGCTCAAGCGGCCCGCCGCGCCAAGGCCGGTGGCCTGGACGGTGTCGAACTGTCGGCGGTGCACCAGCACATGATCGACCAGTTCTGGAGCCCACGGGTCAACAAGCGTACCGACGAATGGGGCGGCACCTTCGAAGGCCGCATGAAGTTCGGTCTGGAAGTGCTCAAGGCCGTGCGCGCCGAGGTTGGTGACGATTTCTGCGTGGGCATGCGCATCTGCGGTGACGAGTTCCACCCGGATGGTCTTTCCCACGAAGACATGAAGCAGATCGCCAAGTATTACGACGATACCGGCATGCTCGACTTCATTGGCGTCGTGGGTTCGGGTTGCGACACCCACAACACCCTGGCCAACGTGATTCCGAACATGAGTTATCCGCCGGAGCCGTTCCTGCATCTGGCTGCCGGCATCAAGGAAGTGGTCAAGGTTCCAGTGCTGCACGCGCAGAACATCAAGGACCCTAACCAGGCCACACGTATCCTGGAAGGCGGTTACGTCGACATGGTCGGCATGACCCGCGCGCACATCGCCGACCCACACCTGATCGCCAAGATCAAAATGGGCCAGATCGACCAGATCAAACAATGCGTCGGTGCCAACTACTGCATCGACCGTCAGTATCAGGGTCTGGATGTGCTGTGCATTCAGAACGCCGCGACTTCTCGTGAATACATGGGCTTGCCGCACATCATCGAAAAAACCACTGGCGTGAAACGCAAGGTGGTGGTGGTCGGCGCCGGTCCCGCCGGGATGGAAGCCGCCCGCGTGGCCGCCGAGCGTGGCCACGACGTGACCCTGTTCGAGAAAAAGGAATTCATCGGCGGGCAGATCACCACCGCATCGAAAGCCCCGCAACGGGACCAGATCGCCGGTATCACCCGCTGGTATCAACTGGAACTGGCGCGGTTGAAAGTCGACCTGCGCCTGGGCACCGCGGCTGACGCGCCAACCATCATGGACCTGCGTCCGGACGTGGTGGTGCTGGCCGTCGGCGGTCATCCGTTCATCGAGCAGAACGAACACTGGGGCGCGGCTGAAGGCCTGGTGGTCAGCAGCTGGGACATCCTCGACGGCAAGGTGGCACCGGGCAAGAACGTGCTGGTCTACGACACCATTTGCGAGTTCACCGGCATGTCGACCGCCGACTTCCTCGCCGACAAGGGCAGTCAGGTCGAGATCGTCACCGACGACATCAAGCCTGGTGTGGCGATTGGCGGTACGTCGTTCCCGACTTACTACCGCAGCATGTACCCGAAAGAAGTGATCATGACCGGCGACATGATGCTGGAGAAGGTCTACCGCGAAGGCGACAAGCTCGTAGCGGTACTGGAAAACGAATACACCGGCGCCAAAGAGGAGCGGGTGGTTGACCAGGTGGTCGTGGAAAACGGCGTGCGTCCGGACGAAGAAATCTACTACGCGCTGAAGGAAGGCTCGCGCAACAAAGGCCAGATCGACGTCGAAGCCTTGTTCGCGATCAAGCCGCAACCTTGCCTGGAACAGAGCGGCGACGGCTACCTTCTGTTCCGCATCGGCGACTGCGTGGCCCAGCGTAACGTGCACGCGGCGATCTACGACGCGTTGCGGCTGTGCAAGGATTTCTAAAACCACACCGAACCAATGTGGGAGCGGGCTTGCTCGCGAAGAACGAAAACGCGGTACACCTGATACACCGCGTCGCCTGATTCGCGAGCAAGCCCGCTCCCACATGAGACCCCGAGGTCTTTGGGAGCTTCACCATGTTGAACACCCTTCTTCCAATCCTGTTGTTCGCCGCCCTGGGCCTTGGTGTCCTGGGCGCGTTGCGGCGGGTGGCCATGTGGCGCCGGGGCCGAGCCTCCAAGGTCGACCTGATCGGCGGCCTGTTCGCCATGCCCAAGCGTTACATGGTCGACTTGCACCATGTGGTAGCGCGGGACAAATACATTGCCAACACCCACGTCGCCACGGCTGGCGGTGCGGTGGCGTCCATCGTGCTGGCGATTCTGGTGCATGGTTTCGGCCTGCATAACCGCTTCCTCGGCTATGCGTTGCTGCTGATGTCGGCGGTGATGTTCGTTGGTGCGATCTTCGTTTACCTGCGTCGGCGCAATCCGCCGTCGCGCCTGTCGAAAGGCCCGTGGATGCGCCTGCCGAAAAGCCTGTTGGCGTTTTCGGCCTCGTTCTTCCTGTTGACCCTGCCGGTGGCGGGCATCCTGCCGGAAAATTTCGGTGGCTGGCTGTTGGCGGCGATTCTCGGGGTTGGCGTGTTGTGGGGCGTGTCGGAATTGTTCTTCGGCATGACCTGGGGCGGGCCGATGAAACACGCCTTTGCCGGTGCCCTGCACCTGGCTTGGCACCGCCGCGCCGAACGCTTTGGCGGTGGTCGTTCCACGGGGTTGAAACCGCTGGATCTTAGCGACCTGACCGCGCCACTGGGTGTGGAAAAACCCAAGGATTTCACCTGGAACCAGTTGCTCGGCTTCGACGCCTGCGTGCAGTGCGGTAAATGCGAAGCAGCGTGCCCGGCCTTCGCCGCCGGTCAGCCACTGAACCCGAAAAAACTGATTCAGGACATGGTCGTCGGCCTGGCCGGTGGCACCGATGCCAAGTTCGCCGGCAGCCCGTACCCAGGCAAAGCCATTGGCGAACACGCGGGCAATCCGCATCAGCCCATTGTCAACGGTCTGGTAGATGCCGAAACGTTGTGGTCGTGCACCACCTGCCGCGCTTGCGTCGAGGAATGCCCGATGATGATCGAGCACGTCGATGCCATCGTCGACATGCGCCGTCATCTGACCCTGGAAAAAGGCGCGACCCCGAACAAGGGTGCCGAAGTCCTGGAAAACCTGATCGCCACCGACAACCCTGGCGGTTTCGCGCCGGGCGGGCGAATGAACTGGGCGGCGGACCTGAACCTCAACCTGCTTAGCGAAAAGAAATCCACCGACGTGCTGTTCTGGGTCGGCGATGGCGCCTTCGACATGCGTAACCAGCGCACCCTGCGCGCCTTCGTCAAAGTGCTCAAAGCGGCGAAAATCGACTTCGCCGTGCTCGGCCTCGAAGAGCGCGACAGCGGTGACGTGGCCCGGCGCCTGGGCGACGAAGCAACCTTCCAGCTGTTGGCCAAGCGCAACATCCAGACCCTGGCCAAATACAGTTTCAACCGTATCGTCACCTGCGATCCGCACAGTTTCCACGTGCTGAAAAACGAGTACGGCGCCTTCGATGGTAACTACCTGGTGCAGCACCACAGCACCTACATGGCGGAAATCATCGATGCTGGCGCGCTCAATCTTGGCCAGCACAAAGGCGATAGCGTGACCTATCACGATCCGTGCTACCTCGGCCGTTACAACGGCGAATACGAGGCACCGCGCCAGGTACTGCGTGCGCTCGGGATTGAAGTGAAAGAAATGCAGCGCTCCGGCTTCCGCTCCCGCTGCTGCGGCGGTGGTGGCGGCGCGCCGATCACCGACATTCCCGGCAAGCAGCGCATTCCCGACATGCGCATGGAAGACATCCGCGAAACCGGCGCCGAACTGGTGGCCGTGGGTTGTCCACAGTGCACCGCGATGCTTGAAGGCGTGGTCGAACCACGTCCTCTGATCAAGGACATCGCCGAACTGGTGGCTGATGCGTTGCTCGAAGACGCCGCGCCGGGAAAGCCTTCGGCACCGGCCAAACGTGAACCTGCGGAGGTGCATTGATGAGTGACATTATCCGCCGCGACCCTCGCGCCGAATGGATCGCCCGCAACCGTCTGCACCCGCTGCACGCGGCCATGCAGCCAGCGCAACACAGCTGGATGGGACCGAACGGTGTCATCCGCAAGAATCCTCACGGGATCGGTTTTATCGGTCCCAATGGGATCAAACGGATCGACCGCAGTGGCGCTCAGCAAGGCGGGACGACTAAACGTTCGGCCGCGGTTGAAGTGCAGTTGCCGCTGCATCAAGTGACTGCACCCGCGTTTTACATCAGCGTGGTGCCGGACATGGTCGGCGGTCGCTTGAGCAGTCACGACCGCGATCTGCTGGGCCTGGCCCATCAACTGGCCGGCAAGGACGGCGCTGTATTGGCCGTGGTGTTCGGCGAGCACAAGGAAAGCGCTTTCGCCACGGCGGGCGTTGACCGCTTGCTGGTACTGGAAGGTGACGAATTCAGCGGTTATGCACAGGAACAACGGGTCCAGGGCCTGCGGGCTGTGGATAACCAGTTCAGCCCGCGTCACTGGTTGCTGCCGGACAGCCGCAGCGGTGGCGGCGAGCTGGGGCGGCGCTTTGCTGCCGCACTGGGCGAACGCCCGGCCACGCGGGTCTGGCAGGTCAAGGATCAGGAGTGCATCGGCCGCGCCGGCGCGGGTCTGCAAGACCTTGCCCGTCCACTGGCGCGACTGATCCTGGCGGCTGCCGAGTGCGCCGAACCGGTCAGCGAAACCCGTCACGAAGCGCTGCCCGTGGAGTTATCCACAACCGTGGCCCGCAGCCTGTCGCGGATCGAAGACCTGGGTGCGGTGGCAGTCGATCCGGCGGCCATCCCCATGGCCGAAGCCGAATTCATTTTCTCCGGCGGCAACGGGGTCAAGGACTGGGGACTTTTCCACAGGACCGCCGAAGCCCTCGGCGCGACCGAAGGCGCATCGCGGGTGGCGGTGGACGATGGGTTCATGGCCCGCGACCGTCAGGTCGGGGCATCCGGCACCTGGGTCACCGCGCGGGTCTATGTGGCGGTGGGGATTTCCGGAGCGATCCAGCACCTGCAAGGCATTGGTGCCTGCGACAAGGTGGTGGCGATCAACCTCGACCCTGGTTGCGACATGATCAAGCGTGCGGACCTCTCGGTGATCGGCGAGAGCGCGGAGATTCTTCAAGCCTTGATCGATGCGGTAGCGGCTTACCGCAACGACGCCAAGCGCGATGCGGCTTAAGGGAAGGAAAGGGTTATGAGCACGAAAATCATCAGCCTGGTGTCCATCGGCGCCCACCCGACGTCCGGTCGACCGCGTCGCGCGGAACAGGATGCGCGGGCGGTGGAACTGGGCCTGCAATTGGCTGGGGATAACTTGCAGGTGCTGCATGCCGGCGACATCACCGAGCCTGCATTGCGCGCGTATCTGGGCATGGGCCTGGAACAACTGCACGTGCTGGAACAACCACAAGGCGCCGACGCACTGCCGGCGCTGACCGATTATCTGCGCGATGCCGGGGCCCAGGTGGTGTTGACCGGCAGTCAGGCGGAAACCGGCGAAGGATCGGGCATGTTGCCATTCCTCCTCGCTGAAAACCTGGGCTGGCCGCTGGTGGTGGGGTTGGCGCAAGTCGAGTCCATCGATGGCGGTTCGGCGCTGGTGCTGCAAGCGTTGCCGCGTGGTCAGCGTCGTCGCTTGAAGGTTCGCTTGCCGTTCCTGGCAACTGTGGATAACGCCGCGCCCAAGCCACGGCAGAGTGCCTACGGCCCGGCCCGACGCGGCGTGCTGCAAGCACAGGACGTCGAGGTCATCGACGATGAACTGCTCGCGGTCGCCACCCTGCAGCCGGCCAAGCCACGGCCCAAGCGCCTGAAGGTGATCAAGGCCAAGAGCGGCGCCGATCGCATGAAAGCCGCGACGGCCAAGGCCAGCGGTGGCGGTGGGCAAGTGCTCAAGGGCGTTACGGCGCAAGCGGGGGCAGACGCGATCCTCAAGCTGCTGATTGAAGAGGGTGTGGTCCGCTAATCACATAGTCACCGCAAGTCCACTGTGGGAGCGGGCTTGCTCGCGAAGGCGTCGCGTCAGTCGAGATTCTGATTACCTGACACACCGCTTTCGCGAGCAAGCCCGCTCCCACATTGGGTTGTGTTAACCCCCCAGATTGTGAGGAAACGATGGCTGTTGAATTTCGTTCGGCGGTCCGCGCGGATGCGCGTGAGATTGCGCGGTTGTTCCAGATTTCATCCGAAGGCGCTTCAGACTACATCTGGAGCCAGATCGCAGAGCCCGGCCAGGATCTGTTGGACGTCGGCACCATTCGGTATGCCCGGGACGACGTGGATTTCTCCTACCAGAATTGCCTGATTGCCGAGGCCGGTGGCCAGGTCATTGGCATGATGCACAGCTACGTGATGCGCCACGATCCACTGGCGGTGCCGACGACCGACCCGGTACTGGCGCCTTACGCCGACATGGAAGTGCCCGACACGCTCTATATCTCCAGCCTTGCCCTGCACGAGGGCTGGCGCAACCGGGGCCTGGGCGTGCAGTTTCTCGCCCATGCTCAAGAACGTGCCGACCAACTGGGGCTCAATGGCCTGAGCCTGATCGACTATGCCGCCAACACTGGCGCCCGGCGCTTTTACGAGCGGCACGGTTTCGAGATCATCAAGACCTGCCAGGTCACCCCTCATCCCATGATCCGCGTCACCGGTGACGCCTATCTTATGCACAGGCCCTGAGTCTGCGGGGGTTCTAACCAGCGAAGGTTATCCACAACGCCACGCGCCCTCGTCCCACGTTGACGAGGGCGATGAGCTACAGTTTTCTATGCGCTGATCAAGGGTGCGACACGCTTTAGGGAGTTTTCAGACGTTCAGCGCTGACTCATGAAATCCGGTTTTTATGACTGGCTTGAACATGAAGACTTTCGCTCTTCCGGCGCTTTTTGCATCGACCCTGTGGATATCCACCGGCTTGCTGTCTGCTGTCCCGGCAAACGTGCCCGTGGCTGATCAGGACTTTTATCAATGGCTGGAGACCGGGCAGGGGCGCGACGCGTCCCTGGCGCAGCTACGGCAGCAGTGCGACAAGGTACTGGATGCCGATAAGCACCTCAGCTGTTCAGTGACGGTCCTGGCCAGAATGCTCGAAGCCAAGGCCGCCAACCAAATCCCCGAATACTATCTGGCCATCAAGGGCAAGCATGCCCGGGCGATTGCGGTCGATGCCGACCTGAATGCCCTGTTCTCCATGTTTGGCAGCGAATCACTGGCTATTCTGACGAGGGCTGGCAATTTCTCGGTCAAGGGATCTGCGCGACATGAGGTGCTGCAGCTCCATCCGTATGCCAATGACTTCCACATCGCTGAACAATCGCTGCCATTTATCGAGGTCGGAACGGCCATCGGTGTCTCGGCGCGTTTTGTACTGGACACGGGGGCACCGCAAACCCGGGTCAACATTGAAACTGCGAAACAGATGGGGATCAGGATGTTGCCCGATGCTCATTATCGCTACAGCACGTTTTATGGCGAAAGGGGCCTGGCCGCGAGGTTGGGAATTCTCGGGTCATTGAGAGTCGGCACCCGTGAGTTCAGGAACGTCCTGGTCTTTGTCAGCGACCGGGATAATTTGTTGGGGCTGGATCTGATCAGCAAGCTGGGGCGCTTGAAGATAACCAGGAGAACACTGGAGCTTAATCCGCCGCCTGCCCGGCGCTGTGATGCGCCAATTGTCTTGAGCCGCCTGGATCTCAACCAGCGGCTGGTAGTTGCCGCACAGCTGGATCGTCGGACAACGCAAGCCATCATCGATACGGGAAATGTCGACTACCTGACGGCCGCGTCGCCCGGCAGGCACGTCAGCGTGGCGCAGGCGCTGACACCGGGAGGCTCGAACGTTTACACCGGCGACAATAAGCACTTTCAACGCTTCACCGGCGTATTGGCCCTGCAAGGCGACACCTTGGTGGTCAGCTACAAATACTACCCGGGCTTTACCATCCCGCCGTCGTTGGTGGACGGACAATACGTCCCGTCGATATTACTCGGATGGCGCGCCTTCAAAGACTTTGAATTGAACCTGGATCTCGATTCGGGTCGCTCATGCCTCAATAGAGTCTGAACAGCTTGGACGGTTACCCACAATCCCTGTTGGTGGTTCTGTGGATAACATGTTCGCCCCTCGCTACACCCCATACAAATCAAGCCTTGCATGGCGTCGATCAAAAAACACCCAGCCTGGCTCGTGGTTTTTCCATGCTTTTTCAAGGGGATATGTGCTGCTGCTGATGCAGACTTGCCCCCAATCTCTGTTGGCGCTTCTGTGGATAAGATGTTTGCTATCGGCTGCAGGCCTTATAAACAGCGGCGTGTAGGCTTTTGATCATAAAATGATCAAAAGCCCGTTTGGCGCCGTGAACCTCCGCGCAAACGCCGAGTTCCTGCGGGTTTTGGCGGTTTTCCACAGCCCTTGCGAAGTTAACCCCAAAGTCTGTTGGCGCTTCTGTGGATAAGGTGTTTGCCATCCTCTGAAAGCCTTGCAGTACGTGACTTTCAGGCTTCTGGTTAAAAAATGACCAGCGCGCCAGTGGAAGCATGCTTCTGGATAAGTCACGTTTTTTCTTTGGTTTTTGTGAAGAGATTTTGCAGTCTTTCCACAGTTGTCCCCAATAGCTGTGGGTGGAGATGTGGATAACTTGTTTGCGGAAGGCTGGGAGGCGTGCGCAGCATAGCTCTGAACGAAATAGATCATATTTCGTACAGTTCTAAAGTTAGAGGAATGTGTAGCGGGGAGAAAACCTGTTGCGAGCAAGCCCCTTGTAGGAGCGAGCTTGCTCGCGATGGTCGTGAACGATGACGCGAAAAGACAGATGACCAGCGGTGCCCCTGGATTTTTCGCGAGCAAGCTCGTTCCTACAGGGGCATGCTTTAGCCTTGAACCGGAACCCCTTTGAGGTAAGGCGCAGGCTCGGCACCCAAGTTGCTCAGCAGGCGCTCGCTGTACCAATCCACAAAGTTCACCACACCGAACTCATAGGTCTTGGAGTACGGACCAGGCTGGTACGCGGTGGAGTTGATGCCGCGCTGGTTTTCTTCGGCCAGGCGACGGTCCTGGTCGTTGGTGGCGTCCCAGACCTGGCGCATGCGCTCCACGTCGTAGTCCACGCCTTCGACCGCGTCCTTGTGCACGATCCACTTGGTGGTGACCATGGTTTCCTGAGCGCTGATCGGCCACACGGTGAACACGATGATGTGGTCGCCCATGCAGTGGTTCCAGGAGTGCGGCAGGTGCAGGATGCGCATCGAGCCCAGGTCCGGGTTCTTGATGCGGCCCATCAGCTTGGCACAGCCCTGCTTGCCGTCCATGGTCATCGACACGGTGCCCTTGAGCAGCGGCATGCGCACGATGCGGTTGCGCAGGCCGAAGCTGGCGTGGGCGTAAGGGATCTTCTCGGCTTCCCAGGCAGCGGCGGAGGCAGCTACGTGGTCCTTGAAGGCCTGGTCGGCGCGCGGGTCGGTGACGTCGTCCCACTCCAGCAGGGTTTTCAGCAGTTCCGGGTGCGACGCGTTGCAGTGGTAGCACTCGCGGTTGTTTTCCAGCACCAGTTTCCAGTTGGCCTTTTCCATCAAGGTGGTTTGCACCGCCACCTTGGTGTTCTCCATGTCGTACGGTTCCATGTAGTGGTTGAGCGTCGACAGGAAGTCATCGATGGCCGGCGGGTTCTCCGCCAGGCTGATGAAGATGTAGCCGCCGGCGGTCTTCACGTTCACCGGCTTGAGGCCGTACTGGTTCATGTCGAAGTCGGCGCCCATTTCGGTGCCGGCGAACAGCAGGCGGCCGTCGAGTTCGTAGGTCCACTGGTGATAGTGGCAAACCAGCTTGGCGACCTTGCCCTTGTCGCTGGTGCACAGGCGCGAGCCACGGTGGCGGCAGACGTTGTGGAACGCGTGCACCACGCCTTCGGCGCCACGGATCACGATGATCGGGTTCTTGCCGATCTGCAGGGTCAGGTAGTTGCCCTTGGTAGGGATCTCGCAGGTCATGCCGGCGATCAACCACTCTTTCTGAAAGATTTCCTGCATGTCGATATCAAACAGGCGCTCGTCGGAGTAAAACGGCTGCGGCAGCGAGAACGTGCGCTCGCGCTCTTGCAGCATCTGCGCGGTGGCCTTGCGTGCGGGTTCCAGCGGATCGCCCAGGCTCAGGGTAGTAGTGACGTCCATCGTGTATTTCCTCAAGGCCATCTGCGTGGCCGCGAAAGTGGCTGATCAGGGTTGCTACGCAAGGTGTAAAGAATGTGTCTTGGTATGGGGCGAGTGTGGGGCCGGCGCAGGCCAGAACCTTATCCATGGGCGACATGGTGCAATCTGTTCCCGACGCGCAAGCCCCAGTCGTTGGGGGCTGGTCGCGATAAGCATGTCAATGTCGCAGATAGGTAAATGGGTGATCTGCGCTATACGCAGAATCGCCAACATGAAGGCCGGCAGTCGGCCGTGGAGATCAGCATGTCCAATAGTTTCCTGAATCCGGTAACCACCCAGACCTGGGCCAATGGTCGGCACATCGTCCGTTGCGTCAAAGTCATCCAGGAAACCTGGGATGTGCGCACCTTCTGCTTCATGGCCGATCAGCCGATCATGTTCTTCTTCAAACCGGGGCAGTTTGTCACCCTGGAGCTGGAGATTGAAGGCCAGCCGATCATGCGTTCGTACACCATTTCCAGCTCGCCATCGGTGCCGTACAGCTTTTCGGTGACCATCAAGCGCGTACCGGGTGGCAAGGTCTCCAACTGGCTGCACGACACTCTGCACGAAGGCCAGGAGCTGGCGGTGCACGGACCGGTCGGGCTGTTCAATGCCATGGACTTCACCGCGCCAAAGGTGCTTTACCTCAGCGGCGGCGTCGGTATCACGCCGGTCATGTCCATGGCGCGCTGGTTCTACGACACCAACGGCAATGTCGACATGGTGTTTATCCACAGCGCCCGTTCGCCCAAGGACATCATTTACCACCGTGAGCTGGAACACATGGCGTCGCGGATCGACAACTTCAGCCTGCACCTGATCTGCGAGAAGCACGGTATGGGTGAGCCCTGGGCCGGTTATCGCGGTTACCTGAACCACAGAATGCTTGAATTGATGGCGCCGGACTTCCTTGAGCGCGAAGTGTTCTGCTGCGGCCCGACACCGTATATGAATGCGGTCAAGCGCTTGCTGGAAGCCGCTGGCTTCGACATGTCGCGTTATCACGAAGAATCCTTCGGTGCGACCCCGCCAGAGGCGCGCGCCGACGCCGTGGAACACGCCGAGCAAGCGGCCGAGGCACCGGAAGTCGACGTGGCGGATCTGCACGAGGTGGAGTTCACGGCGTCCGGCAAGAGCATTCGTGTGGCCCCGGGCGAGACCGTGCATGCGGCGGCGGCCAAGGTCGGCCTGATGATTCCGAAAGCGTGCGGCATGGGTATCTGCGGCACCTGCAAGGTGTTGAAGCTGGGTGGTGAAGTGGAAATGGACCACAACGGCGGGATCACCGAGGAAGATGAAGCTGAAGGGTTCATTCTTTCGTGCTGCAGCGTGCCTAAAGGCGACGTGCGCATCGAATTCTAATGGTTGCGCAATAGTCCCTGTAGGAGCGAGCCTGCTCGCGATGGACGTCAACGATAACGCTGACAACCTGACCCCCCGCGGTGTTCTCAGGTTCATCGCGAGCAGGCTCGCTCCTACAGGGGAGGGTGTTTAGTCGATAAACAAGTCGGTCATCAGCTTGTCGTTGCTGTCCGGCGCGAACCGATAGTGTTCGAACTCCGTCACACCGCTTTCCCGCAGAATCTCCTCATCAATCAACAAGCGCCCGGTCAGGCTGCGGTTTGCGCTGCTCAGAATCACATGCGCCGCATCCGCCATGATCGCAGGCAGGCGCGCATGCTTGAACGATTCCCTCGACCCCAACTGAAACTCGATGGCAGCGGTGGCGATCATCGTCTGTGGCCATAGCGAGTTGACGCTGATCCCGTAATTCCTGAATTCCTCGCTCATGCCCAGGGTCAGCATGCTCATACCGTACTTGGTCACGGTATAGGGGCTGTATTGGGCGAACCACTTGGCGGCCAGGTTCAGCGGCGGCGAGAGGTTGAGGATATGGCCGCTGGACTTCTTCAGGTACGGCAACGCTGCCTGGCTGCACAGCAATACGGCGCGGGTGTTGATCTGGTGCATCAGGTCAAAGCGCTTGAGTTCGAGATGTTGAACCCCGGTGAGCTTGATCGCCCCGGCATTGTTGATCAGTGCATCGATGCCACCGAAATGTTCGTTGGCCTGGGCCAGGGCCTGATGCACGGCATCTTCATCGCGCACATCCACTTGCAGGGCCAGTGCCTTGCCGCCTGCGGCTTCGACTTCCTGGGCCACGCTGAAAATCGTGCCGGGTAATTTGGGGTGTGGCGACGCACTTTTCGCCGCAATCACAATGTTGGCCCCGTCGCGTGCGGCCCGCAGCGCAATCTCGCGACCAATGCCGCGGCTGGCGCCGGTGATGAACAGGGTTTTGCCTTGCAATGACATGCGTACGCTCCTGATTGTTGTTATCTGTACGGATCGACAGACAATGTAGACCAAGACTTCAGGTGCGAACGGTCAGGCTGTGGGGCTTTTTGTAGGAGCGAGCTTGCTCGCGATGGACTTGAAGGCGCTGCGTTTATCCAGAAAGCACGCGTTTTCGTTAGCGCCCATCGCGAGCAGGCTCGCTCCTACAGGGGGAGGTTAGTGAGACATCACTTCGCGAATGTCCTTCGCCAATTCACGCACGCGCTCTTGCTCGGTGTCCCACGAGCACATGAAGCGTGCGCCGCCGTTGCCGATGAAGGTGTAGAAGCGCCAGCCCTTGGCGGTCAGTGCGGCGATGGCCGGTTCCGACAGTTGCAGGAACACGCCGTTGGCCTGTACGGGGAACATCAGCTCCACGCCGGGGATGTCGCTGACCAGTTCGGCCAGCAACTGCGCGCAGTGGTTGGCGTGGTTGGCGTATTTGAGCCAGGCGTCGTTTTCCAGGATCCCGACCCACGGCGCCGACAGGAAGCGCATTTTTGAAGCAAGCTGCCCGGCCTGTTTGCAGCGGTAATCGAAGTCTTCGGCCAGTTTGTGGTTGAAGAACAGAATCGCCTCGCCCACGGCCATGCCGTTTTTCGTGCCGCCGAAGCACAGCACGTCGACGCCGGCCTTCCAGGTCAGGTCAGCCGGGGTGCAGCCGAGGAAGGCGCAGGCGTTGGAGAATCGTGCGCCGTCCATGTGCAGGTTCAGGCCCAGTTCCTTGCAGGTGGCGCTGATGGCGCGGATTTCGTCCGGGGTGTAGACGCTGCCGACTTCGGTGGCCTGGGTCAGGGTCACCACACGGGGTTTCGGGTAGTGGATGTCCTGGCGCTTGAGCGCGACCTCGCGGATCGATTCCGGGGTCAACTTGCCGTTTTCAGTACGGGCGATCAGCAGTTTGGAGCCGTTGGAGAAGAATTCCGGGGCGCCGCATTCGTCGGTTTCGACGTGGGCGGTTTCCGAGCAGATCACGCTGTGGTAACTCTGGCACAACGACGACAGCGCCAGCGAGTTGGCGGCGGTGCCGTTGAAGGCAAAAAACACTTCGCAGTCGGTTTCGAACAGTTTGCGGAATCCGTCGGAGGCGCGGGCGGTCCACTCGTCGTCGCCGTATGCGCGCTGGTGGCCGTGGTTGGCCTGCTCCATGGCGGCCCAGGCTTCAGGGCAGATGCCGGAATAGTTGTCGCTGGCGAATTGTTGGCTCTTGTCGGTCATGGCCTGCTTCCGTGGTCGAGATGCCTATGGTGAAGCGTCCCGTGGTCAATGAGGGTGCGCACTGTACCCAAGATCGTCAGGTGGAGCGCACAGGATGTCGCTGTCGGGAACATACACAGTCGAAGGGCAATTATGCACGTGACGATGCACAAGGCCATGCACTTAAAGCAGCGCGACGGGGCACTGGATCTGCTCAAGTGGCTGGCGCTTTTAAGCATGGTGCTCGATCACCTGCGATATGTCGGTTATTCCGCCGATCTGTTGTATGTGCCGGGGCGGCTGGCATTCCCGTGGTTCTGCCTGGCGATGGCGGCCAATCTGTCACGAAAGCCTGTTGTGGTGGACGGTGGGCAATGGCGCTATCTGGGCTGGTTGTTGCTGTTTAGCGCGGTGAGTGAAATTCCTTACCGGATGTATATTCACAATCCCGACACCTTGAACGTGTTGCCCACCCTTGCGCTGGGCTTGCTGGTGATTCGTGGCTGGCAGCAGCCGGTGCTTGCGCCGCGCCTGCTGGCCGTCGGTGCGTTGCTGCTGGCGGGGTTTTTCTCCCAGCGATTGATGTTCGGTTTCTTTGGCGTTCTGTTGCCGCTGGCCTTGCTGCTGGTACTTCAGCGACCCTGGTATTTCGCGCTATTGGCGGGGCTGGTCTGTCTGGCGGCCAATCAATGGCAGGTGCTGTATCACGCCGCTCGCCTGGGCAATGTCGCGGCGTTTCCGGCCATCGTCACGTGCCTGATTGCGCCATGGCTCGGGCTGTTCTTGTTGCGACACGCAAAGGGCGTAAATCCACCACCGATGCGGCGTTGGGCGTATGCCCTGTATCCCGCGCATTTCGTCGCTTTGCTGACTTTGCGTCAGGTGCTCGCATAACCCTGTGGGAGCGGGCTTGCTCGCGAAAGCGGGGTGTCAGTCACTTCAATACTTACTGATACGCAGAATTCGCGAGCAAGCCCGCTCCCACAAGGGATCCAGGCTGATTTGAGGTTTGCTTGCGGCTTGCCATTTCCCGCCATGTCGTAAACGCACCTTTGCGTGGCGCCCGTAGGCATTTGACGACTCCAAGCCAGTCATACCATCGCTACCAAAGGGCACTGCCGAAAAGCCAGTGCCTCACCGAGACGAATGGCGCACCGCCGCCGCTGGGAGAGACGCGATGTTCAGCAAGCAAGACAAGATCCAGGGTTACGACGATGCACTGCTGGCGGCGATGAATGCCGAGGAGCAACGCCAGGAAGATCACATCGAGCTGATCGCGTCAGAGAACTACACCAGCAAACGCGTCATGGAAGCGCAAGGCAGTGGCCTGACCAACAAATACGCCGAAGGTTATCCGGGCAAGCGCTACTACGGTGGCTGCGAACACGTCGACAAGGTTGAGGCGCTGGCCATCGAGCGCGCCAAGCAACTGTTCGGTGCCGATTACGCCAACGTCCAGCCGCACTCCGGCTCCTCGGCCAACAGCGCCGTGTACCTGGCCCTGCTGCAAGCCGGCGACACCATTCTCGGCATGAGCCTGGCCCACGGCGGTCACCTGACCCACGGCGCCAAAGTGTCGTCCTCGGGCAAGTTGTACAACGCCGTGCAGTACGGCATCGACACCAACACCGGCCTGATCGATTACGACGAAGTCGAGCGTCTGGCCGTCGAGCACAAGCCGAAGATGATCGTTGCTGGCTTCTCGGCCTACTCCAAGACCCTCGACTTCCCGCGCTTCCGCCAGATCGCGGACAAGGTCGGTGCGCTGCTGTTCGTCGACATGGCCCACGTGGCCGGTCTGGTTGCCGCTGGTCTGTACCCGAACCCGCTGCCTTACGCCGATGTGGTCACCACCACTACCCACAAGACCCTGCGCGGTCCGCGTGGCGGCCTGATCCTGGCCAAGTCCAACGAAGAAATCGAGAAGAAGCTCAACGCAGCAGTTTTCCCCGGTGCCCAGGGCGGCCCGCTGATGCACGTGATCGCCGGTAAGGCGGTGTGCTTCAAGGAAGCGCTGGAGCCTGGCTTCAAGGCTTATCAGCAGCAAGTGATCGACAACGCCCAGGCCATGGCCGGCGTGTTTATCAAACGCGGCTACGATGTAGTGTCCGGCGGTACCGACAACCACCTGTTCCTGGTCAGCCTGATCCGTCAGGGCCTCACCGGCAAAGAGGCGGATGCAGCACTCGGTCGCGCCCACATCACTGTGAACAAGAACGCTGTCCCGAACGATCCACAGTCGCCGTTCGTGACCTCTGGCCTGCGCATCGGCACCCCGGCGGTCACCACTCGCGGCTTCAAGGTGACCCAGTGCGTCACGCTGGCCGGCTGGATCTGCGACATCCTCGACAACCTCGGCGACGCCGATGTCGAGGCCAATGTCGCCGAGCAAGTGGCAGCCCTGTGCGCGGACTTCCCGGTTTATCGCTGAGTGCGGTTTTGGAGTAAATGACTATGCAACGCTACTCGGGCTTCGGCCTCTTCAAACACTCTCTCAGCCATCATGAAAACTGGCAGAAAATGTGGCGCACGCCGACCCCTAAAAAGGTCTACGACGTGGTCATCGTCGGTGGTGGCGGGCATGGTCTGGCCACGGCCTACTACCTGGCCAAGGAACACGGCATCACCAACGTGGCCGTGGTCGAGAAAGGCTGGCTGGGCGGCGGTAACACCGCGCGCAACACCACCATCGTTCGCTCCAACTACCTGTGGGACGAGTCGGCGCACCTGTACGAACACGCGATGAAACTGTGGGAAGGCCTGTCCCAGGACCTCAACTACAACGTGATGTTCTCCCAGCGTGGCGTCTACAACCTGTGCCACACCCTGCAGGACATCCGTGATTCCGAGCGTCGGGTCAGCGCCAACCGCCTCAATGGCGTGGACGGTGAACTGCTCGATGCCAAGCAGGTTGCCGACGAGATTCCGTACCTCGACTGCTCCAAGAACACTCGCTACCCGGTGATGGGCGCCACCGTCCAGCGTCGCGGCGGCGTGGCCCGTCACGATGCCGTGGCCTGGGGCTTTGCCCGGGCCGCCGATGCATTGGGCGTGGACCTGATCCAGCAGACCGAAGTGATCGGTTTCCGCAAGGAAAACGGCGTGTGCATCGGCGTTGAAACCAACAAGGGCTTCATCGGCGCCAAGCGCGTCGGCGTCGTGACCGCCGGTAACTCCGGGCACATGGCCAAGCTCGCCGGTTTCCGCCTGCCGATCGAATCCCACCCGCTGCAAGCGCTGGTGTCCGAGCCGATCAAGCCGATTATCGACAGCGTGATCATGTCCAACGCCGTGCACGGTTACATCAGCCAGTCCGACAAGGGCGACCTGGTGATCGGCGCCGGTATCGACGGCTACAACGGCTACGGCCAGCGTGGTTCGTACCCGGTGATCGAACACACCATCCAGGCCATCGTCGAGATGTTCCCGGTGCTGTCGCGGGTACGCATGAACCGTCAGTGGGGCGGCATCGTCGACACCACGCCGGATGCCTGCCCGATCATTTCGAAAACCCCGGTACCGAACATGTTCTTCAACTGCGGTTGGGGCACCGGTGGCTTCAAGGCTACACCTGGCTCGGGCAACGTATTTGCCGCAAGCCTGGCCAAGGGTGAAATGCACCCACTGGCCGCACCTTTCTCCATCGACCGTTTCCACAGCGGTGCGTTGATCGACGAACACGGCGCTGCAGCAGTCGCCCACTAACAGGAGAAATCCCTATGTTGCATATCTTCTGTCCTCACTGCGGCGAACTGCGCTCCGAAGAGGAATTCCATGCATCCGGCCAGGCGCACATCCCGCGCCCACTGGACCCGAGCAGTTGCACCGACGAGGAGTGGGGCGACTACATGTTCTTCCGCGATAACCCGCGCGGTCTGCACCACGAGCTGTGGGATCACGTCGCCGGTTGCCGTCAGTACTTCAACGTCACCCGCGACACCGTGACCTACGAGATTCTCGAAACCTACAAGATCGGCACCAAGCCACAATTCACCGACAAGACCGATAGCCCGAAAGCGGCCAGCACGGCTCTGGGAGAGAAGGTATGAGCCAGATCAATCGCCTGTCCAACGGCGGACGGATCGACCGCAACAAAGTCTTGACCTTCACCTTCAACGGCCAGAACTACAAAGGCTTCGAAGGCGATTCCCTGGCCGCTGCACTGCTGGCCAACGGCGTCGATATCATCGGTCGCAGCTTCAAGTATTCTCGTCCGCGCGGCATCTTCGCCGCCGGTGCCGAAGAGCCGAACGCGGTGCTGCAGATCGGCGCCACCGAAGCCACGCAGATCCCGAACGTGCGTGCTACGCAACAGGCGCTGTATCAGGGCCTGGTCGCCACCAGCACCAACGGCTGGCCGAGCGTGAACAACGACATGATGGGGATTCTCGGCAAGGTCGGCGGCAAGCTGATGCCACCGGGCTTCTACTACAAAACCTTCATGTACCCGCAATCGTTCTGGATGACCTACGAGAAGTACATTCGTAAGGCCGCCGGTCTTGGTCGCTCGCCGACCGAAAACGATCCGGACACCTACGACTACATGAACCAGCACTGCGACGTGCTGATCGTCGGTGCCGGCCCTGCTGGCCTGGCGGCTGCCCTGGCGGCTGCGCGCAGCGGTGCCCGGGTGATCCTCGCCGATGAACAGGAAGAGTTCGGCGGCAGCCTGCTCGATTCCCGCGAAAGCCTCGACGGCAAGCCTGCGATGGAGTGGGTGGCCAGCGTCATCGACGAGCTGAAGAACACCCCGGACGTGCTGCTGTTGCCGCGCGCCACCGTCAACGGCTACCACGACCACAACTTCCTGACCATTCACGAGCGCCTGACCGATCACCTCGGCGACCGCGCACCGATTGGCCAGGTGCGTCAGCGCATTCACCGGGTCCGCGCCAATCGCGTGGTACTGGCAACCGGCGCTCACGAGCGTCCATTGGTCTACGGCAACAACGACGTGCCGGGCAACATGCTCGCCGGCGCCATCTCGACCTACGTGCGTCGTTACGGCGTGGCACCGGGCAAGAAGCTGGTGCTGTCGACCAACAACGACCACGCCTACCGCGTTGCCCTGGATTGGCTCGATGCCAGCCTGCAAGTGGTGGCCATCGCCGACGCCCGCAGCAATCCGCGTGGTGCGCTGGTGGAAGAAGCCCGCGCCAAAGGCATCCGCATCCTCACCGGCAGTGCCGTGATCGAGGCTCGTGGCAGCAAGCACGTGACCGCTGCCCGTGTGGCCGCCATCGACGTCAAAGCCCACACCGTGACCAGCCCTGGCGAATGGCTCGACTGCGACGTGGTCGCCAGCTCCGGTGGCTACAGCCCGGTGGTTCACTTGGCTTCGCACCTGGGTGGCAAGCCGATCTGGCGTGAAGACATCCTCGGTTTCGTACCGGGCGAAGCACCGCAGAAACGCGTGTGTGTCGGCGGCATCAACGGCGTCTACGGCCTTGGCGATTCCCTGGCCGACGGTTTTGAAGGTGGCGCTCGCGCCGCTGCTGAAGCCGGATTCCAGACGGTTGAAGGCGTACTGCCGAAAGCCCTGAGCCGTCTCGAAGAGCCGACCCTGGCGCTGTTCCAGGTTCCCCATGAAAAGAGCACCGCACGGGCACCGAAGCAATTCGTCGACCTGCAAAACGATGTCACCGCCGCCGCCATCGAACTGGCGACCCGCGAGGGCTTCGAGTCGGTCGAGCACGTCAAGCGCTACACCGCACTGGGCTTCGGCACCGATCAGGGCAAGCTCGGCAACGTCAACGGCCTGGCCATCGCTGCCCGCTCGCTGAACGTGACCATCCCGCAGATGGGCACCACCATGTTCCGTCCGAACTACACGCCGGTGACTTTCGGCGCCGTGGCCGGTCGTCACTGCGGACACATCTTCGAGCCGGTGCGTTACACCGCACTGCATCAATGGCACCTGAAAAACGGCGCCGAGTTCGAAGACGTCGGCCAGTGGAAGCGTCCTTGGTACTTCCCGAAATCCGGTGAAGACCTTCATGCCGCGGTGAAGCGCGAATGCAAAGCCGTGCGCGACAGCGTCGGCCTGCTCGATGCTTCGACCCTGGGCAAGATCGACATCCAGGGCCCGGATGCGCGTGAGTTCCTCAACCGCGTCTACACCAACGCCTGGACCAAGCTCGATGTGGGCAAGGCCCGTTACGGCCTGATGTGCAAAGAAGACGGCATGGTCTTCGACGACGGCGTGACGGCTTGCCTGGCCGACAACCATTTCGTCATGACCACCACCACCGGCGGCGCGGCTCGTGTGCTGCAGTGGCTGGAGCTGTACCACCAGACCGAATGGCCGGACATGAAGGTGTACTTCACCTCCGTCACCGACCACTGGGCGACCATGACCCTGTCCGGGCCGAACAGCCGCAAGCTGCTCGCTGAAGTCACCGACATCGACCTGAGCAGCGAAGCCTTCCCGTTCATGACCTGGAAAGAAGGTCTGGTCGGTGGTGTGCCGGCGCGGGTGTTCCGGATTTCGTTTACCGGTGAACTGTCGTACGAAGTCAACGTGCAAGCCGACTACGCCATGGGCGTGCTGGAAAAAATCGTCGACGCCGGCAAGAAGTACAACCTGACGCCGTACGGCACAGAAACCATGCACGTGCTGCGGGCCGAGAAGGGCTTCATCATCGTCGGTCAGGACACTGACAGCTCGATGACCCCGGACGACCTGAACATGGGCTGGTGTGTCGGTCGCACCAAACCGTTTTCGTGGATCGGCTGGCGTGGCATGAACCGTGAAGACTGCGTGCGTGATCAGCGCAAACAGCTGGTTGGCCTGAAGCCGATCGATCCGACCAAGTGGCTGCCGGAAGGTGCGCAACTGGTGTTCAACACCAAGCAAGCCATCCCGATGACCATGGTGGGTCACGTGACTTCCAGTTACCTGCACAACTCCCTGGGCTATTCGTTTGCCATGGGCGTGGTCAAGGGCGGGTTGCAGCGGATGGGCGAGCGAGTGTTTGCACCGCTGGCCGATGGCAGCGTGATCGAGGCGGAAATCGTTTCTTCGGTGTTCTTTGATCCGAAGGGTGAGCGCCAGAACGTTTAATGGCCTTGGATCCTGTGGTGAGCCTGCTGCCGCTTTCGCGAGCAAGCCCGCTCCCACAGGACCGAAGTCGACAAGGGAATATGAGTCAGGCATCAATCAATGTGGGAGTGGGCTTGCTCGCGAAGGCGGCAGAACAGTCTCCACAGAAGCCAACAGAATTTAGAGCAGGTGCTTTATGACCGCAGCCAATGTTTACCAACAACGCCCAACCTCCGGGGCCAAGGCCGAGTCGTCGCTGCATCACGCCGACCTCGCCAGCCTGGTGGGCAAGGGTCGCAAGAACGCCGGCGTGACCGTGCGCGAGAAAAAACTCCTCGGCCACCTGACCATCCGCGGCGATGGCCACGATGCCGCGTTTGCCGCGGGCGTGCACAAGGCCCTGGGCATCGAGTTGCCGGGCGCGCTGAGCGTCATCGTCAAAGGCGAAACCAGTCTGCAATGGATGGGGCCGGATGAGTGGCTGCTGATCGTGCCGACCGGTGAAGAACTTGCCGCCGAGCAAAAACTGCGCGCAGCACTGGGCGATTTGCACATTGCAATCGTCAACGTCAGCGGCGGCCAGCAACTCCTCGAACTGAGCGGCCCGAACGTGCGCCAGGTGCTGATGAAGTCCACCAGCTACGACGTGCACCCGAACAACTTCCCGGTGGGCAAAGCCGTCGGCACGGTGTTCGCCAAGTCGCAACTGATGATCCGTCACACCGCCGAAGACACCTGGGAACTGCTGATTCGTCGCAGCTTCTCGGATTACTGGTGGCTGTGGTTGCAGGATGCTTCTGCCGAATTCGGCCTCAGCGTTCAGGCTTGATCACCACCGTCACTGTAGGAGCGAGCCTGCTCGCGATGGACTTGAGAGCGACGCGTTAAATCAGGAAGTACGCGTCATCGTTGACGTCCATCGCGAGCAGGCTCGCTCCTACAGGAAGGCTGTTCCGTTTACAGATATCACAGGAGTCACCGCACCATGAGCCGCGCCCCAGACACATGGATTCTGACCGCCGACTGCCCCAGCGTCCTCGGCACCGTGGACGCGGTGACCCGCTTTCTGTTCGAGCAGGGCTGCTACGTCACCGAGCACCATTCCTTCGATGACCGACTCTCGGGCCGTTTCTTCATTCGCGTGGAGTTCCGCCAGCCTGACGGTTTCGACGAGCAGTCCTTCCGCGCGGGCCTCGCCGAACGCGGTGAAGCCTTTGGCATGATCTTCGAACTGACCGCGCCGAACTACCGGCCGAAAGTGGTGATCATGGTTTCCAAGGCCGATCACTGCCTCAACGATTTGCTCTATCGCCAGCGCATCGGCCAGTTGTCGATGGACGTGGCCGCCGTGGTCTCCAACCACCCGGACCTCAAGCCACTGGCTGACTGGCACCAGATTCCGTACTACCACTTCCCGCTGGATCCGAACGACAAGCCGGCGCAGGAGCGTCAGGTTTGGCAGATCATTGAAGAGTCCGGTGCGGAACTGGTGATCCTTGCGCGCTACATGCAAGTGCTGTCGCCGGAGCTATGCCGCAAGCTCGATGGCAAGGCGATCAACATCCACCACTCCCTGCTGCCCGGTTTCAAGGGCGCCAAGCCCTACCACCAGGCCTACAACAAGGGCGTGAAACTGGTGGGCGCCACAGCGCATTACATCAACAACGACCTGGATGAAGGCCCGATCATTGCCCAGGGTGTGGAGGCAGTGGACCACAGCCATTATCCGGAAGACCTGATCGCCAAGGGGCGGGATATCGAAGGGCTGACACTGGCGCGGGCCGTCGGGTATCACATTGAGAGAAGGGTGTTTTTGAACGCCAATCGTACGGTCGTTCTTTAAATCGCCATCGCGAGCAAGCTCGCTCCCACAGTGGATCGGGGGCGGACACAAGATTTGTGAACGACACAAAAACCTGTGGGAGCGAGCTTGCTCGCGATGAGGCCCTTATAAGCAACACAAATGACAACGGCAATAACCCGAGCATTTAACGCGCTGCCTGCCTGGGCAACGCGGTTCCATAAAAACAACAGCGAGGTGAAAGCATGTCTGGCAATCGTGGTGTGGTGTATCTCGGCGCTGGCAAGGTCGAAGTGCAGAGTATTGATTATCCGAAAATGCAGGACCCGCGTGGCAGGAAAATTAACCACGCGGTCATCCTGCGCGTGGTTTCCACCAATATCTGTGGTTCCGACCAGCACATGGTGCGCGGCCGTACCACCGCTCAAACCGGTCTGGTCCTGGGTCACGAGATCACCGGTGAAGTGATCGAAAAGGGCAGCGACGTCGAGAACCTGCAGATCGGTGACCTGGTGTCTGTTCCGTTCAACGTGGCTTGCGGGCGCTGCCGTTCCTGCAAAGAAATGCACACAGGCGTCTGCCTGAGCGTCAACCCGGCGCGTCCGGGCGGTGCTTATGGTTACGTCGACATGGGCGACTGGACCGGTGGCCAGGCCGAATACGCCATGGTGCCGTACGCCGACTTCAACCTGCTGAAACTGCCGGATCGCGACCGGGCGATGGAAAAAATCCGCGACCTGACCTGCCTCTCCGACATCCTGCCGACCGGCTATCACGGCGCCGTGACCGCTGGCGTCGGCCCGGGCAGCACCGTGTACATCGCCGGAGCCGGTCCGGTCGGCCTCGCGGCGGCTGCTTCGGCCCGTCTGTTGGGCGCGGCGGTGGTGATCATCGGTGACGTCAACACCGTGCGCCTGGCCCACGCCAAGGCTCAGGGCTTCGAGATCGCCGATTTGTCCCTGGACACGCCGCTGCACGAACAGATCGCGGCACTGCTGGGCGAGCCGGAAGTGGATTGCGCCATCGACGCCGTTGGTTTCGAAGCCCGTGGCCATGGCCATGACGGCGTGAAACACGAAGCCCCGGCCACCGTGCTCAACTCGCTGATGGGCGTGGTGCGTGTGGCAGGCAAGATCGGCATCCCCGGCCTCTACGTGACCGAAGACCCGGGCGCTGTCGACGCTGCCGCGAAAATGGGCAGCCTGAGCATCCGCTTCGGCCTGGGCTGGGCCAAGTCCCACAGCTTCCACACCGGCCAGACCCCGGTGATGAAGTACAACCGCGCGCTCATGCAAGCGATCATGTGGGACCGCATCAACATTGCCGAAGTGGTGGGGGTGCAGGTGATCAGCCTGGATCAGGCTCCGCAGGGTTATGGCGAGTTTGACGCGGGTGTGCCGAAGAAGTTTGTGATTGATCCGCATAAGATGTTTAGTGCGGCGTAAGGGTCTTTAAGAAAAGGAAAAGGGTGACTTAATGTCACCCTTTTTCGTTGCGAATAATGTCTCTTGTTTGGGCGGATATCTGGGGGTTGGGGGTGGTTCTTAAAGTGTGTTCTAGTTTCAATATTCTCTGGTCTATTACGCCGATTGCAATGAGATTAAGTTCTGATTGATTGGCGTTTTTTGAGGCTGCATTCGAGCTGATCAGCTGTTTAATTGCTCTTTGTTCACTTGTTATTAATTCTTGAACGGCCGATTTGAAGGAGGCATCAGCCTGATCGGTTGCTGAAGAGGTGTGAAGGGTAGTTGAACTTGTATCATCGAAGAGATCGTCGATGCTTTTTAATGTACGTTGTTTATCGAGTCGCAGATGCGCTGGGCTCCTTCGATCGGCTGTGATTTGTTCGGTTCTTTTATACGTCCCTACAAGCGAGTCTACCGTCGCAGGTGTATTTCTGGATTTTTTGATCGTCTGAGCTGACTTCCAGAACTTAAATTTCTTAATGGTAAATAAATTAAATGCATGCCCGCTCGGATCGTTTCTGCTTACCGGATCTCCCGCGCAATACCCATACGCATTAATCCCCCCCTCCCCAAACGGGCTCCAACTATCCGGGCTGGTAAACCGCATCATCACCGGGTTAAACGCCCGATAACCATTCCCCAATAAATAGCACCCCGTCACCGGATCCGGTCTTTCACCATTGAAGCCAAGCAGGCTGAGTAAGCCGTTCCCCGCCGGGCGATGGCCATAAGGTGAGTAGGCGAGGGGATGTGGCCGAACTACATCAAGTACATTCAAAACCGAACGCTGTTGATCAGTGGCAAGCAAATGCGCCGCCACTGCCCCACTCTGACGCTGCTGCTGCGCCAGCAGTTGATCCTCGTGCTGCATGATCGAACGCTGCACCGAGTCTTGAATCTCGGTGGCCAGACGATCTTTCAGGTAAAAGCGTCGGGTGGGGGGCTGCGCAGAGGGCGTGCAATCAACCAGACGATCCAGCGGGTCGTAGCGGTAACTGCAGAGCCGCGTTTCTCGATTGGGGAGCATGGCCGGGTTCCTGAATGAGTTTGTCGATCCAGGGTTTTACTGTGGTGCATTCGAACAGAGCCGCCTACTGGCAGCTCTGATAGAGCTGCAGACTGATGATGGTTTGTGAGGTAGTAAGCTTTGTTAAAGGTTCTTAAGGTTCGCTTGCCAAAATAGCCTGTCGAAAAATTTCAGGCGTCGCGGATGATGCTTCTTACTCTTTCAGGAAGATCTTCTAAATTTATACTTTGGATACTATTGTTCTTAAGTTCTTCAATGAAGCTTGGAAAGTATTGTTTAGAATTAAGCTGCTTGTGGAGGCTTTCTATGGATTTTGTTTGCTGCGTCGGATTTAATTTAAATGCCTGTCCGGTAGTGATGGATCTATATAGGTGCGAGTTTGTGGCCAAAGGTGCTTTTATTGAGTGTCCAATATTTTTGTGTTGGTCAAGTACGAGTTGAGATAGATTGATTTGGTTATTTTTAATCGCTGTTAGCAGTTTTTGTTGAGCGTCAAATTTGAAGTCGGTGGGTGTTGGGGAAAACGCAGGTCTGTTTTCTACTGGGACTGCACTTTCATAGCTGGGAGGGAAAGTATCGGCGTAACTTGGAGGAGGGGGGGGCTAGCGCGGGGTGTATTCTCAATTGCTCCGCTTGTATTGATACCGTTTCTAGAGGTCCTGGTCTTCCGAGAAATCAATTTTTTGAGCGAACCCATAAATGGAATTTTATCACTTTTCAAAATGCTGATTAGCTTTCGTGCAGCATGCCCAGTCTGATCGCTTTGATTGATGGGGTCTCCACTGCAATACGCATACCCATTCAACCCACCCTTCCCAAACGGACTCCAACTATCCGGACTGTTAAACCGCATCAACACAGGGTTAAACGCCCGATACCCGTTCCCCAACAAATAACACCCCGTCACCGGGTCAAGCCGTTCGCCGTTGAAACCCAGCAGGCTGAGCAAGCCACTTTCCGCAGGGCGATGACCATAGGGTGAGTAGGCGAGGGGGTGTTGCCGAGCGACATCAAGTACATTCAAAACCGAACGCTGTCGATCACTGGCAAGCAAGCGCGCTTCCACGGCCCCACTCTGACGCTGCTGCTGCGCCAGCAGTTGATCCTCATGCTGCATGATCGAACGCTGCACCGCGTCTTGAATCTCTGTGGCCAGACGATCTTTCAAGTAAAAGCGTCGGGTGGGGGACTGCGCAGAGGGAGTGCAATCAACCAGACGATCCAGCGGGTCGTAGCGGTAACTGCAGAGCAGAGTTTCTCGATTGGGGAGCATGGCCGGGTTCCTGAATGAGTTTGTCGGTCCAGGGTTTTACTGTGGCGCATTCGAACAGATCCGCCTACTGGCAGATCTGATAGTGCCGCAGACTTCGGGGCTGCTTTGTGACGAGCGGATAGGAAATGGGTGGAAACCTGAGGAACATGCCCACGTCTGCCCGGTCAAATCGGCAGCTTTGCGCCCGTAAGCCGGGCGTTTTTCATGACGCAGAGGATGTCTGAATGAAGATTTCACGCGGTTTTGCACTGGCATCACTCCTGACCCTGGCAGCCAGCCCGGTCTTCGCACAGTTCAATTTGGGCGATGCGGTCAATGCCATTGCCGGCATGAAGGGCGATGACGCGGCCGCGACTGCTGCACCGACACCGCAGACCGCCAACCTGCTGAGCACCCTCAGTGAATTGGACATCACCCCAGAGCAAGCCGTTGGCGGTGCCGGGGCGA
The DNA here is from genome assembly GCF_019956175.1 of Pseudomonas sp. BF-R-30. Classification (NCBI taxonomy): domain Bacteria; kingdom Pseudomonadati; phylum Pseudomonadota; class Gammaproteobacteria; order Pseudomonadales; family Pseudomonadaceae; genus Pseudomonas; species Pseudomonas sp. BF-R-30. Next base: position 121,794 of record NZ_JAHBDE010000011.1, on the reverse strand, counting down.
TGCTGGGGCTGGCGAAGAACCAGTTGAGCTCGACCGACTACTCGGAACTGGCCAAAAGCGTGCCGGGCATCGACATGCTCTCGGGCGGCGGGGAGTTGGGTGCACTCGCCGGTCTGCTCGGCTCCAGCGGCAAAGCAGCAGGGCTGGACAACGCCTTGGGCAACGTCAAGGACACCAACGACCTGAACAACGCCTTCAGCGCCCTGGGCATGGACAGCGGCATGATCGGCCAGTTTGCCCCGGTACTCCTGCAATACTTCGGTCAGCAGGGCGTCGGCGGTTCGCTGCTGAGCAGCCTGGGCAGCATCTGGGGCATCGGCACCGGTAGCTGATTCAGCGGCGCCCGGCGCGTAATGCGTCGATGCGCCGGTCCTTCTCGATCCAGAGCTGGTTGACCCAGTTCTGGACCTTCTCGCGAAACGCAGGGTCGTTTTCGTAATCGCCCTGCCACAGCGCCGGGTCGAGTTCGCGAGTCTTGATGTCGATGATGACCCGCGGAACGTTGCCGCTGATCAAGTCCCAGAACCCCGGAATCGTCTGCTGCGGGAAAACCACTGTCACATCGAGGATCGCGTCCAGCTGCTCACCCATCGCCGCCAGCACAAAGGCCACCCCGCCGGCCTTGGGCTTGAGCAGGTGATTGAACGGTGACTGTTGCTGGGCACATTTAGCCGCCGTGAAGCGGGTGCCTTCGAGGTAGTTGACCACCGTCACCGGTTGGCGCTTGAACAATTCGCAGGCCTGTTTGGTGATTTCCAGATCCTTGCCGGCCAGTTCCGGGTATTTGGCCAGGAACGCCTTGCTGTAGCGCTTCATGAACGGGTAATCCAGCGCCCACCACGCCAGGCCCAGGAAGGGCACCCAGATCAGCTCTTTCTTGAGGAAGAATTTGAAGAACGGCGTGCGCCGGTTCAGCGTCTGGATCAGCGCCGGGATGTCGACCCAGGATTGATGGTTGCTGATCACCAGGTATGAAGTGTCGCGACGCAGATCGTCACCGCCACGGATGTCCCATTGGGTAGGGATGCAGACACGGAAGATCAGCTTGTCGATCTCGGACCAGGTCTCGGCGATCCACATCACCGACCATGAGGCGTAATCGCGAAAACGGCCAGGCAGGATCAGTTTGAGCAGGGCAAACACCATCAACGGTCCGATCAGGATCAGGGTGTTGAGCAGGAGCAGCAGGGTCACGAAACAGCCGGTGAGCAGGCGGCGCATAAGTCACTCGTGGAAGCGGTTGGGCGCGCAATGATAAGCAGCTTCGGGCGTCAGGCCAAATCGGTGCTGACGAATGTTTCACCATTGGATGGGTAGGCTGGGTTGGAGTATCCGGTCACATTACTGTGGCGATTGTACCGGCCTCTTCGCGGGCAAGCCCGCTCCCACAGTGGATTGGGGGTGTACACAAGATGTGTGAACGACACAAAACCCTGTGGGAGCGTGGCTTGCCCGCGAAGCGATTCCAAGAACGAACGAATTGCCAACTGACTGTCTAAAATTTCGCTGCCCATTGCTCAAGGAAGCCCCATACGTGAAATCGCTCCTCGCACTGCTTTCTCTTCTGGCCCTGCCGGTCATGGCCGCCGAGCCCACGCTGTACGGACGTTACGAATACATCGCGCTGCCGGAAATTGGCGGTGAAGTGCTCAAGGCCAAGATGGACACCGGTGCCCTGACCGCGTCGCTGTCGGCCAAGGACATCGAAACCTTCAAGCGAGACGGTGAAGACTGGGTGCGTTTCCGCCTCGCGACCAAGGATGCGAGCAACAAGGTCTACGAGCATAAAGTCGCGCGGATCAGCAAAATCAAGACCCGTTCTGAAGAGGACGAAGAAGAAGACACTGCCGCGCCCAGCAAGCGTCCGGTGGTCGATCTGGAATTGTGCCTGGGCAACGTCAAGCGCACGGTCGAGGTCAACCTGACTGACCGCAGCAGCTTCAACTACCCGTTGTTGATTGGGGCCAAGGCATTGCGTGAGTTTGGCGCGGCGGTGAATCCGGCGCGGCGTTTTACCGCGGATAAGCCGGATTGCTGAAAGGCCTCACCAGAGCATGGCGCCATATTGGTTGCTGGGCTATGAGCTTGCCCTGATGGCGCGGTTTAACATTTCTTGCTCATAGGCAATTCCTATCTTTATGAAAGCTGATGTTTGAGACTGCTCAAGGGCGTACTTAACATCGTTAAATCCAGCACTGAGTTGCTCACTAGTTGCTGTACTAAGAAACTCTTCCAGTGACGGTAATGAGCCGCGATGGCTTTTGGGTAGAGCGCGCTGTGGTGGGAAATGTTTACCTTTAGGAGGTGGAATAGCTTGGCTTTTCGGATCAGTGATGCTGCCAATTGGTTTGTTAACGCTGTTTTTTGAGATTTTCGAGTTTTTGAAACTTGACGGCAAATTGGATTGGTTTTTTGGGGTGAAAAAGCTTAGATTCAGATCGTCTTTGTAGAAGTCGTCAGGATTTAATTGATCAGCGGTCTTGGGGGAGTTTAAAGGAGGCGGAGTAGTTGTTTTCTGATTGGCGATAGTTACTGAAACTCTGTTTTTTCCTTTAGATGATTTACTCATCAAACCAAGCTTTTTCAGAAGTAATTTCAGGGGATATGGTGTATGACCCGAACGATCGGTTGCGTTCACTGGGTCCCCCAAACAGTAGACGTACGCATTCAATCCACCCTCCCCAAACGGACTCCAACTATCGGGACTGTTAAACCGCATCAACACCGGATTGAACTGCCGATATCCGTTACCCAAATGATAATGCCCGGTCAGCGGGTCCGGCCGTTCGCCGTTGAAACCCAGCAGGCTGAGCAAGCCGTTTTCGGCTGGGCGATGACCATAGGGTGTGTAGGCGATGTGTTGTCGCCGATTTTCGACCAGGGCGTTTATTACCGAGCGCTGATGATCGGTTGCCAGCAGAATCGTTTTGCGAGAGTGCAAAGGCATTGACTGGTCTCCGTGTCAGTACCAAAAAGACGGGCTATCAGAATCAGCTTGTTTTCATCCATTGCCTACTAGCAGAACTGCTAGGTACCACAGGCCTCGCCGCCAATTAACACAGCCTGATTGACGCCGATTCCCCCTTGAGTCACCGTTCGCCCACATCACTGCCGGGCTCGGACGCCATGCCTCATATCCTGATTGTCGAAGACGAAGCGGCCATTGCCGACACCCTGGTTTTCGCCCTGCAAGGCGAGGGCTTCACCACCACATGGCTGAGCCTGGGCGCGGCGGCGCTGGAGCACCAGCGCCAGACCCCGGCGGATCTGATCATTCTCGATATCGGCCTGCCGGACATCAGCGGCTTCGAAACCTGCAAGCGACTGCGGCGCTTCAGCGAAGTACCGGTGATGTTCCTCAGCGCCCGGGATGGCGAAATCGATCGCGTCGTGGGCCTGGAAATCGGCGCCGACGATTACGTGGTCAAACCGTTCAGCCCTCGAGAAGTGGCGGCGCGGGTCCGGGCGATTCTCAAGCGCATGGTGCCCCGCACGGTGAGCGAACCGTCGGCGACGCTGTTTCGCATCGACAGTGAGCGTGTGCAAATCAGTTATCGCGGTCAACTGCTGACCCTGACCCGCCATGAATTCCGTCTGCTGCAATGCCTGCTGGAGCAGCCCGAGCGAGTCTTCAGCCGCGAACAGTTGCTCGATGCCCTGGGTGTGGCCGCCGATGCCGGTTACGAGCGCAGCATCGACAGCCACATCAAGAGCGTGCGCGCCAAGTTGCGATTGGTGAAGGCTGACGCCGAACCGATCCAGACCCACCGCGGCCTCGGCTACAGCTTCAACCCGGGACACAGCTGATGCCGCTGGGAATCCGGATTTTCCTGGTCTACGCACTGTTCATCGGCCTGACCGGCTACTTTGTGCTCAACACGGTCATGCAGGAGATCCGCCCCGGCGTGCGCCAGTCCACCGAAGAAACCCTGGTCGATACCGCCAACCTGATGGCCGAGATCCTGCGCGACGACTTCAAGGCCGGCAGCCTCAACCAGAACCGCTGGCCGGAACTGCTCAAGGCCTATGGTGAGCGACAGCCCGGAGCGAAAATCTGGGGCTTGCCAAAGAATCAGGTCAACCACCGCATCTACGTCACCGACGCCAAGGGCTTCGTCGTGCTGGACTCCAGCGGGACGGCGGTGGGGCAGGATTACTCGCGCTGGAACGACGTCTACCTGACCCTGCGTGGCGAATACGGCGCACGCTCCACGCGCAATGACCCGAACGATCCGGGGTCTTCGGTGATGCACGTCGGCGCGCCGATTCGCGACAACGGCCAGATCATCGGCGTGGTCACTGTGGCCAAGCCCAACAGCTCGTTGCAGCCTTATGTGGATCGCACGGAACGCCGGTTGCTGGTGTACGGCGCCGGGCTGATCGGCCTCGGTCTGCTGTTCGGCGCGTTGTTATCCTGGTGGCTCAGCCGAGCCCTGCGAAGATTGACGGTGTACGCCCAAGGCGTCAGTGAAGGCCGGCGGGTTGAAGTGCCGCATTATCGCGGCGGTGAGCTGGAGCAATTGGCCACGGCAGTGGAGCAGATGCGCACGCAGCTTGAAGGCAAGGCCTACGTCGAACGTTACGTGCACACCTTGACCCATGAGCTGAAGAGTCCGTTGGCGGCGATTCGTGGCGCGGCGGAACTGTTACAGGGCGAAATGCCTCCGGCACAGCGGCAACGTTTCGTCGGCAATATCGACAGTGAAAGTGCGCGCATGCAGCAGCTGATCGAGCGGCTTTTGAACCTGGCGCAGGTCGAGCAACGCCAAGGGCTGGAGCAGCGGGTGGCGGTGCCATTGGCGGCTTTGGTGGATGGCCTGCTGAACGCGCAATCTGCGCGAATCGAAGGTAAACAGTTGCGCGTAGAGCAAACGATTCCATCGGACCTGGTGCTGATCGGCGAGCCATTTCTGCTGCGTCAGGCGTTGGGTAATCTGCTGGACAATGCGCTGGATTTCACCCCTGTTGAAGGTGGGCTGCGATTCACCGCCGAACGGACAGGCGAGCAGGTCGAGTTCAAGCTTTTCAATCAAGCAGAGCTGATTCCCGACTACGCGCTGCCGCGTTTGAGCGAGCGTTTTTACTCGTTGCCGCGTCCCGACAATGGGCGCAAAAGCACCGGGCTCGGGCTCAACTTTGTCGAGGAAGTGGTCAAGCTGCATGGCGGTACGATGAGTATTGGTAATGTCGACGGCGGAGTGGAGGTGAAGTTACACCTGCCTTAAGAGCGAGTTACGGCCAATCGCGAGCAGGCGGAATCTCCACACAATCTCCACATTCCCCCCATGGCCCCACCACATACCGAATCCAGACTCTCCCCATCCAAAACAGGGAGAGTCCCATGAACCGTAGCCTGACCCTAAAACTCGGGGCAATTGCCCTGTTGATTCTGTTGTTGCTGATTCCACTGCTGATGATCAACGGCGTGATCCAGGAGCGCCAGCAACTGCGCGACGGTGTGCTCGAAGACATTGCCCGCAGCTCCAGTTACAGCCAGCAATTGAGCGGCCCGCTGATGGTGGTGCCGTATCGTAAAGTCGTGCGCACCTGGAAGACCCACGAAAAAACCAACGAGCGTTATCAGGAGATCGGTGAAGAGCGCGGTCGTTTGTATTTTCTGCCGGAGCGCTTCGAACTCGACGCAGACGTTCAGACCGAACTGCGTTCCCGAGGTATTTACCAGGCACGGTTGTTCCATGCAGACAACCGCATCAGCGGCCACTTTTCCCTGCCGGTTCAACTGGGCATCAAGGAAGATTTCGCCGATTACCAGTTCGATCAGCCGTTCCTCGCTGTTGGCATCAGCGACATTCGTGGTATCGAAAACGCGTTGAAGCTTGAACTCAACGGCCAAAACCTGGACTTCATTCCGGGCAGCCAAGTGAGCTGGCTGGGTGAAGGCGTCCACGTGACCCTGCCGGCGTTGGAAACAAAGCAGGCCACGGAGCTGGCCTTCGGTTTTGACCTGAAGCTGCAAGGTACCGGCCAGTTACAAATCCTGCCGGTGGGCAAGACCAGCAAAGTTTCGCTGAGTGCCAACTGGCCGCATCCAAGCTTCATCGGCAACTACCTGCCTGCCCAGCGCGAGATCACTGATCAAGGTTTTACCGCCCATTGGCAGACCTCGTTTTTCTCCACCAACCTGCAAGAAACGCTGAACAGCTGCGTGTCCCGCGGTGGCTGTGAGGCGTTGTTCGGTCGCAGCTTCGGCGTGAGCTTCATCGAACCCGTGGACCAGTACCTGAAAAGCGACCGGGCGATCAAATATGCGCTGCTGTTCATCGTCCTGACCTTTGCCGGTTTCTTCCTGTTCGAAGTGCTGAAAAGCCTAGCGGTGCACCCGGTGCAATATGCGTTGGTAGGTGTGGCGCTGGCGTTCTTCTACCTGTTGTTGCTGTCGTTGTCCGAGCACATCGGCTTTGCCCTGGCGTACCTGTTGTCCGCCAGCGGTTGTGTGTTGTTGATTGGATTCTACGTTTGCCACGTGTTGCGCAGCGTGCGTCACGGCTTGAGTTTTTCTGTGGGATTGGCGGCGTTGTATGGGCTGCTCTATGGGCTGTTGAGTGCAGAGGATTACGCGCTGTTGATGGGGTCGTTGTTGCTGTTCGGTTTGCTCGGCGTGTTCATGGTGCTGACGCGCAAGCTGGATTGGTATGGGGTTGGGCAGAAAACGGGGAAACCGCTGAACTTCGATATTGGAGCGGTGCAATGAGCCGGTCGTTGGGGTTGCGGGAGGATCAGCGGGAGGCTCGGCTATTGGCGATGCGGATCGTGAAGTTGTTTTCCGCTTGGCAGGCAGTCAAAAAAGGTAGGGTATAGCGCGAGTCATGGGGCGGATTCATTTAAATAAATCCGTCCCCATTTTTTCATCCATTTTTTCACGTCCCCATTTTTTGGTGGGCCATTACGTATCTTTTCATTATAATAATTAACTTCGTTCGAGTTGTGGCTGTGGCGTTCACCTTTTCTAGCCTTTTCAAGTTTGAATTCTTGTTTGATGTACCAACTACTGTCTCGGTTGCTTTCATTGCTTGTTTGGGACATCTGGTCCGAATATTCTTCGGGCGCATTCCTACGCGACTGTATATTTGCCGAAGCACGGTTTTGCTTCTGCACTTGCACTTGCACTTGCACTTTGGCCCGCGCCGGTTCCTGCGTACGCCTTAGTGTTTCAGTGGGTACCTTAAAGATCTTTCCATCGTTGTTAATGACTCTTTTCAGCGGAAGCCCATGGTGGTCTAAATACATAGTGTTCTCAGTGGACGTCCGTTGTTGTGATAGCGTAGTTTTTACGGATTTAGGGTTGACTTTTATTCGTGGAATTTTCGGTATAGGGCGAAGTTCCGAAAGTTTACTTAGAAACGAATGCCAAGCGTGCCCAGTTCGGTCTATCCGATTCCTGGGATCCCCCCCACAATATCCATACGCATTCAACCCACCCTCCCCAAACGGACTCCAATTATCCGGGCTGTTAAACCGCATCAACACCGGATTGAACTGCCGATACCCATCGCCCAAATGATAATGCCCGGTCACCAGGTCCGGCCGTTCGCCGTTGAACCCGAGCAAGCTGAGTAAACTGTTCTTCGCCGGGCGATGACCGTAGGGCGTGTAGGCGAGGGGATTAGGTTGAGTCGCCTCTAGTGCGTTGAGCACGGATCGTTGTTGGTCAGTAGCGAGCAGTGTGGTGCTCACCTTGGCGTCGAGGCGATTTTGCTGGGCCAGCAACTGGTCGTCGTGCTGAAGGATGCTCCACCGAGCGGAGCCCTGAATCTCGGTGGCCAGTCGACTTTTGCAATGAAAACGCTGAATGACGGGCTGCTGAAGTGCCGTACAGCCATTCTGGCGATCCAGCGGATCGTAATGGTAGCGGCACAGTACGGTTTCACGGGTTGAATTGGGCATCGGCTGAACTCCGTTCAAGGTCCGGATAGCAGGACCTTGAGCATCGGAGCTTTTTCAGTTTTTGCCTACTAGCAGAACTGATAGTGCGTTGGCATCTCCAGGCTAAACCTTCGGCATCGTCGCAATCATCGAAGGCCGCTGGCTCACCTCGAAATACCACGCCGCCAACTGCGGATTCGCTGTGCGCCAGTCCAGATCCGGATGGCGCAGGTCCAGGTAACCCAATGCACAGGCCACGCTGATCGCGGCCACGTCGAAATGGCAGGTCAGCTCGGCAATCGCGTCTTTTTCCAGCAGCGCCAAGGCACGGCGGATCTTGTCGCGCTGGCCGTCGAGCCATTCGTCCCAGTGTTTCTCCGGGGCGCGCAGGGCGACTTCGTAGCGCACCAGCACGGCCGCGTCCATGATCCCGTCGGCCAGCGAAGCGAGGGTCAGGCGTCGCCAGCGGGCCGAACCTTCGCGGGGGATCAGCGGGTTACCGACGTGCTGGTGGTCGAGGTAGTCGAGAATGACCCGGCTGTCGTGAATGATGTTGCCATCGGCCAGGCGCAGGGCCGGGATTTTGCTCAGGGGGTTGTCGTCGATCAGGGTCAGGTCCGGGTTGACCGGGGTCAGTACGCTGGTCTGTAACGCCACGCGGTTCTGTTGTCCGGTTTCGTGCAGCAGCACCATGACTTTGCGAACGAAGGGGGAAAGCGGGTTGTGGTACAGGGTCATGCTCGGGGCGGACATGGCAGCGTCTCGGTCGGTGGCAGTGTCGGGCAGCATAGCGCGTTGGTCTGATTGCTCAAGCATCATGGCTTGACCCCTTGTGGGAGCGAGCTTGCTCGCGATGGTCGTCAACGATGACGTTGGAAGACTGACACCCCGGGGAGTTCTCGGGTGCATCGCGAGCAAGCTCGCTCCTACAGGGGGGGATGTCGCTTCAGCGGCGTTGCAGGAGGCCCCGCAGGGCAACAGCGGCGGGGATGCCCAAGCCTAGCCAGCTCAGCGAATCCCACACACCATCCCCGAGCAACGCGGCAAACAACCCTGCCGCGCTGAACAAGGCGATGACGATTGGAGTGCTAAACACTTTCCAGAAGTTCGACTGCCGGGGCTTCATGCCACGCTCTCCGCTTTTTCCAGCACAGGCCTGGCAGCCTTGCGCCGCACCACCCACAGGTAGACCCCGCTGCCGAGCACGATGATGGTCAGCACATCTAGGGTCGCCCAGAGTATCTGCATCGGCATGCCACCGTAGTCACCGAAGTGCAGCGGTTGTGACATGCCCATGACGTCCATGTACCACGGGCGTTCGACCACTGCGGTGACTTGCAAAGTGCTGGCATCGATCAGAACCGGCGTGAGCAGGTGCGAGGTCAGGTGCGTGCTGCCCTTCATGAACACTGCGTAATGATGCTCACTGGAAAAGCGTGTGCCGGGGAAGGCGATGAAGTCCGGCTGCATGCCCGGTGCGACTTCCTTGGCGATGTCGAGCAAACGGTTGGCCGGCGCCAGTTGAGTCAGCGGGGGTGCATCGCGATACGGCGCGATCATCGCGGCCAGTGTGTCGTTGCGCCATGCTGCAATCAGTAGGTCTGCGCAGGCACTGACGACGCCGGTTACGCCGACCACCAGCGCCCAGGTCAACGTCACGACGCTGATCAGGTTATGCAGGTCGAGCCAGCGCAGGCGAGTGGATTTGTCCTGGCGCACGGTGGCGAATTTCAAGCGGCGCATGAACGGCAAGTACAGCACCGTGCCGGAAACGATCGCTGCCACGAAGACAATTCCCATGAACGCCAGCAGCAACTTGCCCGGCAAGCCGGCGAACATGTCCACGTGCAGGCGCAACATGACCATCATGAAGCCGCCGTTGGCCGATGGCGTTTCCAGCGCTTCGCCAGTACGGGCGTCGAGCATGAAGGTGTGGGACGAGTTCGGCTCGGTGCCTGCGGTCGCGGCCATGATGGTCAGCACTGCGTTGGGCTCATCCTCCTCGAAGCCGAAGTACTGCATGACTTCACCGGGACGATGTTTCTCGGCCGCGTCCACCAACTGCTGCAAATTCAGGTGCGGGGTGTCCGCCGACATTACCTTCACTTCAGGCGCATCGCCCAGCAAGTGGTCAATCTCGTGGTGAAAGATCAACGGCAGGCCGGTCAGTGCCAGCATCAGCAGAAACGCTGTGCAGATCAGGCTGGACCAGGTGTGGACGAAGGACCAGCGGCGAATTGTTTTACTTTTCATTTCATAGCCTTCAGAAAAACCAAAGCCGCCCACGAAGGACGGCCTGGTCATTGGGCGTGTCAGCTCAAAGCGTTACCACTTGTAGGTTGCACTGGCGACGACACTGCGCTGGTCGCCGTAGTAGCAGTAGTAGCTGTCGCAAGTCGAGATGTAGTCCTTGTCGAGCAGGTTGGTTGCGTTGACGGCCAGCGAAGCGCCTTTGAGGCTGTTGTCCAGGCGACCGAGGTCGTAGTGAACCACGGCGTCGAACACCGTGTAGGCGTCGGCCTTGCCCAGCCAGGTGTTGGCCTGGTCGCCATAGGTATTGCCGGTGTAGCGCGCGCCGGCGCCGATGCCGAAGCCATCCAGCACGCCGTTGTGCCAGGTGTAGTCGCCCCACACCGACGCTTGCTGGTTAGGCATCAGTTGCAGGCGATTGCCCTTGTAGATGCCCTCTTGCACTTCGGATTTGGCCAGGGTGTAGGCAGCGGTGACCTTGAGGTTTTCGGTCACGTCGGAAACGGCTTCCAGCTCCAGGCCTTTGACTTTCACTTCGCCGGTCTGGCTGGTGACTGTCACGTTGCCCACGTTGTTGGTGACGGAAACGTTTTTCTGGGTCAGGTCATACACAGCCGCGGTCAGCAGGGTGTTGCTGCCCGGTGGCTGGTACTTGATCCCCAGTTCCCATTGCTTGCCTTCGGTCGGCTTGAACGACTCGGTCGGCGAGGCGACGGCATTGCTGGTCGGCTGGAACGATTCGGCGTAGGACAGGTAAGGCACGAAGCCCGAGTCGAACACGTAGCTGATCGCCGCGTTGCCGCTGAAGTTCTTGTCGCGTTCGGTGTTGGTGGCATCGCCCTTGTTGAAGAACGTGGTACCGGTGTGGACCCAGTCTTCACGACCGCCGAGGGTCAGGCGCCATTGGCCGAGGGCCATCTGGTCCTGGATGTACAGGCCGGTCTGCTGGGTCTTCTGTTCGTAGTCATAGAAGGCTGTGGAGCGTGCCGGACGCTCGATCGGCAAGCCATAGACCGGGTCGTTGACGTTGATGCCCGGCGCGGTGCCGAAGATCGAGAGGTAGTTGGTGGTGTTGCGCTGGTGGTCCAGGCCGATCAGCAAGGTGTGACTGACGTCGCCGGTGACGAAGTCGCCCTGGAAGTTGTTGTCCACGGCGAATTGGGCGATGTCTTCGTCGACATTGGTGGTGCCACGGCCGGTGTTGCCTTGATCGTCGACGACAGACCCGTAAGAGGGGCCGTAGCTATTGACGGTCACGGCCTGGAACGACAGCTCCGACTTGGTGTAGCGCAGGTTCTGGCGGAACTGCCAGACATCGTTCAAGCGGTGTTCGAAGGCATAACCCAGTGCGTAGTAGGTGCGGTCGTAGAAGTCGTAGTTCGGGTCACCCAGGTTCTTGTGGTGGGAGATATCGCCGAACGGCATGTCGATCTTGGTGCCCTGGATCGGATAGAACTGACTGGTGATACCGGTATCGTCACGGGTGAACTGCGTGAGCAGGGTGAATTTGGTGTCTTCGTCGATGTTCCAGGTCAGGCTGGGCGCAATGTTGTAGCGCTTGTCATCGATGTGGTCGATGGGGGTGCCGCCGTCGCGCAGGACGCCGCTGAGGCTGTAAAGGAACTGGCCTTCGTCATCGATCTTGCCGGTGCTGGCGAAGTTGATCTGGCGATGATTGTCGCTGCCGTATTGCAGCTGGATCTCGCTGCTGGCTTCAGCGCTTGGGCGACGGCTGACCATGTCCAGCAGGCCGCCCGGCGGGGTCTGGCCGTACACGGAGGAGGCCGGGCCGCGCAGCAGCGCCAGGCGGTCGAGGTTCCAGGTTTCCTGTTTCGGGTTGGAGTACACACCTTTTGGCAGTGGCAGGCCGTCGAGGAATTGAGTCGGCTCGAAACCTCGCACACGCAACCAGTCGGCGCGGGTGTCGCTGCCGAAGCTGCTGGAGGTGATGCCCGGCAAGTAGCGCACGGCATCGTCGAGGGTGTGTGCGTTGCGGTCGTCCATCTGCTCGCGAGTGACGACCGAAATCGAACGCGGTGCCTCGACCAGCGCGGTGTCGGTCTTGGTGCCGGCGGCAGTGCGCTTGGCCAGGTAGCCCTGTGCCGGGCCCCAGGCGCTTTCAGTGTCTTGCACACCAATCACGCTGGTTACCGGCAGGTCCATCACACCCTCGGGCACGGCCACCAGGCTGTAGGTGCCCGCACTGCTCTGTTCCAGTTGCAGCCCGGTGCCACGCAGGGCTTCGCGCAGGGCGCCGGCTGCGTCGAACTGGCCTTTGACCGGCGCCGAGGTCTTGCCCGCCGCCAGGGATGGATTCAACGACAGGGCCAGGCCGGCCTGGCTGGCAATCTGGTTCAGGGTGTTGACCAGTGGAGCGGTCGGCAGGTTGTAAGCGCGGACGCCGGACGCCTGTTCAGCGGCGACCAGTTGGCTGCTGGCCAAAGGGGTGCAAAGGGCAATGGCAACCGCCAGCAAACTGCGGCGTAACAGGGAGTCTAGCGAACGAGGCATACAGCGGCTCCTGAATGGAAACATTTCTCAATTGCCTGTGTGCCGTACGAAAATCAAAAAGTGATAGGGCTGGATGAAAATAATTTCGATTCAGTTATTCAATAAACATCGAGGAGCTTCAGGCATGCGCATTTTGTGGCGAGGGGGCTTGCCCCCGTTCGGCTGCGTAGCAGTCGTGACGTCAGCGAACACAGTCAGTCAGAAAAATGCAGGGGGCCGCTTCGCGACCCAACGGGGGCAAGCCCCCTCGCCACAGGGTTCTGTGTGCGGGTTCAGGGTTTGGTATCGGCCTTGGCCACGACCTTCACCCACCACTGCGTGTGCTGTTCGATCTGCACCGGCAGGGTCGGCAGCAGGGCGTTGAGTGCCAGGTCGGTGTCGCGCAGCGGGAAACTGCCGGTGATGCGCAGGTCGGCCACTTCCGGCGCGACCCCGACGTAACCGTTTCGATAGCGGCCGATTTCATGCACCAGGTCTTCCAGCCGTGTGTTGTCCACCACCAGCATGCCGCGGGTCCAGGCATCCGCACCGAGGTTGACGGCCAGAACCGGGCCCAGGCCGTTGTTACGGATCAGTACCTGCTGGCCTTCGCGCAGAATCCTTTCGTCAGGGTTGGACTCAGGGTGAACCGCCACCGCCGACTGCAATACGCTCAAGCGCGTTCCGTCTTCCTCGCGCTTGACCAGAAACCGCGTACCCAGCGCACGCATGCTGCCTTCGCGGGTTTCGACGATGAACGGCCGGGGATCGCCATGGCCCGTTTCAACCAGTATTTCGCCTTCCTGAAGCACGATGCGCCGCTGCTTTTCATCGAAACGCACATCCAGCGCACTGTGGGTATTGAGATTGATCAGCGTGCCGTCAGCCAGACGCAGGGTGCGTTGCTCGCCAACGGCGGTGCGCTGGTCGGCCAGCCAATAGTCGATCGGCAGGTAACGATCCCCGGCGAACAGGGCCAGGCCGACCACGGCAACGAAACTGGCGACACCGTTGCCAAGCTTGCGCACTCGCCGACGAATGCCTTCGCGCGATTGCAGCAAGGCAGTGCGGGCCGGGCCGCTGGCCACGCTGAAACGCTGGTCGAGCATGCCCAGCTGGCGCCAGGCGCGGGCGTGTTCTTCATGGGCCGCGTGCCACTTGGCGAACTCTTCGCGCTCTACCGGGTTGGCGGAGTCCATGGACAGCTGCCAGGCAATCGCCGCGTCCAGCACGCTGGCCGATACCGGTTTGGAACTGACCGGGTTCATGTCGGCTCACCATACAGCGCGATATAGCACTGGCGAATGCCTTGGGCCAGGTACTGGCGCACCCGCGGCACCGACACACCGAGGCGCTCGGCGATTTCCGCGTGACCGAGGCCGTCGAGGCGGTTGTAGAGGAATGCCGCCCGGGCCTTGCTGGAAAGTTTGCCGAGCAAGCGGTCGATGTTTTTCAGGTCTTCGAGGATCATTTGCTGTTCTTCCGCCGACGGTTGTTCGGCTTCGGGAATCAGCATCAACTCGGTGAGGTAGGCCTGTTCCAGCGCGGCGCGACGGAAATAATCGAACAGCAGGCCCTTGGCGATCGCCACGAGGAATGCCCGCGGCTCGCGCGGTGCCTTCAGTTCCTCACGGCCCAGCAAACGCACGAAAGTGTCCTGGCTCAGGTCTTCGGCCCGCTGGGGGCAGGCGACGTTGCGTCGAAGCCAGGCCAATAGCCAACCGCGATGGTCGCGATATAACGCACCGACGAGCTCACTTTGAGGGCTTGGGACTGACGACACGCCGCATCACCGATTGGGAAGTATTAACTAACGAGAATTGTTCGCGATTGTGGCAGAGGCGAGGGAGGTAAGCAATTGGCGTTGGTCGGGTGGGGATTTGGCGAAGGCCTCTGTAGGAGCGAGCTTGCTCGCGATGAATTTGAAGGCGACGCATTTTTCCAGACAGCACGCGTCACCGTTCACGACCATCGCGAGCAAGCTCGCTCCTACAGGAGGGGCCTGAAGGTCAGAAGGAAGGCGCCTGCTGCCGGCGCTTCCACTGACTCAAGCGCTGTTGCAAATTCAACGGGCTATGAATCTGCTGCTGCCGCGCACGGCTGAACAGGATCAGTGCCAGTTCGGCGGTGGCCAGGGCGTCGGCGCTGGCGTGGTGGCGCTCGAAGACTTCGAGCTTGAACCAGTCGATCCAATCGTCCAGCCCGGCCTCGCGAATGTGCGCCTGGGGGCATAGCAGTGGCGCAATATCTGCCACATCCAGAAAGGCATGCTGCAACTTGTAACCCAGATGATCCTTCAGGGCGCGCCCCAACATGTGCTGGTCGAACGGTGCATGGAAGGCCAGCACCGGGCTGTCGCCGACAAACTCCATGAGTTCGAGCAGCGCCTCGGCCGGATCGCTGCCGGCAGCAATTGCACTGGGGCCCAAGCCGTGAATCAGCACACTGGGGCCGAGTTTGAGTTCGCCGCATTGCAAGGTTCGCTCGAACTGTCGACTGAAATCGATCGCGCCATCCTCGATCACCACGGCGCCGATGGACAGTACCCGGTCCTTGTTCATATTCAGCCCGGTAGTTTCCAGGTCGAGCACTACCCAGCGCTGCTCGCGCAGGCTGCATTCACTCAATCCGGTGACCGTCGGCAGGCGTTGAAGACGTAGTTGCAGGTCTGCGGACAAGCTCGGGCCGGCCGGGCGCAGCCATGAAAACAGGCTCATATCTGATACCGCAAGGTCAGGCTGCTTTGCAGGCGCTGTGCCTGGCGCAGGGACTCACGCAGGATGCGCCGGTCCAGATGATTGAGGCTGTCGGGATCGACCCGATTTGAGTAAGGAAAATTCTCTCGGGTCTGTAGTTGATGTTGCTGCATGCGTGTTTGCTGGATGAAGTGATAGGCCTCTTCGTACGCGGCGCCGTCCAGGGGATCGATGACCTCCTTGTCGACCAACTGGCGAAAACGCTCCAGCGTGTTGTTTGTTTCGATACCGTGGGCCAGGGCCAGCAACCGGGCGCCGTCGACAAAGGGTGTCAGACCCTGAGTCTTCAGGTCCAGGGTGGCCTTCTCGCCATTCTTGCGCGCCAGTACGAACTCGCGGAAACGCCCTACGGGCGGGCGATTGCGCAACGCATTCTCAGCCATCATGCGCTGGAACAAGCGGTTGTCGCCGACCTGGTCGAGAATGCCCCGGCGCAATTGCTCACAGCCTTGCTCGCTGCCCCAGACCACGCGCAAATCGAAATAGATGCTCGAACCCAGCAGGTTCTCCGGGGTTGCCTCGCGGATAAACGCCGCAAAGCGCCGCGCCCATTCGGCCCGGGACAGGCACAGCTCAGGATTGCCAGCCATGATATTGCCCTTGCACAAGGTGAAGCCACACAGCGCCAGGCTCTGGTTGATCTGCTGGGCAATGGGCAACAACTTGCCGCGAATCTCGGCGGCATGGGCCGCATCCCTGGCTTCGAACAGAATGCCGTTGTCCTGATCGGTGTGCAGGGTCTGCTCGCGACGGCCTTCGCTGCCGAAACACAGCCAGCTGAACGGCACGCCGGGGTCACCTTTTTCGGCGAGAGTCAGTTCGATCACTCGGCACACGGTGTGGTCGTTGAGCAAGGTGATGATGTGGGTGATCTGCGTCGAAGACGCGCCGTGGGCCAGCATGCGCTCGACCAGTTGACCGATTTCGCCCCGCAGCGCCATCAGGTTTTCCACTTTCTGGGCATTGCGGATAGTGCGCGCCAGATGCACCAGGTCGACCCGTTGCAGGGAAAACAGATCGCGCTCGGAAACCACGCCGCACAAACGCTGGTCCTTGACCAGGCAGACATGGGCGATGTGCCGCTCGGTCATGGCAATCGCCGCGTCGAATGCACTCTGATCCGGCGACAGGAAGAACGGCGCCCGGGTCATGTACCCTTCGATGGCCTCGTTGAAATCACTGCTGCCGTTGGCCACGGTCTGGCGCAGGTCGCGCAGGGTGAAAATCCCCAGTGGCGCCTTGAGTTCATCGACCACCACGATGCTGCCGACCTGTTGTTCGTGCATCAACGTCACGGCTTCGCGCAATGGCGTCTGCGGGGCGCATGTCACCGGGTGGCGCATGGCCAATTCGCCCAGTCGGGTATTGAGCGAATATTGGGTGCCCAGGGTTTCCACGGCTTTTTGCTGCACTTGCTGGTTGACTTGATCCAGCAGGCTGCTGACGCAGCGCAGGGCGAAGTTGCGGAAGGTGTCCGATAGCGAAAACAGGCGGATGAATGCCGGCTTGTTCAGTTGCAGGCAGAAGGTGTCTTCGCCGGCCAGGTGCTCGGTCCGGGTCGCCCGTTCACCCAGCAACGCCGCGAGAGGGAAACATTCGCCAGTGGTGATCTCGAAAACCGTTTCGGTGCTACCGTTTACCGTATGCGGACGCTCGCCCACGACCCGGCCTTGCTTGACGATATAGAAGTGCTCGACTGGGCCGTCAGCGGGTTTGATGATGCTCTCGCCGGGGGCGTAAAAACGCATCTGACATTGCTCGACCAGATACGCCAGGTGAGCGTGTTCCATCTGATTGAAAGGCGGGAAGCGCTGGAGGAATTGCAACGTGCCCTGGATGTTCTGCAACACCGCGGTTTTCCCTGCCTGTGTGAAGGCGTCCGCTTTACTCATAACCATTACCGCAGTCTTTTTTGAATTGTTGTTGTCGGATGACCCAGACATGGTCGACCCCTGTGGCCGGAGTGCCCATTGGACGTAAGTCTAGGTAGGCGATTGGTATGCTGAAATGTCGGAAGAATCCTACGCAACTGTGCGAAAAACCTCTCTGTCCCCCTATTGGAAAAATATCCGACGAAGCGCACATTTAAGGCCTGCTTAGCGATGTCTCGTCACTGTGCTAGGGAAATGAATTGAACATGTAGAGAAAGCCATGTCCGACCACGATATTTTGAGCGACGCCGAGCGCGAGGCGTTGAGCGCCGTCATGCTGGAACCTGACCTGCCGCCACAACGGGTGCTGATCGTCGATGACGATAAAGACGCCAGGGAACTGCTGTCAGAGATCCTGGCGCTTGACGGTATTCACTGCATGACGGCGGCCAGTGGCGAAGTGGCACTCAAGATGCTGGAGGAGAAACCTTCGATCGGACTGGTGATTACCGACCTGCGCATGGGCCTCGTCGACGGCCTGGACCTGATCCGACAGGTGCGCGAGTCGGTACGGGCGGCGTTGCCGATCATCATCGTCTCGGGTGATGCCGACGTGAAAGATGCGATCGCCGCGATGCATTTGAATGTGGTGGACTTTCTGCTCAAGCCGATTGATGCCGGCAAGCTGCTGGAACTGGTTAAGCATGAACTTGGGGTGGAGCCTTAGTCCAAGCCTGTCAGCCCTGAACTACCTCTGTGGAAGATCGCGGACAGCCCAAAAAGAAAAAGCCCTGATCTTTCGATCAGGGCTTTTTCATATCCGGCGCAGACGCTCAGTTACAGGCCATTGGCAGCCTTGAACTCGCGCCGACGACGGTGCAGGACCGGCTCGGTGTAGCCGTTCGGCTGCTTCGTGCCTTCGACCACCAGTTCGACCGCCGCCTGGAAGGCGATGTTGCTGTCGAAGTTCGGGGCCAGCGGACGGTACAGCGCGTCGCCGGCGTTCTGACGGTCAACCACCGGCGCCATGCGTTTGAGGCTTTCCATCACTTGCTCTTCGGTGACGATGCCGTGACGCAGCCAGTTGGCGATGTGCTGGCTGGAAATACGCAGCGTTGCACGGTCTTCCATCAGGCCGACGTCGTTGATATCCGGCACTTTCGAACAGCCGACACCCTGGTCGATCCAGCGCACCACGTAACCGAGAATGCCCTGGCTGTTGTTGTCCAGTTCGTTCTTGATCTGTTCGGCGGTCCACTGCGGGTTGACCGCCAGCGGGATGGTCAGGATGTCGTCTACCGAAGCATGGGCACGTTTGGCCAGTTCGGCCTGACGGGCGAACACGTCAACCTTGTGGTAGTGCAGCGCGTGCAGGGCAGCAGCGGTCGGCGAGGGTACCCAGGCGGTGTTGGCACCGGCCATCGGGTGAGCGATTTTCTGTTCGAGCATCGCCGCCATCAGGTCCGGCATGGCCCACATGCCTTTACCGATCTGTGCGCGACCTTGCAGGCCGGTGCTCAGACCGATATCGACGTTGGAGTTCTCGTAGGCGCCGATCCATTTTTCCGCCTTCATGTCCGCCTTGCGCACCATCGGGCCGGCTTCCATGGAGGTATGGATTTCATCGCCCGTGCGGTCGAGGAAACCGGTGTTGATGAACACCACACGCTCGCTCGCCGCCTTGATGCAGGCCTTGAGGTTGATCGTGGTACGACGCTCCTCGTCCATGATCCCGACTTTGAGGGTGTTGCGCGGCAGGCCCAGCACGTCTTCGATGCGACCGAACAGCTCGTTGGTGAACGCCGCTTCTTCAGGGCCGTGCATCTTCGGCTTCACGATGTAGATCGAGCCGGTGCGGGTGTTTTTGCGCGAGGTGTTGCCGTTCAGGTTGTGCATCGATGCCAGGCAAGTCACCAGGCCATCGAGAATGCCTTCAGGCACTTCGTTACCGTCTTTGTCGAGGATCGCATCGATGGTCATCAGGTGACCGACGTTACGCACGAACAGCAACGAACGACCGTGCAGGCTCAGTTCACTGCCATCGACGGCGGTGTAGGTGCGGTCGGCGTTCATGGTGCGGGTAAAGGTCTGACCGCCCTTGGCGACTTCTTCCGACAGATCGCCCTTCATCAGGCCGAGCCAGTTGCGGTAGATCACCACTTTGTCATCGGCATCGACCGCGGCAACCGAGTCTTCGCAGTCCATGATGGTGGTCAGCGCGGCTTCCATCAGGATGTCTTTGACGCCGGCCGCGTCGGTCTGGCCGACCGGGGTGCTGGCGTCGACCTGGATTTCGAAATGCAGGCCGTTGTTTTTCAGCAGGATCGCGGTCGGTGCAGCGGCATCGCCCTGGAAGCCGATCAGTTGCGCATCGTTGCGCAGGCCAGTGTTGCTGCCGCCTTTGAGGGCGACCACCAGTTTGCCATCGACGATCTTGTAGCCGGTGGAGTCTACGTGAGTGCCGGCAGCCAATGGCGCGGCTTCATCGAGGAACGCACGGGCGAAGGCGATGACCTTGTCGCCGCGAACCTTGTTGTAGCCTTTGCCTTTTTCCGCGCCGTCGTCTTCGCTGATGGCGTCGGTGCCGTAGAGCGCGTCGTACAGCGAACCCCAGCGGGCGTTCGAAGCATTGAGAGCGAAGCGGGCGTTCATCACCGGTACCACGAGTTGTGGACCGGCCATGCGGGCGATTTCTTCATCGACGTTTTGCGTCGTTGCCTGGAAATCGGCCGCTTCTGGCAGCAGATAACCGATGTCTTGCAGGAAAGCTTTGTAGGCCACGGCGTCGTGCGCCTGACCTGCACGTTCCTGGTGCCAGGCATCGATACGAGCCTGGAAATCATCGCGTTTGGCGAGTAGGGCTTTGTTCTTCGGTGCCAGGTCATGGATGACCTTGTCGGCACCGGCCCAGAACTTATCGGCGGTGAGGCCGGTACCGGGAATGGCTTCGTTGTTCACGAAGTCGAACAGGACTTTGGCGACCTGCAGGCCACCGACTTGAACGTGTTCAGTCATTGCTTGCCTCACTCTGCTCAGCTATTTCGCTTTTCAGCTCTTCAATTTAACAATGAAGCCTTTGGCCATTTAAACCACAAACCCCTCTACCAGTACATGCCCACGACGGGCGGCTGGGTTGGGACCAATCAACGGCTTGGGGCCTTGCTGACAGGGCTTTCAGGGTTGCGAACGTGCCTGCGGCAGACATCGATCCAACGTTATGTAGTGCGCGCTGCGGCATACTACATGATGAATTGCGGTTGTGAAAATTAGACTAATTACGTCGTTCTGCGACCCCATGACGCATTGCGGTCACGTCGGGGAGCGTGATGTTCTCAAAAAACTATTGGATTGTTCCAGTTAAATATCAAAAGTTGTACACATTATCTTTGGTGCTCTGCTATGGGGTGCCTGTTTTTGTGGCGGGCTTGCCCCGTTGAGTGGCGAAGCCGCTCCCGTGCATGTACCACGAAAAATTACATCCGCTCATTTTGCGACTGCTGCGCAGCCGAACGGGGGCAAGCCCCCTCGCCACAATGTTCCCCTTGCCTATACTTGGTTCTCTATAACAAAAGTCATGACTGGAGGGCTGCGCCATGGACCACCTCGTTCTCACTGTTTTTGCTCCGGACAAGCCGGGGCAAGTCGAGCGCATTGCCCAATGCATTGCCGAGCACGGCGGCAACTGGCTGGAAAGCCGCATGTCGCGCATGGCGGGACAATTCGCCGGCATTCTGCGGGTGGGCGTGCCGGCCGAGGCCTACGACGAATTGGTCGATGCCCTGCAGGGCTTGTCCGCCCAGGGCATTCGCGTGTTGGTCGCCGAAAGCAGCATCGAACAATCCTGCACCTGGAAGCCGATCGCCATGGAACTGGTGGGAAATGATCGTCCGGGGATCGTGCGTGACATCACACGCTTGTTGAGCGAGCAGGGGGTGAGTCTGGAACGGCTGGTCACCGAAGTGCGCCCGGCCCCGATGAGCAGCGAACCGTTGTTCCATGCCGAAGCGATTCTTGCCGTCCCGCTGACGTTGTCGCTGGACGTGCTGCAATCGCGCCTGGAAACCCTGGCGGACGATCTGATGGTCGAGTTGGTGCTACGCAGTGATCCCTGATCAGGTTATCCAAGTTAAACGTGCACCGGCCTGTGGATAACCTGTAGAGACACCCCGCCAGGCCACGCCGACCGGGGTTCTTCATGATCTGATCAAAAAACCAGCAGTTTCAGCCACTTGCGCACAATCGGCGGGGATCACGCTGTGGATAACCTTGGGAAGGAATGATGCAGGCCACGGGAGACGTGGCCTGTAGGCTTTTGTGCGTTTTTTGATCAGCTGCGGCGGCGCAAACTTATCCACGCATCGACGCTGTAAACCGCCAGACCGGCCCAGATAAACATGAACGCTACCAAGGTGCTGGACGACAGGTGCTCGCCAAACAGCAGAACGGCTTGCAGCAGCACCAGGGTTGGCGCCAGGTACTGAAGAAACCCCAGTGTCGTGTAGGGTAAATGCCGTGCAGCAGCGTTGAAGCAGACCAGCGGCACCAGCGTGATCGGACCAGCGGCGACCAGCCACCAGGCTTGGGAAGTGGTCCAGAATTCGGCCTGGGCGCTGCTGGCCGTCGGGTTGAGCAGCAACCAGCCGAGGGCAATCGGCACCAGCATCCAGGTTTCCACCACGAGCCCTGGCAGTGCCTTGACCGGTGCCTGCTTGCGAATCAGGCCATAGAAGCCGAAGGTCAGGGCCAGCACCAGCGACACCCACGGCAGGCTGCCGACTTGCCAGACCTGTTGCGCCACCCCAACAGCCGCCAGACCGACGGCAATCCATTGCATGCGCCGCAGCCGTTCGCCGAGGATCAGCATGCCCAGCAGCACGTTCACCAACGGGTTGATGTAGTAGCCGAGACTGGCCTCCAGCATACGGCCGTTGTTCACCGACCAGACGTAGGTCAGCCAGTTGGCCGCGATCAGCGCACCGCTCAGGGCCAGGATCGCCAGTCGCTTGGGGTTCTCCCGCAGCTCGCGCCACCAGCCGGGATGCTTCCAGACCATCAGCAACAAGGCGCCGAACAGCGCCGACCACAGCACCCGGTGGATGATGATTTCCACTGCGGGCACGCTGGCGATGGCTTTGAAGTAGAGGGGGAAAAGCCCCCAGATGATGTAGGCACTCAGGCCTAGAATGTACCCGCGACGCGGGTTGGCGGCTTGCATGCAGAATCCTTGCTTAGGCAGCTAACAAAGAGGGGATTGTAAGGAGATTTGTTTGCGAATGTCCTGACTGAATAGGTAGGACATTTGTGAACATCGGTATCTGTAGGAGCGAGCCTGCTCGCGATGGACGTCAACGATAACGCGTGCTGTCTGGATAAACGCGTCGCCCTTGCGTTCTTCGCGAGCAGGCTCGCTCCTACAGGGGGGCAGGGTGGGTCAGAAGAGCTTCAGTGGCTCTTCTTGGAGCGCCGCCAACTGCTCGCGCAACGCCAGCACTTGATCACCCCAATAACGCTCGGTGCCGAACCACGGAAAACTGCGGGGGAAGGCAGGATCGTCCCAGCGGCGGGCGAGCCAGGCGCTGTAATGCAGCAGGCGCAGGGCGCGCAACGGTTCGATCAAGGCCAGTTCACGGGGATCGAAGTCGTGGAATTCGTTGTAGCCGTCCATCAGTTCCGACAACTGGCTCAGGCAATCCTGACGATCGCCGGCGAGCATCATCCAAATGTCCTGTACCGCCGGCCCCATGCGGCAGTCGTCGAGATCGACGATATGGAACATCTCGTCACGGCACATCATGTTGCCGGGGTGGCAGTCACCGTGCATGCGGATGTTCTGGTGCGGCGTGTTGCTGTAGGCATCTTCCACACGCTTGAGCAGATCGCGGGCCACTGACTCGTAGGCCGGCAGCAGGCTGCGGGGGATGAAGTCGCCGTCGAGCAATGTGGCCAGCGAGTCATGGCCGAAGTTTTTTACCGCCAGCGCTTCACGGTGCTCGAACGGCCGGGTCGAGCCGACCGCATGCAGACGCCCGAGCAACTGGCCCAAGCGATAGAGTTGGTCGAGGTTGCCCGGCTCCGGTGCTCGGCCGCCACGGCGGGGGAACAGGGTGAAACGGAAACCGTTGTGTTCGTGCAGGGTTTCACCGTTGTGGATCAACGGCGCCACGACCGGCACCTCGCAGTCGGCGAGTTCGGCGGTGAACTGGTGCTCTTCCAGAATCGCTTCGTTGCTCCAGCGTTGCGGCCGGTAGAACTTGGCGATCAGCGGCTCGGCGTCTTCGATACCGACCTGATAGACGCGGTTCTCGTAGCTGTTGAGCGCCAGGATGCGCGCGTCGCTGAGAAAGCCGATGCTTTCGACGGCATCGAGCACGAGGTCTGGTGTGAGGGTTTCAAACGGGTGGGCCATGCTGACTCCTGCGCGCAGCAGGCTGCTGCGTCCGGCCAGGCATGGTAGCGCAGACGGCGCGGTTTTAGTGGATGTGTGGTGTCTGGGCTGCCGCCATCGCGAGCAAGCTCGCTCCCACAGGTCATGCGCCAGATTTGAAATCGCGCCAATCCTATGGGAGCGGGCTTGCCCGCGAAGAGGCCGGATCAGGCGCCGACGATCCCGCCATCTTCCCGCGAAATCGCCATCACCGAAGACCGCGGCTTGCCGTTGGGCAGGTGCTCGGGGAAGGTAGAACCGCCGTTTTCACCCGGATGCTGAATCCCGACAAACAGGGTTTTCTGGTCCGGCGAGAAGCTGATCCCCGTCACTTCACAACCTACCGGGCCAACCATGAAGCGACGAATCTCGCCGGTTACCGGATCGGCACAGAGCATCTGGTTGTTGCCCATGCCGGCAAAGTCTCCGGCGTTGCTCGAATCGCCGTCGGTGAGAATCCACAAGCGTCCGGCCTTGTCGAAGCCCAGGCCGTCAGGGCTGTTGAACATGTTCTGCGGCGTGATGTTCGACGATCCGCCTTTTGGTGTGCCGGCGTGAACCCCCGGATTACCGGCGACGACGAACAGGTCCCAGGCAAAGGTTTTCGAGCCGTGATCGTCACGCTCGGTGCGCCAGCGCAGGATCTGGCCGTAGACGTTCTTCTCGCGCGGGTTCGGCCCGCCCGCCGGTTGCCCGTCTTCGCCGCGTTTGGCGTTGTTGGTCAGCGTGCAGTAGACCTGGCCATCCTTGGGGCTGACCACGATCCATTCCGGGCGGTCCATGCGCGTGGCTTTCACCACACTGGCGGCGAGACGCGCGTGAATCAAAACTTCGGCCTGATCGGCAAAACCGCTGCTGGCGTCGATGCCGTTTTTGCCGTGGGTCAGTTCGATCCATTCACCCTGGCCTTTCGGGTGATCGACGTTGCCGTCGCCGGCATCGAACCGCGCCACGTACAGGGTGCCGTGGTCGAGAATGTCACGGTTGGCCTTGGGGTTCTTGTGGTCGATCTTGTCGCGGCTGACGAATTTGTAGATGAACTCACCGCGTTCATCGTCGCCCATGTACACCACGGCATGACCGTCGCCGGTTTCGGCCAGTGCGGCGTTTTCGTGCTTGAAGCGGCCCAGGGCCGTGCGTTTGACCGGCGTCGATTTCGGATCGAACGGATCGATCTCCACCACCCAGCCGTGACGGTTGAGCTCGTTGGGGTTCTTCGCCATGTCGAAGCGCTCGTCGTGCTGGTGCCAGTTGATTTCTTTGCTGGTGGCCACCACGCCGTAGCGTTTTTGCGCCGGGTCGAACTTCTGCTCGGCGTTGTTGCTGCCGAAGCAGTCGGTGAAGTTCTCTTCACAGGTCAGATAGGTGCCCCACGGCGTCTTGCCGTTGGCGCAGTTCTGGAAGGTGCCCAGGACGTTCTTGCCGTGCGGATCGGCACTGGTTTTGAGCAAGGCATGTCCGGCGGCCGGGCCGCTCAGGGTGATCGGTGCGTTGCCGTGAATGCGGCGGTTGTAGCGTGAGCCCTGGACGAACTGCCATTGGCCGTTCTTGCGCTGCACTTCAATCACCGACACACCTTCGCAGGCCAGCGCCTTGCGCACTTCTTGCGTCGATTGCGGCATGCCGCCGTGGGCGTAGAGGTAGCGGTAGTTGGTGTATTCGTTGTTGATCGCCATCAGCGCCCGGTCTTTTTCACCCGGAAACTCGAACAGGCTCATGCCGTCGTTGTTGTCGCCGAACTGGACTTCCTGATGTTCGGCGCTGCCGTTGCCGCTCGGGTCGAACGCCGGACCGTCCTTGTGCAGGGGCTGGCCCCAGCTGATCAGCACCGAGGACTTGTAGCCCGGTGGCAGGGTGATGGTGTCGCTGGTGGCGGCGGCAATGCTGTCGAAACCCAGCAACTGGCTGTTGCCGGCGCTGACACTGGCGGCCATCACGCTGCGGCTCAGCAGGTTGCCGCCAAGGAACATCGCCGCGCCGCACAGGGCACCTGCGCTGATGAAGCCGCGACGGCTGAGGCCGACCATGGTTTCGAGGTCGGTGGACTGGTTTTCTTCTAATAGGCTCATTTCAGGCTCCCTGCGGATTTTGCAGACACCTTAATGATGAGTCATGAACCTTTTGTTGCAGTTCTGCTTACAGTGGTGTGCCCAGCAGTACCTTGGACGGCGAAAACTCCACGCGCACCGGTTTGCCGCACGTCAGCTCCGATGCTTGCAGATGACTCTGTTCGGCCAAGGCGCATAAAGTCAGGCCGTTGGGCAGGGTGATGCGCACTTCGCTGGGACCGTCGTCGGCGTCGAGGATTTTTTCGATGATGCCGCTGAGGCAATTGTTTTCAGGCGTTTCGACAGAGTCGATTTGCAGCACGTCGAGCCAGCCGGCCTTGATCAATGCCACGACTTCAGTGCCGATTTGCAGTTCCAGGCGCTCGGTGCTGTCGTGGGTAATTTGCGCGGCGACGATCACGCCTTCGGCGACTTCGAGGCGAATCAGGTCGTTGCGTCCCTGAGGTTCGATCGCAATCACCTTGCCGTGCAACTGATTGCGCGCGCTGGTGCGCAGCATCAGGCGCCCGAGCAGATCCAGATCGCTCGCGTCTTCAGTTGCTTCCAGCACTTGGGCCTGCAAGGCTTGCAGCTTCTGATACAGGCGCAACACCCGCTCACCTTCGTTGGACAGGCGCGCACCGCCGCCGCCCTTGCCGCCGACAATCCGCTCCACCAGCGGCTTCTGCGCCAGGTTGTTCAGCTCATCGATCGCATCCCAGGCAGCTTTGTAGCTCAGGCCCGCACTTTTTGCCGCGCGGGTGATCGAGCCTTGTTCGGCGATGTGCTGCAGCAGGGCGATGCGCTGTGGACGGCGGACAATGTGCTGGGACAGCAAGGTTGGCAAAGACATGACAAGTCGCTTTGGGTGGTGACGATGGTGAGGACGTTGGTCGCTTGGGCCGCGCGAGTCAAGTCAGGGTGTCTCGCCGGGTTTGGGCGTGCGGGCCAGGCAATAGACGTCGACCCTCGCCGCCCCGGCGTCCATCAACAGGCGAGCCAGGGCCTGGGCCGTGGCTCCGGTGGTCAGTACGTCGTCGACCAGAGCCAGGTGCCGGCCTTTGACGACCGCGCCGGGTGCCAGGGCGAAAGCATTGCGCAGGTTTCTTAGACGGGCTTCGGCGTTCAATGCCTGTTGGGCGTCGGTGTCTTGAGTGCGCAGCAGCAACCGTTCGTCGCAAGGGATATCGAGACTCGCACTCAACCAGTGAGCCAGCATCGCCGCCTGATTGAACCCGCGCTGGCGCAGGCGCCGATTGGCCAGCGGCACCGGGATCAGCGCATGGGGGCGCAGCAGATCGTCTTCGAAGCGATGTTGCAGGTATTGAGCGAGAAGTTCGGCGAGTAGGCGACCAAACGGCCACTTGGCGTTGTGTTTGAAGCGGGTGATCAGGCTGTCTACCGGAAAGCTGTAGGTCCAGGGCGCAATCACTTGTTCGAAGGCCGGTGGCTGCTTCAGGCAATGGCCGCAGGTCAGTCCCGCGGCCGGGAGCGGCAGGGCGCAGGTCAGACAGTGATCACCGAGCCAGGGCAACTCGATTTCGCAGGCCGTGCAGACAGGAGGGATGCCGTCGGCCGTTTCATCGCACAAAAGGCATGATTGTTTGTTTTTTAACCAGATGTAAACCGGTCCTTCGTATCGTGGTTGACAGCGCATCGCTCTTCCTTAAATATGCCGAAACATCTGTGAAGCGGCTGTGAAACTCCATTACCCAGCCGACTGCCAAAGCATAATTCAAAGGAAACGCCCATGAGCGCCAGCACCACTGCCACCCTGCGTCATGACTGGACTTTGGCCGAAGTCAAAGCACTCTTCGTTCAACCATTCAATGACCTGTTGTTCCAGGCGCAGACGGTGCACCGTGCGCATTTCGACGCCAACCGCGTCCAGGTGTCGACCCTGCTGTCGATCAAGACCGGCGCCTGCCCGGAAGATTGCAAATATTGTCCGCAGTCCGGTCACTACAACACCGGCCTGGAAAAAGAGAAACTGATGGAGGTGCAGAAGGTCCTCGAAGAGGCCGCTCGCGCCAAGGCCATCGGTTCGACCCGCTTCTGCATGGGCGCGGCGTGGAAGCATCCGTCGGCCAAGGACATGCCGTACGTGTTGAAGATGGTCGAAGGCGTGAAAGCCATGGGCCTGGAAACCTGCATGACCCTCGGTCGCCTGGATCAGGAGCAGACCGAAGCGCTGGCCAAGGCCGGCCTCGACTACTACAACCACAACCTCGATACCTCGCCGGAGTTCTACGGCAGCATCATCACCACCCGCACCTACAGCGAACGCCTGCAAACCCTGGCGTACGTGCGTGATTCGGGGATGAAGATCTGCTCCGGCGGCATTCTGGGCATGGGCGAGTCGCTGGACGACCGCGCCAACCTGCTGATCCAGTTGGCCAACCTGCCTGAGCATCCGGAGTCGGTGCCGATCAACATGCTGGTGAAAGTCGCCGGTACGCCGCTGGAAAATGCCGACGACGTCGATCCGTTCGACTTCATCCGCATGCTCGCCGTCGCGCGCATCCTGATGCCGCAATCCCACGTGCGCCTGTCCGCCGGCCGCGAAGCCATGAACGAGCAGATGCAGGCCCTGGCGTTCTTCGCCGGTGCCAACTCGATTTTCTACGGCGAAAAACTGCTGACCACCGCCAACCCGCAGGCCGACAAGGACATGCAACTGTTCTCGCGCCTGGGCATCCTGCCGGAAGCCCGCGAAGAGCACGCCGACGAGGTGCATCAGGCAGCTATCGAGCAGGCGCTGGTGGAGCAGAAGAGCAGCGAGCAGTTTTACAACGCGGCTGTTTGAGCAATCACTGCTTCCACTGAATGAATGCAAAACCCTGTGGGAGCGGGCTTGCTCGCGAAGGCGGTGTATCGGTCAACATCTTTGTTGAATGTCAGGCCGTATTCGCGAGCAAGCCCGCTCCCACAAAAAGCTCTATGTCATTTGATAGTCGAGGCCTGCATGTCTTTTGATCTCGCCGCACGCCTTGCCGCCCGTCGTGCCGAAAACCTCTACCGCCAGCGCCCGCTGCTTGAAAGCCCGCAGGGGCCGCAAGTGGTGGTCGATGGCCAGCCGTTGCTGGCGTTCTGTAACAACGACTACCTGGGCCTGGCCAATCATCCGCAAGTGATCGAAGCCTGGCGTGCCGGCGCTTCGAAGTGGGGTGTGGGCGGAGGGGCATCGCATCTGGTCATCGGCCATAGTTCCCCGCACCATGCCCTGGAAGAAGCGTTGGCCGACCTGACCGGTCGCCCGCGGGCGTTGCTGTTCACCACCGGCTACATGGCCAACCTCGGCGCAGTCACGGCGTTAGTGGGGCAGGGTGATACGGTGCTCGAAGACCGGCTCAATCATGCGTCGCTGCTCGACGCGGGGCTATTGTCCGGCGCGCGATTCAATCGCTACTTGCACAACGACCCGTCGAGCCTGGCCAAGCGCCTGGAAAAAGCCACCGGCAATACGCTGGTGGTCACCGACGGCGTGTTCAGCATGGACGGTGATATTGCCGACTTGCCGGCGCTGGCCCGAGAAGCCAAGGCCAAAGGCGCCTGGTTGATGGTCGACGATGCCCATGGTTTTGGACCGCTGGGTGCCAACGGTGGCGGCATCGTCGAACACTTTGGCTTGAGCCAGGATGACGTTCCGGTGCTGGTCGGCACCCTCGGCAAGGCGTTCGGTACGGCGGGTGCCTTTGTGGCTGGCAGCGAAGAGCTGATCGAAAGCCTGATCCAGTTCGCCCGCCCCTACATCTACACCACCAGCCAGCCCCCCGCGTTGGCCTGCGCCACGTTGAAAAGCCTGGAACTGCTGCGCAGCGAACACTGGCGCCGCGAGCATTTGCAGACGCTGATCCGCCAGTTCCGCAAAGGTGCCGAGCAGATTGGCCTGGAACTCATGGACAGCTTCACGCCGATCCAGCCGATCATGATCGGTGACGCGGGGCGAGCGGTGCGCCTTTCGCAAATGCTGCGTGAACGCGGGTTGATGGTGACCGCGATTCGCCCGCCGACCGTACCCGCCGGCAGTGCCCGGCTGCGGGTCACGTTGACGGCTGCCCACAGTGAGGCTCAGGTACAGCTATTGTTAAACGCACTGGCCGATTGTTTTCAACAACTGAAGCCGGAGCCAAGCCATGCGTGATCGTCTGATTCTGCTGCCCGGCTGGGGCCTTGGCGTTTCACCGCTGGAGCCTCTGGCGGCGGCCTTGCGCGGTTTGGATGAGCGCCTGCGCGTCGAGATCGAGCCGTTGCCGGAGCTGGCGTCGAGCGATCTTGAAGAGTGGCTCGATGAGCTTGATTCGACCTTGCCGCAAGACGTGTGGCTGGGCGGTTGGTCATTGGGTGGCATGCTCGCCTGCGAATTGGCGGCCCGGCGTGGCGATCGCTGCTGTGGTGTGTTCACCCTGGCCAGCAACGTTTCTTTTGTCGCTCATGATCAATGGACAAGCGCCATGTCCGGGGAAACCTTCGATGCGTTTCTGGCGGGATGTGAAGCCGATCCGCGCGCGACCTTGAAACGCTTTTCACTGCTTTGCGCCCAAGGCGCCGAAGACCCACGCGGATTGTCGCGGTTGTTGCTCGGCGGTGCCCCGAACACCGCTGCGCCGGTGTTGCTGAGTGGTCTGCAAGTGCTCGCGCAACTGGATACACGACAGGCGCTGCATTCGTTCCGCGGTCCGCAATTGCATCTGTTCGCCGGCCTCGACGGGCTGGTGCCGGTGGAAGCGGCGGGCGAGTTGTTGGCATTGCTGCCGGATGTCGAAATCGGTCTGATTGAACAGGCCAGCCACGTGTTTCTCCTGGAGGATCCCCACGGTGTGGCGGGGGCGATCCAGGCCTTTTTGCATGAGTCCGGCGATGACTGATTTATCCCTTCCCAACCTGCCCGGCGCCTTGCCCGACAAGCGCCAGGTAGCAGCCTCATTCTCCCGCGCGGCAGCAAGCTACGACAGCGTGGCCGAGCTGCAGCGTGATGTGGGCAGCCAATTGCTCGGGCGCTTGCCGCAGGACTTCGTACCGCGGCGCTGGCTGGACCTGGGCTGTGGCACCGGGCATTTCAGTCGTGCCCTGGGTGAGCGATTTCCGGGCAGCCACGGGGTGGCGCTGGACATTGCCGAGGGCATGCTCAACCACGCCCGGCCATTGGGCGGTGCCACATACTTCGTGGCCGGCGATGCCGAGCGACTGCCACTGCAGGATTCGTCTTGCGACCTGATCTTCTCCAGCCTGGCGGTGCAGTGGTGCGCGGACTTCGAATCGGTGCTCAGTGAAGCCTTTCGAGTACTGAAACCGGGCGGCATTTTCGCGTTTGCTAGTCTGTGTGTAGGGACGTTGTTTGAATTGCGCGACAGCTGGCGCGAAGTCGACGGCATGGTGCACGTCAACCGCTTCCGGGAGTTTGGTGTTTATCAACAACTGTGTGCGGCCAGCGGCTTGAGGATGGTCAGTCTGCAAAACCTTGCGCACGTGCTGTATTACCCGGATGTGCGCAGCCTGACCCATGAACTCAAGGCGTTGGGTGCGCACAATCTCAATCCCGGGCGGCCGGGTGGCTTGACCGGCCGGGCGCGGATTTTGGGTTTGATCGAGGCTTACGAACAGTTTCGTCAGGCCCAGGGACTGCCGGCGACTTATCAAGTGGTGTACGCCGTTTTGGAGAAACCCTTATGAGCGCAGCCTATTTCATCGCCGGCACGGATACCGATGTCGGTAAAACCACGGTCGCTGCGGGGCTGCTGCATGCGGCGCGTTCGGCGGGTTTGAGCACGGCGGCGGGCAAGCCGGTCGCTTCCGGTTGCGATGTGACACCCAAAGGCTTGCGCAATGCCGATGCGCTGGCCTTGCTGGCGGAGTGTTCGCTGCCGCTGACCTATGCACAGGTCAATCCGATGGCCTTCGAACCAGCCATTGCCCCGCATCTGGCGGCGCGAGAGGCGGGCGTGGCGCTGACGGTGCAGTCGTTGCTGGCGCCGATGCGGCAGATTCTGGGCATGCAGGCGGACTTCACCCTGATCGAAGGCGCTGGTGGCTGGCGCGTACCCCTGGCGGATCAGGACAATCTGTCGGACCTGGCCATCGCATTGAAACTGCCGGTGATCCTGGTGGTCGGTGTACGCCTGGGGTGTATCAGCCATGCCCTGTTGACCGCCGAAGCGATTGCCCGGGACGGTTTGCAACTGGCGGGATGGGTGGCCAACATCATCGACCCGAAGACCTCGCGGCTGGAAGAAAACCTGGCTACCCTGGCCGAGCGCCTCCCGGCGCCGTGCCTGGGGCGTGTGCCGAAACTCAAGGCCGTTACGGCCGAGGCAGTGGCCGAGCACTTGCAACTGGACCTGTTGGACTGAGGCGAGTGGTTTGCGGGCTTTGCCTATGGCAAGGCACTGTGCCATTAGTGTTTTTGTCGAGTGTTTTACCGGCCACTCTGCTTCAATGGGCACTATTGATCCTTTGAAAGGACGAGTTCTCCCTTGGAAATCTCAGGAAACACCGCTTTTTATGCCGGTCTGAGCACTCTTCAGACAGGGCAGAACCGTGTCGATCAAGCCGCCGGGCAGATCGCCAACACGACGATCGAGCGCTCGGTCACCAGCCAGTCCTCCGAGGCGCAGGTCGATCGTCTGCGATCGGTTGATCGCAGCCGGCAATCGGACCTGGCCAGCAATGTGGTCGAAATGGCCCAAGGCAAATTTCAGGTCGAACTGGGCGCCAAAGTCGCCAAGGCATCCGACGAAGTGCTCGGAACGCTGATCGATACTTTCGCCTGATCCTCATTGAATCCGTCTCTCCAACGCCGCGCCTGTTCGCGGCGTTTTTCTGCGTAAGTCCTTCTCACTCAACTAATCTTTTCTGCAGGGTGGCTCGCTCGGTCTATGCCCGTCGTGCGGTTGCGCGCAGATGTGCCTGATCGGCGGTGACGAATGGAAAAAGATCGACGCTTGACAAGATTTGGGCGTAAACGTATGTTTCAAACAACTGTTTGATCGCAACAACAAATCAATGCGGTCGTTCATTCCCGGTTACATCAGCAGAGGTTTATCGCTATGCCTGACTACAAGGCCCCCTTGCGTGATATTCGCTTCGTTCGTGACGAGCTGCTCGGCTACGAAGCGCACTATCAGAGCCTTCCGGCTTGTGCCGACGCAACTCCGGACATGGTTGACGCCATTCTTGAGGAAGGCGCCAAGTTTTGTGAGCAGGTACTGGCTCCGCTGAACCGCGTGGGCGATCTCGAAGGCTGCACCTGGAGCGAGTCCGGCGTTAAGACCCCGACTGGCTTCAAGGAAGCCTACAAGCAATTCGTCGAAGGTGGCTGGCCAAGCCTGGCTCACGACGTAGAGCACGGCGGCCAAGGCCTGCCGGAGTCCCTGGGTCTGGCCATCAGCGAAATGGTTGGCGAGTCCAACTGGTCGTGGGGCATGTACCCAGGCCTGTCGCACGGTGCGATGAACACCATCTCCGAGCACGGCACCCCTGAGCAGCAAGAGGCTTACCTGACCAAGCTGGTTTCCGGCGAGTGGACCGGCACCATGTGCCTGACCGAGCCGCACTGCGGCACAGACCTTGGCATGCTGCGCACCAAGGCCGAGCCTCAGGCCGACGGTTCCTACAAGGTTTCCGGCACCAAGATCTTCATCTCGGCCGGTGAACACGACATGGCCGACAACATCGTCCACATCGTACTGGCCCGCCTGCCGGATGCCCCGGCCGGCACCAAAGGCATCTCCCTGTTCATCGTGCCGAAGTTCATGCCCAACGCCGACGGTTCGGTTGGCGCGCGTAACGCGGTGTCCTGCGGTTCCCTGGAACACAAGATGGGCATCCACGGCAACGCTACCTGCGTGATGAACTTCGACGGCGCTACCGGTTTCCTGATCGGCCCGGCGAACAAAGGCCTGAACTGCATGTTCACCTTCATGAACACCGCACGTCTGGGTACCGCGCTGCAAGGCCTGGCCCACGCTGAAGTCGGTTTCCAGGGCGGCCTGAAATACGCTCGCGACCGTCTGCAGATGCGCTCGCTGACGGGTCCGAAAGCACCGGACAAAGCCGCTGACCCGATCATCGTGCACCCTGACGTACGCCGCATGCTGTTGACCATGAAGGCATTCGCCGAAGGCAACCGCGCAATGGTTTACTTCACCGCCAAGCAGGTCGACATCGTCAAGTACGGCGTGGACGAAGAAGAGAAGAAGAAAGCCGACGCACTGTTGGCGTTCATGACTCCAATCGCCAAAGCCTTCATGACCGAAGTCGGTTTCGAATCGGCCAACCATGGCGTGCAGATCTACGGCGGCCACGGCTTCATCGCCGAGTGGGGCATGGAGCAGAACGTCCGCGACAGCCGCATCTCGATGCTGTACGAAGGCACCACCGGCATCCAGGCACTCGACCTGCTGGGCCGTAAAGTGCTGATGACCCAGGGCGAAGCTCTGAAAGGCTTCACCAAGATCGTCCACAAGTTCTGCCAGACCAACGAAGGCAACGAAGCGGTTCAAGAGTTCGTCGCTCCGCTGGCCGCATTGAACAAGGAATGGGGCGAGCTGACCATGAAGGTCGGTATGGCCGCCATGAAAGATCGCGAAGAAGTCGGCGCGGCCTCCGTGGATTACCTGATGTACTCCGGTTACGCCTGCCTGGCCTACTTCTGGGCTGACATGGCGCGCCTGGCCGCCGAGAAACTGGCTGCCGGCACCTCCGAAGAGGCGTTCTACACCGCCAAGCTGCAGACTGCGCGCTTCTACTTCCAGCGCATCCTGCCGCGTACCCGCACTCACGTCGTAACCATGCTGTCGGGCGCCAACAACCTGATGGACATGAAAGAAGAGAACTTCGACCTGGGCTACTAAGCCTTAGCGAAGTACTTCAAAAAGCCGCTGCTCCTTCGGGAACAGCGGCTTTTTTGCTTAAAAGGTTGCCGGTGGAAAATGTTTGTAACGCCCTTTGAAAAATACCTCAGTAATTCACTCAGCAACTCAGGCTTTCTGCCGTTACAGTGGTTGGCACATTGCCATCAATTGATTTGACCGGTCGGAGCTTTACCCTTGCCGCGCTCTTCCGCTGTGCGTTTCAGTCACTTCCTGCCGTCATTGCTGCTGTTACTGGCGGGGCTAGCGGCTGCATACATCAAGGAGCTGAACGTCTTTTTCACTTCGCTGTTCAACGTGCTGCCCACCCTGGTGTTGTTGCTCGGTGGCGCCTATTGCGCGGTATACCGACGCCAGCGTGAACTGTTTCTGATGGTCACGGTGTACATCGCCTACTTCCTGCTCGACACCCAGACTGACTATTACCGCGACAACGGCAAGGTGCGTGACGATGCCGCGGTGGTCTTTCATTTGTGTTGCCTGCTGCTGCCGCTGCTGTTTGGCATCTTCGCGGCATGGCAGGAGCGCACCCATCTGTTTCAGGACATGGTGGCGCGTTTCGCCGTATTGCTGGCGGTCGGCAGCGTGGCGCTGGGGCTTGAGCAAAGCTATCCGCACGCGCTGCTGATCTGGTTGTCGGAGATTCGCTGGCCCGCCTTGCATGGCGCCTGGATGAGCCTGATCCAGTTGTCCTATCCGGTGTTCATTGCGGCGTTCCTGCTGCTGGCCTGGCAATACTGGCGCAACCCGCGACCGCTGCATGCCGCGCAATGGGTGGGGCTGCTCGGATTGTTCTGGATGCTACCGAAAACCTTCATCCTGCCGTTCACGCTGAACATCATGTGCAGCCAGGTGATGCTGATGATTGCCGCTGCCGTTGCCCATGAGGCTTATCAAATGGCGTTCCGCGACGAACTGACCGGGCTGCCGGGTCGTCGCGCGTTGAATGAGCGCATGCAACGGTTGGGGCGCAACTACGTGTTGGCCATGAGCGACGTCGACCACTTCAAGAAATTCAACGACACCCACGGCCACGACGTCGGCGACCAGGTGCTGCGACTGGTGGCCAGCAAGCTGTCGAAAATCGGCGGTGGCGGTAAGGCGTATCGCTATGGCGGCGAGGAATTTGCCCTGGTGTTTGCAGGCAAGACCCTCGAAGAGTGCATGCCGCACCTGGAAGTCATCCGCGAGTCCATCGCCACTTACAACATTCAGCTGCGCAATCAGGAAAACCGCCCGCAGGACGATAGTCAGGGGCGCCAGCGGCGTGCCGGTTCCGGTGCGTCGAGTGTGTCGGTGACGGTCAGTATCGGCGTTGCCGAACGGATCGAACAACGCACCCCCGAAGAGGTGCTCAAGTCCGCTGACCAGGCGCTCTACAGCGCCAAGGGCGCCGGGCGCAACTGCGTGATGGCGTTCGGGCAGAACCGCCGTGGCGCCGTGCGCATGGACGCCGCTACGGTTGAGTGATGATGGCGCATTCAGCGAGCGCAAAGTGATTGTGAGGCGTGGTCGGCAGCAGTAGGTTGGAGAAATCTGCCGACGGAGAATGACCATGCCCGAGTACAAAGCTCCCTTGCGCGACATGCGCTTTCTGATCGACCACGTCTTCGACTTTCACAGCAACTACGCCGCGCTGGGGGCCACCGATGCCAGCCCGGACATGGTCAATGCGATCCTCGAAGAAGGGGCGAAGTTCTGCGAAAACGTACTGTCGCCGCTGAACCGCAGTGGCGATGAAGAAGGCTGCCATTTCGACAATGGCGTGGTCACGACGCCCGCGGGCTTCAAGCAGGCATTCGCCCAATATGTCGAGGGCGGCTGGCATGGCCTGGCGGCGGATCCGGTTTACGGCGGTCAAGGGTTGCCGATCTCTCTGGGTCTGGTGATCAGCGAGATGGTGGCTTCCAGCAACACCTCATGGGGCATGTACCCCGGACTGACCCACGGTGCGATGTCGGCGATCCACGCCCATGGAACCGAGGCGCAAAAGCAGACCTATTTGAAGAAGCTCACCGCTGGCCAATGGACCGGCACCATGTGCCTGACCGAAGCCCATTGCGGCACCGACCTGGGCATCATCAAGACCCGCGCCGTGCCTGCGGCCGATGGCAGCTATGCGATCTCCGGCAGCAAGATCTTCATCTCCGCCGGCGAGCACGACATGAGCGCCAACATCATTCACCTGGTGCTGGCCAAATTGCCGGACGCACCGGCCGGAACCAAGGGCATTTCACTGTTCATCGTGCCCAAGTACCTGCCCGATGCGACGGGGGAAGCGGGCGAGCGCAACGGCGTGTCCTGCGGCTCGATCGAACACAAAATGGGCATCAAGGCCTCGGCCACCTGCGTGCTGAACTTCGACGAGGCCAAGGGCTTCCTGATCGGCGAGCCGAACAAGGGCCTCAACTGCATGTTCACCATGATGAACCACGCGCGACTGGGCACCGGCATGCAAGGGCTGTGTCTGGGGGAGGCGAGCTTTCAGGGCGCGATCAAATACGCCAACGACCGTTTGCAGATGCGCTCGCTGACCGGCCCGAAAGCGCCGGAAAAGGCCGCCGACCCGATCATCGTGCACCCTGATGTGCGGCGGATGTTGCTGACCATGAAAGCCTTCAACGAGGGCAACCGCGCGCTGACCTACTTCACCGCACAGTTGCTCGACGTTGCACACCTGAGCCCGGACGAAACGGCGCGCCGGGATGCCGAAGACTTGCTGGCGTTCCTCACGCCAATCTGCAAAGCCTTCATGACCGACACCGGGCTGGAGGTGACCAACCACGGCATGCAAGTGTTTGGCGGTCACGGGTTCATTCGTGAATGGGGAATGGAGCAACTGGTACGCGACTGCCGGATCGCGCCGATCTATGAGGGCACCAACGGCATTCAGGCGCTGGACCTGCTCGGGCGCAAGGTACTCGGCAGCCAGGGCAAACTGCTGCGTGGCTTCACCAAAATCGTCCACAAGTTCTGCGCGGCGAACGCCGAACATCCACAACTGGCCGGGTATGTGGCGCAGCTCAATCAACTGAACCAGCAGTGGGGTGAGTTGACCACCAGGGTCGGTATGGCAGCGATGAAAAACCCGGACGAAGTCGGTGCTGCGTCGGTGGATTACCTGATGTACAGCGGTTACATCATCCTCGGCTACCTGTGGTTGCGCATGGCGCTGGTGGCTCAGGCGCAGCTCGATGCGGGCAGCGGTGATGGTGACTTTTGCCGGGCCAAACTGGCGACCAACGAGTTTTACTTCAAGCGTCTGTTGCCACGCACTGCCGCTCATCGGGCGGCCGTCGAAGCAGGTAGCGATTGTCTGATGCAACTGCCGGCGGAGCTGTTTGCGCTCTGACATCGCCCTCTGCTCGCGATGGTCGTCAACGAAAACGCGTAAAACCCGATGCCCGCGGCGTCTTCGGGTTTTTCGCGAGCGAGCTCGCTCCTACAGTTTCATCCGTTCACTCCCGCCTGCGGCAATGACTAAAAATAACAAAATGGTCATGAGTTGACCCTATGTGTCGCAAAAGTTGTTGAGGTACACTCCGGCCCAACGAAAACACTCTTCCTGTGAATCACCTGTATAGATCTTGCGAGGTTTGCCATGGCTGACTACAAAGCGCCCCTGCGCGATATGCGCTTCGTCCTCAATGAAGTTTTCGAGGTCGCCAAACTCTGGGCCGAACTGCCTGCACTGGCCGAAACCGTCGATGCAGAAACCGTCGAAGCCATCCTGGAAGAAGCCGGCAAAGTCACCAGCAAAAGCATCGCACCGCTGAGCCGTGCCGCTGACGAAGAAGGTTGCCATTGGGCGGACGGTGCCGTCACCACGCCGGCAGGTTTCCCACAGGCCTATCAGACCTACGCTGAAGGCGGCTGGGTCGGTGTCGGTGGTGATCCGTCCTACGGCGGCATGGGCATGCCCAAAGCCGTTTCGGCCCAGGTCGAGGAAATGGTCAACTCCGCCAGCCTGTCGTTCGGCCTGTACCCGATGCTGACCGCCGGCGCTTGCCTGTCGATCAACGCCCACGCCAGCGAAGAACTGAAAGCCGCGTACCTGCCGAACATGTACGCCGGCATCTGGGCCGGCTCCATGTGCCTGACCGAACCCCACGCCGGTACCGACCTGGGGATCATCCGCACCAAGGCCGAGCCTCAGGCCGACGGTTCCTACAAGGTCAGCGGCACCAAGATCTTCATCACCGGTGGCGAACACGACCTGACCGAAAACATCATCCACCTGGTGCTGGCCAAGCTGCCGGATGCACCGGCGGGTCCGAAAGGCATTTCGCTGTTCCTGGTGCCCAAGTTCATGGTCAATGCCGATGGCAGCCTGGGCGCGCGCAACCCGGCAAACTGCGGCTCGATCGAACACAAGATGGGCATCCAGGCCTCCGCGACCTGCGTGATGAACTTTGATGAAGCCGTGGGTTACCTGGTCGGCGAGCCGAACAAAGGCCTGGCGGCGATGTTCACCATGATGAACTACGAGCGTCTGGGCGTCGGTATCCAGGGCCTGGCCACGGGCGAGCGCTCGTACCAGAACGCCGTGGAATACGCCCGTGACCGTCTGCAAAGCCGTTCGCCGACCGGCGCGCAGAACAAGGACAAAGTGGCTGACCCGATCATCGTCCACCCGGACGTGCGGCGCATGCTGCTGACCATGAAAGCCTCGAACGAAGGGGGGCGTGCGTTCTCCACCTACGTGGCGATGCAACTGGACACCGCCAAGTTCAGCGAAGACGCCGCCACCCGCAAGCGCGCGGAAGACCTGGTGGCGTTGCTGACCCCGGTGGCCAAGGCGTTCCTCACCGACCTCGGCCTGGAAACCACCATACACGGCCAACAGATCTTCGGCGGCCACGGTTACATCCGTGAGTGGGGCCAGGAGCAACTGGTGCGTGACGTGCGCATCACCCAGATCTACGAAGGCACCAACGGCATCCAGGCACTGGACCTGGTCGGGCGCAAGATCGTCGGCAGCGGCGGGGCGTTCTACAACCTGTTCGCCGACGAGATTCGCCACTTCACGGCGACCGCCAGCGCGGACCTCGTCGAGTTCACCAAGCCACTGAACGACGCCGTGACTTCCCTCGATGAACTGACTGCGTGGTTGCTGGACCGGGCGAAGAGCAATCCGAACGAAATCGGCGCGGCGTCGGTCGAGTATCTGCAGGTGTTCGGCTACGTGGCCTACGCCTACATGTGGGCCCTGATGGCCAAGGCGGCATTCGGCAAGGAAGCGCAGGACGATTTCTACGCCAGCAAACTGGGCACGGCGCGCTTCTATTTTGCCCGCCTGCTACCGCGCATTCACTCGTTGAGCGCGTCGGTGAAGGCCGGTAGCGAATCGTTGTTCCTGCTGGATGCGGGACAATTCTGATGAAGTAACGTTATGTAAGCATTCTCTT
This sequence comes from Pseudomonas sp. BF-R-30, assembly GCF_019956175.1. Lineage (NCBI taxonomy): Bacteria > Pseudomonadati > Pseudomonadota > Gammaproteobacteria > Pseudomonadales > Pseudomonadaceae > Pseudomonas > Pseudomonas sp. BF-R-30. The sequence continues at coordinate 81,793 of NZ_JAHBDE010000011.1, read as the reverse complement.
ACATAACGTGCTGCTGTTCTCCCATAGATGCAAATTGGATCCAGAGCTAATCTACTTCTCATGGACGTAGCGCAGGAAGCGCAAAGCAACAACAGGGACACGTAGGATTCTGCCAGGACGGCGGAGTGAAATGGATGTCAGGGAAACAGTCTGCAAAGCCCCGCTTCGGCGGGGTTTTCTTTTGCCTGAAGAAAAGTTTTCAGCTTGGCCCATCCAGAGCCTGCGCGCTGTTCAAGCGCCCGTCCGGGCCATTTATCACTTCTTCCAGCAATGTCCGCAGCAATGCCAGCGAGGCCTGCTGCCGTTGCACATCCCGACACACCAACCCGACTTTCAGCGGCACTCGCGGTTCGCTCAGGGGTTTCCACAGCAGTTCGTGATTGCCATGGGTCTTTTGCGAGCGTCCAGGCAACACCGTCGCCAGGCGCGTATGGGGCAGGCTGTCGAGGATGCCGGCCATGTTGTTCAATTCGGCTTGCACCTGTGGGCGACGTCCGAGGCTTGTCAGCTGTGCCTGCCAGATCTGCCTGATCTGAAACTCTTCGCCCAGCAGCAACATCGGCAGTTCGGCAGCCTGACTCATGGACACCTTCTTGAATTCACGCAGCGGATGCTCCGCCGGGATGACCAGGGTCAGTTCGTCTTCGTACAGCATCACGCCATGCAAGCCAGGCTGGCGGGGTGGCAGGTAGCTGATGCCGATATCCAGAGAACCGTTGAGCAGTCGCCGCTCGATTTCCAGGCCGGTCAGTTCGTAGATCTGCACCACCAGATGCGGCTGCGCCTTGCGCACCCGCTCGAGCATCTGCGGAACGAGGCTGGTGTGCACGGTTTGCAATACACCGATAGCCAGGGTGCGCAGCGCCTGACCCTTGAAGTTGCCGAGCGCTTCCCGTGCCCGTTGCAGGCCATCGAGCAAAGGCAGGGCATGGTTGTACAGCGTGTGGGCCGCGAGAGTCGGCAACAGGCGTTTGCTACTGCGCTCGAACAGGCTCACATCGAGGTTTTGCTCGAGGTGGCGGATTTGCTGGGACAGCGCCGGCTGGGAGATGGACAGGCGCTCGGCGGCCCGGCCCACGTGGCCTTCTTCATAGACCGCGACGAAATAACGCAGTTGCTTGAAATCCATAAGTATTACTTATCGAAAATGCTGGGAAATCGAAATGGCTGAACGCCTCGCCTGAGCCTAGTCTAACCGCATTCACAGGGCTTACAGGGCCACAGAGCGCGATGAATACCCTTTGCTTCGATGGTATTTACATAGGTAAGGCAAAAAACCTCAAAATGGTTTTTTTCAGATGAATCTGTTCAGTCTGCGCCGCAGTCCTCCCAGTCTTGATGATCTGGTCATGGACACCTCCCCGCCATCCCAAGGCGTTAACCTTTCCAGCGAGTACTTGATGCCCAGTGTCGAGCGGCCAAAACAGGTGTTTGTGCGTGGCCAGGGTTCATGGTTGTGGGACAGCGATGACCGTGCGTACCTGGATTTTTCCCAGGGCGGCGGGGCCAACAGCCTCGGTCATAGCCCTTCGGTACTGGTCAATGCAATCGCAGCCCAGGCTCAGTCGCTGATCAACCCGGGTTTTGGCCTGCATAACCGTGGCATGCTCAGCCTCGCCGAACATTTGTGTGCCAGCACCGGCAGTGACCAGGCCTACCTGCTCAATACCGGCAGCGAAGCCTGCGAGGCGGCGATCAAACTGGCGCGTAAATGGGGTCAACGGCATCGCGGCGGTGCGTCGCGAATCATTGTGGCCAACAACGGTTGCCATGGCCGCAGCCTGGGGACGATTTCGGCATCGGACAGTTCGACATTGATCAACCGGTTCGAGCCGCAATTGCCAGGCTTCAGTCGTGTTCCGTTCAATGACCTGCCAGCGTTGCATGCGGCCGTGGATGAACGAACCGTAGCGATCATGCTCGAGCCGATCCAGAGCGAAGCCGGCGTGATCCCGGCCGCCGCGCACTACCTCAAGGGCGTCGAACGCTTGTGCCGTGAACTCGGCATTTTGCTGATCTTCGACGAAGTGCAAACCGGCATCGGCCGTTGTGGCACCTTGCTCGCGGAACAGTCCTGCGGCGTCACGGCGGATATCGTCGTGCTCGGCAAAGGCTTGGGCGGCGGCGTGCCATTGGCCGCACTGCTGGCGCGGGGCAAAGCTTGCTGTTTCGACATTGGCGAGTTGGCAGGTACTCATCACGGTAATGCGTTGATGACCGCGGCGGGGCTTTCGGTGCTCGATACCGTGCAGGACAAGGCTTTCCTCAAGCACGTCGCAGAGGCCGGTCAACACCTGCGTGAAGGGTTAGGGCGTTTGGCCCATCGTTACGGTCACGGCGAGTTGCGCGGACAAGGGTTGCTTTGGGGGCTGACGCTGTCGGACGACTCCGCTGACGCGGTGGTCAAGGCCGCGCTGTACGAAGGCTTGCTGCTCAATGCCCCGCAAGCCGACTGCCTGCGCTTTACCCCAGCGCTAAATGTCAGCAACGCCAACATCGATGAAATGCTCCTGCGCCTGGCGCGCGCCTTCTCCCGAGTGCGAACCGCACAATTGCAGTGCCGCAAAGGGATTGCCGTCTGATCAGGCGCGCCCTGTACACATTCCAGAACCGTCTCGCGGTATAACGCACGCCTCACGCCCGACACTTTTGGCGTGGGGCGTTTTTTTGTGGCCGGTTTTTTCCAAAGGCAGTTTCGGCTTGAGCGGTTAACACATTAATGGCTTTCTAGCGTGCATCGGCAGGGAGTGCCGGTACCAGCGAAACGGTGTTGCTGTCGCGTTGGTTTTGATTTCTATACCACTGAGTGGTATGTTTTATGGAAGGGATGCCCATGTCACCAAGGCTGTTCAAGACAAAGCGCTTCGCAATGCAGGCTGCCAAGGCCTGGATCGGTGATGACGAGCTCCGGGAGGCATTCACCGAAATGCTCAATGGTCGGGCTGACAATTTGGGTGGCGGGGTCTGGAAGAAGCGCTTGAATGCCAACCGCCATCGCTCGATTATCCTGGCCAGGGGCGGTGCTCATTGGGTCTATCAGTTTCTGTACGCAAAAAAAGATCAGAGCAATATCAGTCCCAGGCAGTTGCTCGACTTGCGAGAGTTGGCCAAGACATATGGTGGACTGACCGAAATGGAAATTCAGCAATTGCTGGATGCAAAGGAGTTTGTGGAGATACTAAATGAGTAAAAAATTCAAAAGTGAGCTATCGGAGTCGATCCACGAATCGGCCAGTGCCTTGTACGCCATAGGTGCAATCAGCAAGGCGACCATGCGTGAGTTCGATGAATCCTGTCTTGCAAGAGTGCCGGATGCGATTCCCGCGCAGGAGATCAAGGCACTGCGCGAGCGCAACAATGTCAGCCAACCGGTGTTCGCGCGCTACCTGAACACCAGTGCTTCCACGGTCAAGCAATGGGAAGCAGGGGATAAGCACCCCAGTGGCATGGCGTTGAAGTTGCTGAGTATCGTGCGCAAACACGGTCTGGAGATACTGGCCTGAGGAATCGGGCTGAACCCTGACAAACGGCGCAGGTCGATTAGCTGTAGGGCTCGAACGAGTCCACCCCCAATCAGGAGCTGTCCCATGGACTTTATTCGCATCATCATCGCCATCCTGTTGCCGCCACTGGGTGTGTTTCTGCAAGTAGGATTCGGCGGGGCGTTCTGGCTGAATATTCTGCTGACGTTGTGCGGTTACATTCCAGGGATCGTGCATGCGGTGTACATCATCGCCAAGCGCTGAATTTTTGCGGCGTTAGATCGATCGCTTTCGCGGGCAAGCCCGCTCCCACAGGATTTGTGCACGCAGCAGAACCTGTGGGAGCGGGCTTGCCCGCGAAGGGGACGCCACCGTTTCGGCAATGAGCGCGGGCTTCAGTCCACTGAATCCATCACCCGCCGATAAAACAACCACTCCTGCTCCAGCGCATGGGCCTGGTTACCGGCCTTGCGAAAGCCATGGCGTTCATCGGCGTAGTAATGCGCTTCGACCAGGATGCCGTTGTCCTGCAGTGCGGTGACCATGTCGCGGGTCTGTTGCGGGACGACCACGGCATCCAGTTCTCCTTGAAAGAAGATCATCGGCACGCGGATGTTGCCGGCATGCAGCAGCGGCGTGCGTGCGGCGTAGCGTTCGGCATCCAGTTGCGGATCGCCGATCAGCCAATCCAGATAGTCGCTTTCGAATTTGTGGGTCGCGCGCCCCAGCGCCACCGGGTCGCTGACCCCATACAGGCTGGCGCCGGCGCGGAACACGTTGTGAAAGGCCAAGGCGCAAAGGCTGGTGTAGCCGCCGGCGCTGCCGCCACGAATGAACGCCTGGTCGCCGTCGATCAGGCCTCGCTGCTTGAGGAAACTGACCACGGCGCAGGCGTCTTGCACATCAACATCACCCCAACTCAGGTGCAATGCCTGGCGATAGGCCCGGCCGTAACCGCTGCTGCCGCGGTAGTTGAGATCAGCCACGGCGAAGCCGCGCTGTGCCCAGTACTGGATACGCGGATCGAGCATCGGGTAACACGCCGAAGTCGGTCCGCCATGGACGAACACCACCAATGGCGGTTTCGCCTCGCCGGTCATCGCCGGGTAGAAGAAGCCGTGTGCTTCGCCTGAGCCACTTGGGTAGCACAAGGTTTGCGGGCGGCTGATCTGTTCGGGAGCAAGCGGTGCGATGCCGCCGGCCAGCACTTGCACTTGCCGGCTCTGACGGTCGATGGCGATGACCGCGGTTGAACTGACGGGCGACGCAGCGATGCAATAGATGAACTGCTCATCCACGGCGAGATGGCGGAAGCGGCTGTAGTCGCCGGTAAAGTCGGCGCTGGAGTCGCCGCCTATGCCCAGTCGGCCAAACCCGCCCTCGGTCCAACTGCCCAGATAACTGTTATCGCTCAGCGGCAACCAGGTGCTGCCGCCGAGTTGCCAGGGCGCGGGGCCATGGTCGGCGCTGGCACTTGGCAATGGGCTCAGGCCTTTTTCAGACTCTTTCCATGGCTGCCAGTAACCTGCGCGATCCGTCAGGCAATACAGGCGACCGCCGGCATCAAACCGCGGTTGTTGCACAGACTCTTGAGTGCCGTCGCCCGCCACACAACGAGCCTCGGCAAAGCCGCCGTTGGCGAGGCGCTCGGCAACCATCAAACGGGTCGCTGTCCATGGCTGATCCGGGCGACTCCACTCGATCCAGGCCAGGCGCCGGGCATCAGGGCTCAGTGTCGGTGCCGCGTAGAAATCAGCACCCTCGGCCAGCAAGTGACGTGCGCCATCCAACAGATCGATCGCCACCAATCGGTGTTGATCGCGGTGCTCCTCGACCGCCAGCACTTGCCCGTTGGCGAACTGCAGATCGCCATAACGGCACGCTCCGGACGTCAGCCTTTCGGGCGCTTCGTCTTGCAGTGATTGCCGATACAACTGCTGGTCGGCCTCATTGACGAAAACGATTCCATCGTCCGTCAGACAAAACGCTCCACCGCCATATTCGTACACCCGACTGCGCACGCTGAACTCTGGTGGCGTCAGGCATTTCGCTGCGCCGTCACGCCAATGCCAGATCCGGCACGCAGCGTCTTCGGGGCGGTATTCGTTCCAGAACAGGCCCTGTCGACCGACCTGCAGTTCGGCAAAGTCGATACCGGCGGCCACGGCTTTGGCAGCGCTGAAAGGTTCAGCTTTTGGCGATGAGGCGTGAGTTTCGTTCATTGCGAAAGGCCAGTTGGTCGATGGTCTGGGTCGCGTGCCCGGCTTCTTCGCGAGCCTTGAGGATCACGCCGTGTTGTGGCGACTTGCTGCATACCGGGTCGGCGTTGCTTGCATCGCCGGTGAGCATGAACGCCTGGCAGCGGCAGCCGCCGAAGTCTTTTTCTTTCTCGTCACAGGAGCGGCACGGCTCGGGCATCCAGTCGTACCCGCGAAAGCGGTTGAAACCGAACGAGTCGTACCAGATGTGCTGCATGCTGTGGTCGCGCACGTTGGGAAACTGCACCGGCATCTGTCGGGCACCGTGACAGGGCAGGGCGGTTCCGTCTGGCGTGACCGTCAGGAAAATACTGCCCCAGCCGTTCATGCAGGCTTTCGGGCGTTCTTCGTAATAGTCCGGTGTGACGAAAATCAGCTTGCACGGATGCCCTTCGGCTTCCAGTTTTGCGCGGTATTCGTTGGTGATGCGTTCGGCGCGCACCAGTTGCTCCTTGGTCGGCAAAAGCCCAACGCGATTGAGTTGCGCCCAGCCGTAGAACTGGCAGGTAGCGAGCTCAACGAAGTCCGCTTCCAGTGCGATGCACAACTCGATGATGCGGTCGATCTGGTCGATATTGTGCCGATGGGTGACGAAGTTCAGCACCATCGGATAACCGTGGGCCTTCACCGCCCGGGCCATCTCCAGTTTCTGCGCGAAGGCCTTTTTCGAGCCGGCCAGCAGATTGTTCACCTGCTCGTCACTGGCCTGGAAGCTGATCTGAATGTGATCGAGACCGGCCTTCTTGAAGTCGCTGATTTTCTGTTCGGTCAGGCCGATGCCGGAGGTGATCAGGTTGGTATAGAAACCCAGCTTGCGCGCTTCAACGATCAGCTCGGCGAGGTCCTGACGCACCAGCGGTTCGCCACCGGAAAAGCCAAGCTGCGCGGCGCCCATTTCCCGCGCTTCACGAAACACCTTGATCCACTGCTCGGTGCTCAGCTCTTTGCCTTGCTCGGCGAAATCCAGCGGATTGGAGCAGTATGGGCATTGCAGCGGGCAGCGATAGGTCAGCTCGGCGAGCAGCCACAGCGGCAAGCCAACCTCGGGTTTGGGCGGTACTTGCCTTGATGAATCAGGCAAGTTCGATCCAGTGCTGCGCACGGGCAACCTCCATGAATTGCTCGATGTCGTCTCCGAGTTCGGGCACGCCGGGAAACTGTTGGTCGAGCTCATTGATGATGGCCGCGACATCCCGTTCACCATCAATCAAACCGCCGATCAGCGCGGCACTTTCGTTGAGCTTGATCATGCCTTCCGGGTACAGCAGCACGTGGCCTTTTTGCGCCGGTTCGTACTGGAAGCGGTAGCCGGGACGCCAGGTCGGGGTCTTGCTGCGATCGAAACTCATAAGGTGATTCCTTTGTGCCAGACCCGTTCCCCGGTCACGCTGTGATACGGCGGGCGCTTCAGTTCGTAGGCCATGCTCATGGCATCAAGCATGCTCCAAAGAATGTCCAGTTTGAACTGGAGAATTTCCAGCATGCGCTCCTGGCCTTCACGGGTGGTGTAGTGCTGCAACGTGATCGCCAGACCATGCTCGACATCACGCCGTGCCTGGCCCAGGCGCGTGCGGAAATACTCGTAGCCGGCCGGGTCGATCCATGGGTAGTGCTGGGGCCAACTGTCCAGGCGCGATTGGTGGATCTGCGGGGCGAACAGTTCGGTCAGCGAGCTGCTCGCGGCTTCCTGCCAACTGGCGCGGCGGGCGAAATTGACATAGGCGTCCACGGCGAAGCGCACGCCGGGCAGTACCAGCTCCTGGGAACGCAGTTGGTCCGGGTCGAGGCCCACGGCCTGGCCCAGGCGCAGCCAGGCTTCGATGCCGCCGTCTTCACCGGGCGCACCGTCGTGGTCCAGCAGGCGTTGAATCCACTCGCGGCGGATCTCGCGGTCCGGGCAGTTGGCCAGAATGGCCGCGTCCTTCAGGGGGATGTTCACCTGATAGTAGAAACGGTTGGCGACCCAGCCCTGGATCTGTTCGCGGGTGGCCCGGCCTTCGTACATCGCCACGTGATAGGGGTGATGGATGTGGTAGTAGGCGCCCTTGGCGCGCAGAGCCGCTTCGAATTCGGCGGGGGACATCGGGGTGTCAGTCATTGCGGTTCTCCGGGGAACAACCAGGATATGTGTTGCTGCTGCCGGCCTCATCGCGAGCAAGCTCGCTCCCACAGGGGAATGCGGTCAACTGTGGGAGCGAGCTTGCTCGCGATAGGGCCATCCGCTACAGCACAATACTCATGCCGTCATACGCCACTTCAACCTGACGCCGATCCAGTTCCGCGCGTTCTGGCGAGTCTTCATCGAGAATCGGGTTGGTGTTGTTGATGTGGATAAGTACTTTGCGCTGGTTGGGCAATTGCTCAAGCACTTCGAGCATGCCACCGGGGCCGCTCTGCGCCAGGTGTCCCATCTCGCGACCGGTGCGGGTGCCGACGCCGCGACGCTGCATTTCATCGTCATCCCACAACGTTCCATCGACCAGCAGGCAATCGCTGCCGGCCATGATTTCCAGAAGCCCTTCATCCACCTTGCCCAGGCCCGGTGCGTAGAACAGTTTGCCGCCGGTGTTGAGGTCTTCGACGATCAGGCCGATGTTGTCGCCCGGATGGGGGTCGAAGCGGTGTGGTGAGTACGGCGGCGCGGCACTGCGCAACGGCAGCGGGGTGAAGCGCAGGTTCGGGCATGCCGGTACGCTGAAGCTCTGGTCGAGTTCGATGCGATTCCAGGTCAGCCCGCCATTCCAGTGGTTGAGCATGGTGAACAGCGGAAATCCGGTGCTCAGGTCTTCATGGACCATGTCGGTGCACCAGACCTGATGCGGGCAGCCTTCGCGCAACATGAGCAGGCCGGTGGTGTGGTCGATCTGGCTGTCCATCAGGATGATCGCGCCGATCCCGGTATCGCGCAGGGCGCGGCCCGGCTGCATCGGGGCGAAGCCCTGGAGTTGGGCGCGGATGTCCGGGGAGGTGTTGCACAGCACCCAGTTCACGCCGTCATCGGAAATCGCGATGGACGATTGCGTCCGCGCCTTGGCCCGCAGGCTGCCGTCGCGAAAGCCCGCGCAGTTCACGCAGTTGCAGTTCCACTGGGGGAAGCCACCGCCGGCAGCGGAACCTAGAATCTGGACAAACATGGACGCTCCATCATTTCAACGCTGAAAATAAAACGCCTCGGATAACCGAGGCGTTGTGCTGCATCTCTGCCAAAGCTGAGATTAGCGGCTTGCGAAGTACATGGTGACTTCAAAGCCAATACGCAGGTCGGTGTAAGCCGGTTTGGTCCAGGCCATAAATTGAACTCCTTCAGGTAGGGTAGGACAGCGCTATCTATAGGTATAGTCCACCTCAAATCAGAGAGGTTCCAGATAGTTAGGTTGCTATGTTACTCAAAATTTCAAAGAAATTGCCCGTGAAACTTTGAGAAAGCTCCTTGCAGCCCCGGTAATGATCATTTTGCCGCTTGCCATGGCGCACCCGGGGTAACGCTGTTGGCAAGGCACAGCCAGCCGCCTTCGGCCTGATTCAGGCGTTGGGCCGCAGCCAGTAGAACGCTCCGGTCAATGCGCACAATGGCCTCGGGCAGGTGCGTCAGATAATCCGACGAGCGGCCGGCCAGTTTGCCTTGCCAGAGCAGTTCGGCCGCTTGAGCCGTGGTGAGCGCAGCGCTGCAAAACTGATCCGCCAGAGCCTGGCGTTGAGCGTTGAAGGTGGTGTCGTCGAGTGCGTTGATCAGTTCCGGCAATCGATTCAGGAATTGCTCGATGTGTTGCAGCAGCTCCACAGGCGCAACGCTTGGCGATTGCACGCCGAACAGCATCCCGGTTTGCCCGTGAATCTGCCGCAGGGCGCTGAACACCGCATAGCCGAGTTGCAACTCCACCCGCAGGCGTTGGTAGAACGGTGTCTGGCAGACATGCGCGAGCAAACGCCACGCGGCTTCGTCGGCCATTTCCTGGGTGGCTGCAGGACAGAACAGCAGCAACGCGTGCTCGCTGGAGGCGGTATCGACAGTGCTCCACAGATGCCGTGCAAGGATCGAAGAGGGCGGCGTCAGTTGATTGTCCGGCGTGCCGGGTATGCGGCTCAAGGCCAGGCCCATAGCCGCTTGAGTCTGAGCCGATAACCCGATGGCCAGCCCATCCCATCGCGCACTCGACCAGAGTGGCTGCACGTCATCCGAGTTCGCGGACTGCCCGAGGCAGTGTTCGGGTAATGCCTTGAGCAGTTGTCGAATCGGTATTGGCGCAACGCTCGTCGATTCGGCTTGTGAGACAGCGGCGTCAGGTTTTGTCAGTTCTTTCAGCACATGCTCCAGGACGCTGGGCATCGGCTCCTGTAGCCCGTTCAGTTTGAGCAGCCATTCGTTGCCCGATGCACTGAAGGAAAATTCCACACCGGCCTGGTGCGCGTCTTCGCGTAACGGTTGCAGGTGGTTTTCCAGCCGTGATTGAAGGTGGCTGCCAGGAGCCGAGTCCAGACGCCAGCGCAGATAAATCGCGCCTTCAGCACCGTTGTCTGGCCATGCCTGGCTGAATTGCATCGGCGAACGTTCACGACGGCTGCGCGAACGGTCCTGGGCAAAAGTGCGCAGGCCTCGGTGGGCGCTGGTCTGGCCACGAATCAATCCGGCGTTGGCTGCCGGTGCTTCGGCGCACAAGAACGGGTTGGGTGTTGGCAGTTGCCATGGGCCGCTGAAGTTATCCACAGCGCCGATTTGTTGAAGGATTTGCTTGAGGGCTGTAACACCCGGCTCGGATAACCCGACTTCGCGTTGTTCGCTGTCCAGTCGGGCCAGTTGCAAGGCGCCGCTGACTTGCTGTTGGCGCTGGAGCAGGGTGGCGTACTCTTCGCGCAATCGGCTCCAGTCTTGCGCGGCAAAGAAACCGAGCCAATCCATCAAGCGTTCGCGGATGCCTGAAGCCGGGTCTGCGGTGGGCAGGGTGAATTCGATATGCAGCAAGGCTTGCCCGGCGAACTGGTACAGTGGCTGGGCTTTGAGGTGATCGGCCAGCCCGCGCTCGCGCAGGTCCGCCATTAAGCCACCGGGTTTTGCCAGGTTCAGCCAGTGGCACAGGAACGCCAACGCATCGGCAGAGAAATCTGGCTGCACTTCAAGGGCAAACAGCAGATCCAGGCGTCGCTCGCCAGTCTGTTGATAACTGTTGGTTGAGGCGTCCATCAGCGGTACTGGGGGCAGTTGAGTGGTTGTCTGGCCTTTGGCAATGACACTGCCAAAGGCTTCGGCCATTGCCTTCAACTCAACGAGGCTCTGTGGCCCGGCCAGGCTCAAGGTCATTTGCCCGGTCTGGTAAAACCGCTGATAAAAATCCTGCAGCGCCTGCTGAAACTCGGGTTGTTGCAGTGGCAGACTGTCGCGATTGCCGGCATGAAAACCCCGTAGTGGATGAGCCTCGGCCAGGCCATTGAACAGCGCAAATTGCTGCTGCGCCTTGGCATCCTGCGACCAGGCGACAAACTCTGCCTGCAGCACTTCCCGTTCCCGCTGCTGGTCGTCCGGATTCATACGCGGATGGGCGAGCATGTCTGACAGACGCTCCAGCCCACCGGCAAACGCCTGGGGTGGCAGTTCGAAAAAGTAGTCCGTGGTGCGTTCGCTGGTCCGCGCGTTTACCTGGCCGCCATGACTCTGGACGTAGGCCATCAACCCTTGCCCGGCGGGAAAACGCTCAGTGCCCAGAAACAGCAGATGCTCAAGAAAGTGCGCCAGGCCGGGCCACGCCAGCGGCACATCATGGCTGCCCGCGGCCACCCGCAACGCTGCTGCGCAACGCTTCAAATTCGGGGCATGACGCAGCGTCACCTGCAGGCCATTGGCCAAGGTTTCAGTGTGGGGGCGAGGGTGATTCAGCGCGGGCATGGGCACTTCCAGAACAGTGAAGTGCCAATGCTAGCGGATTAGGACTTGTTCAGCTCGCCGTAAAGCTCGGGGCGGCGATCGAGGAGGTAGCGATTGGCGGCGCGGGATTCGACCATCAACTGACGATCCAGCTCGCCGACAATCAGCGATTCATCCAGTCCCGCCTGAGCGATGCGACTGCCATCCGGCGCAGCGATGCTGCTCTGGCCGCAGTAGTGGATGTCGCCTTCGTGCCCACAGTAATTGGCATAAGCCACGTAGCACTGGTTTTCGAAGGCGCGGGCGCGCACGGTGACATCGGCGACGAAATCGAACGGAATCATGTTCGCAGTCGGCACCAGGATCAGCTCGGCACCGGCCAGGGCCAGGCGTCGGGCGTTCTCCGGAAATTCCAGGTCGTAGCAGATCAGGAAGCCGAGCTTCCAGCCGTTGAGCTCAACGATGGGAAACTCGTCGGAACCTGCGCTGAACATCGAGTGATCCAGATCGCCGAACAGATGGGTTTTGCGGTAGTTGCAGACGCGCTCGCCGTCAGAGCCGATCAACTGCACGGCGTTGTAGATTTGTCCGTCCTCGGTGCGCTCGGGATAGCCATACAAAATGGCGATCCCGGCAGCCTTGGCAATGCGCGCAACCTGCTGCGCCGACTCACCGTTGTACACCTCCGCCAGCACGCTGACGGCATCGACGCCGATGTTGTAGCCAGTCAGGAACATCTCCGGCAGCACCAGCAGATCGGCGCCTTTTGCCTCCAGCGCAAGCTGCTGCAAGCGTTGCAGGTTGCCGACGACATCCAGGGGCAGCGGCGGACATTGGTAAAGGGCTACGCGCATTTCGGATTCCTCTTACTCGGGCAGGGCGATCGGTCCGATCTCGTTGAACACATCTCCTGGACCCGGATTCTCGGCGTGAGTTGCACCGCCGAAATGTTTCATGATGCCCCACACTGCGTTGAGCGAGGTCTGTACCGCGCCCTCAACCCAGGCCGGCGTCCACGAAACGTCGTCGCCGGCGATGAAGATCCCGCGCTGTTCGGCTGGCATGTCGTCCTGCATGAAGTGGGCGTACATGCGCTGGTTGTAGCGGTAGTGGCCGGGCAGGGCGCCTTTGAACGCGCCGAGGAAATGCGGGTCGGCTTCCCACGAAACGGTGATCGGGTCGCCGATGATCCGCGCGGCGATGTCGACTTTCGGGTAGATCTTTTTCAGTGCATCCAGCGCCAGTTTCACGCGTTTTTCCACCGGTTGGGGCAGCATTTTCAGCGCGTCGCTCATCCACGAGTACGACAGGCAGATCACCCCCGGCTTGTCGTCGCCGTTGTCGAACAGATAAGTGCCACGGGTCAAGCGGTCGGTGAGGGTCATGCTCATCAGGTCGCGACCGGTTTCCGGATCCTTGTCCTTCCAGAACGGGCGGTCGACCATCACGAAAGTCTTCGACGACTGCATGTAGCGGGTGCGGTCCAAAGCCATCCACATTTTTTGCGAGAACAGGGTTTCGTCGCATTCGATCTGGGTGGTCAGCAGCCAGCTCTGGCAGGTGGTCAGTACGGCCGCGTATTCGCGGGTGTCACCCCAGTTGTCGGTGACGGCGAAACGGCCGCCCGGCGCGTGGGCAATCTTCTTCACGCCGGTACGCGGTGCGCCGTTGTGCAGCGAGCTGAGGCTGGTGCCGACCGGCCAATGCGCGCAACGCTCCGGCACATGGCGCCAGATGCCTTGTGGCACCTGTTCCACGCCGCCGACCACCAGGTGCTGGTGATCGTCGCAATTGGTCATCACCACGCGGAAGATTTCCAGCATCGAGTTCGGGAAGTCCGAATCCCAGCCGCCGGTGCCGAAACCGACTTGGCCGAACACTTCACGGTGATGGAACGAGAGCTTGGCGAACGCCTTGGACGTGGCGACGAAGTCGTAGAAGGTGCGGTCGTCCCACAGCGGCACCAAGGTGTTCCACAGCTCCTTGAGGCGCGGGACGTCGCGGTCGCGAATGGCTTGCTGGATATCGGAGAACTGCGAGCCGGCTTCCAGGGCATCGGCCCAGGCGTCAGCCACTTCCTGGAACAGTGCAGGAAGGTCCGACAGCTTCTGTGCGTAATGGGTCTGACCTTCGAGGTCGATCACCGTGCTGCCCGACGCGGGCGTAAGCGGGTTGGGAAAAGGTTTGGTTTCCAGACCCAGTTTGTCGACGTAGTGATAGAACGCGGTTGACGACACCGGGAAGCGCATCCCGCCCAGTTCGGCAACGATGCCTTCGGCGCCATTGAATGCCTGGGAGCGCAGACGGCCACCCATTTTCGAAGCTTCGTAGACGACCGGTTTCAGGCCCAGCTTCATCAACTCATACGCCGCCACCAGGCCGGCGATCCCGCCGCCGACAATCGCCACTTCGGCACCGTGATTGTGCTCGGGAATACTGCCCAGCCCGGCCGGGTGTTCGATCCAGTCGTCGAAGGCGAAAGGAAAGTCCGGGCCGAAAATGGTGACTGGTTTCTTACCGTCTGCAGGATGGCGATTGTTCTTGTTCATGGCTGACCTTGCTGGCGACCCGACGCGCAATGCGCATCTGAGTATAGGAAAAGATGCCAGCCATTCTAGAGAGCACGGAACACGTTAATAAGACGCAAAGTGTCGTCATTTTGCTATTTGTTTGATCAGTATGACGATCTATCAATACACACTGACCACTGTGGGAGCGGGCTTGCCCGCGAAGAGGCCAGCTCTGGCACCCAAAAAACTACAGGCAGAAACTCAAACCGGCTGCCCCCGATCAATCTTGCTGCTCAAGATGATCGAAGTCGTGGTCTTCTCCACCCCATCCACACTGCCAATCTGGTCCAGCAACTGATCCAGCTGCTCCGGCGAATCGGTGCGCAACCACGCCACATAATCAAATTCGCCACTCACCGCACACAACTGCTGCACCTGCGCCATCGCGCTCAGGCGCCGCAGCACCTCCTTGCCGGAGCGTGGTTGCACGGTGATCCCCACATACGCCTGCAACCCGCCATCCACCACCCGCTGCCCGAGGCGCACGCCGTAACCGGTGATCACCTTGGCCTTTTCCAGCCGCGCCAGGCGCGACGTCACTGTGGTGCGGGCAATGCCCAATTGCCGGGCGAGCATGGCCACGCTCTCGCGGGCGTTGATCTGCAGGGCGGCAATCAGTTGGCGGTCGATTTCATCGAGAACAGGCGTGCGAGTGTCAGGCAAAGGGTTATCTCCAGCGGCATGGATCAGTGCGCAAGCATGTTACAGGCAGTTTCTGCAGGACGCTCGCGACGGAGATTTGATCTAGCCTCAATCACCGTTCATGACATTTTTGCCTGCGACAAATTGCCATAAGTAACTAGGTAGTACATTATTCTGCTCTTGTCACAAATGGGGAAAATTTCCGACATGAACAATTCTGGGGCTGCCGCCGGCAGTAAATGGTTGCTGGCGGGGCTGGGTGTGCTGATTGCACTGATCGGGCTCGGCCTGGCCGGTGGCGGTGGTTATCTGATCGCGCTGGGTGGCAGTTGGTATTTCCTGCTGATGGGGCTGGCGATGCTGGCGTCCGGGTTGATGATTGCCCGGCGCAAGCCGCTCGGCGCCTGGCTGTATGGTGTGGCGTTGGCCCTCACTGCGATTTGGGCCGTTTGGGATGCGGGCCTCGAATACTGGCCGCTGGTCTCACGGATACTGACCTTTGCCGTGATCGGTCTGGTTGTGGCGCTGATCTATCCGACCCTGGTCCGTGCTTCGGGCGCGACCGGCGGGCGTGGCGCTTATGGTCTGGCTGGCATTTTGGGTGTCGCAGTCGTTGCGACGATGGCCTACATGTTCGTGCCGACCCACGTGGTCAAGGCCACCACCGAACCTGCGGTAACGCCGGTCACTCCGGGCACCGAACAGAAAGACTGGGCGCACTGGGGCAACACTACCGCCGGTAATCGCTTTGCCGCCCTGGACCAGATCAACAAGGGCAACATCGACAAATTGCAGGTCGCCTGGACCTTCCGCACCGGCGATATTCCGCAAAGCACCGGTGCCGGCGCCGAAGACCAGAACACTCCACTGCAAATCGGTGACACCGTCTACACCTGCACCGCCTACGGCAAAGTCTTCGCCCTGGATGCCGACACCGGCGCCCAGCGCTGGAAGTTCGACCCGCAAGGCACCGCGCCCAACTGGCAGCGTTGCCGTGGTCTGGGTTACTCCGAAACCCCGGTGTCTTCGGACAATCAGCCAGCAGCCTGTACGAAACGTCTGTTTCTGCCGACCGGCGACGCGCGTCTGATCGCCATCAACGCCGACACCGGCAAGCCCTGCGAAGAGTTCGGCAACAAAGGCACCGTTGACCTGACCACTGACATGGGCGAAGTGAAGCCCGGTTACTACCAGCAAACCTCGACCCCATTGGTCGCTGGGGACGTAGTGATCGTCGGCGGTCGCGTGGCCGATAACTACTCCACCGGCGAACCACCGGGTGTAGTCCGCGCCTACGACGTACGCAGTGGTGAACTGGTATGGGCATGGGACCCGGGCAACCCTTACACCACCAAACGCCCACCTGCTGGCGAGACCTACACCCGTGGCACGCCGAACGTGTGGTCGGCCATGTCCTACGACGCCAAGCTCGGTCTGGTGTACCTGCCGACTGGTAACGCGACGCCAGACTTCTTCGGCGGCCAACGTACCAAGTTCGACGACAAGTGGAGCTCGTCCATCGTCGCTATCGATGTGAAGACCGGCCAGGTACGCTGGCACTTCCAGACCACTCACCACGACCTGTGGGACTTTGACCTGCCGGCACAGCCACTGCTGTACGACGTGCCGGACGACAAGGGCGGCACCCAGCCAGCCCTGGCGCAAGTCACCAAGCAGGGCGAGATCTTCCTGCTAAACCGCGAAACCGGCGTGCCTATCGCCCGCGTCGAAGAGCGCCCGGTGCCGCAAGGCAAGGTTCCCGGCGAACGCTACTCGCCAACCCAGCCGTTCTCGGTGGACATGCCGTCAATCGGCAACAAGACCCTGACTGAATCCGACATGTGGGGCGCCACGCCGTTTGACCAGTTGATGTGCCGCATCCAGTTCAAAGGCATGCGCCATGAAGGCGTCTACACCCCGCCGGGCATGGATCGCGCCCTGCAATTCCCCGGCTCGCTGGGCGGCATGAACTGGGGCAGCGTCTCGGTTGATCCGAACACCCACTACATGTTCGTCAACGACATGCGCCTGGGCCTGGCCAACTACATGATTCCGCGCGACAAGATCAAAGCCGGGGCCAGCGGTATCGAAATGGGCGTGGTACCGCAGGAAGGCACGCCGTTCGGCGCCATGCGCGAGCGCTTCCTCTCGGCGGTCGGCATTCCGTGCCAGAAACCACCGTTCGGCACCATGTCGGCCATCGACCTCAAGACCCACAAGCTGGTGTGGCAAGTCCCGGTCGGCACCGTGCAAGACACCGGCCCGCTGGGCATCCGCATGCACCTGCCGATCCCTATCGGCATGCCGACCCTCGGCGCATCGCTGGCCACCCAGTCGGGCCTGCTGTTCTTCGCTGGCACCCAGGACTTCTACCTGCGCGCCTTCGACACCGGCAACGGCAACGAAATCTGGAAATCGCGTTTGCCAGTGGGCAGCCAGTCCGGGCCGATGACTTACGTATCGCCGAAAACCGGCAGGCAGTACATCCTGCTGACGGTGGGCGGTGCGCGGCAGTCGACCGATCGTGGGGATTATGTGATTGCCTATGCTTTGCCCAAATAAGGTGATGTAGGAGCGAGCTCGCTCGCGAAGGTCGTGAACGATAACGCTTGCTGTCTGGATGGACGCGGTGCGTTCAAGTCCATCGCGAGCAGGCTCGCTCCTACATTATTGTGCGGGGCGACAGGATGGACAGCGACCGTCACTCGTAGTCGAATGCGAGAACGAAGGTTCCGAGGCAATGGATATGACGAGGAAGATGCCCCCCGCAGTACGCGATCATGCCCTGCAGATCGCCCACCACGAAATGGGCCACTACGTCGTGGCCCGCGCCCTGGGGTTTGAAACGGGCGGCGTGACCCTGACGGTGACTATGGATCTGCGGCACCAGGGAGGGGCCTGCATTACGCTGGTGCGCCCGATTTCGTCGATGGAAGCCATGAAGGAGCATCTGGAAGCCCGGATGATGGTGCTCCTGGCTGGCGCAATGGCGCAAACACTGCCTTCAAAACCTTCAGCCGCCAAACGCGTCGACAAGCCGAAAGCCACAGCCATCCTCAAAGGCGGGCAGGGGGCGGAACAGGATTACGCAAAAATCAGGGAGCTTCAGCATCTGCTGCGCAATATCACTTGCCCCGATACCGATCTTGCGTCGTCTGAGCAGATAGCGGCGGAGCTTAAAGCGATGACAGATCGGGTTTGGATTCGGACTCAAGGAATTATCGAAGATCAGGCCGTTACGATTGCCGAATTGGCGGCGACATTGGTCGACGGCATGGTGCTCGTTGAGCAATGGGGGCGGGGGGCGGATACGTATGAGGTTGTGTACACCGGGCTGATGCTGGAACGGTTGCGGGCGGTGCAGGCCATCCCTTCGTTACGTGTTTGGACTGACAGTTGCAGTGATGCCGTTCAGTACTGGAAATAACGAAGAGCTGAAGTGTTATTTGCTATCAAACATTGTGTCTTGTACCCGTAGCAACAGTGCATCAGTCGCCCCTAGTAGCTCAGCCAGAAGGGTTTCGTCCACATCCATATAACCTTCGTACTCAGCCAGATTGCGGCGCTCGTGACAAAGCGCAAACAGGCGTACCTGGATTTTGTTCAGACCGAGAGTATGTACAAGGCACTGAAACACCAGATAACGGCGGTCAGAGCGAAAACCCTGTAGACGCATGGCCGTCAGTGCCAGGGCATGTGCAGCGTTGTAGGCGAGGTCGAAGCGACTGGCGAAGGACAGGGCCGAACTGTGAGCATCCTTCAAACGGTCCGTGGCCGATCTAAGCAGCCCTTCACATTCCTTGCGATCTGGAGGTTCGGCTTTGAGGCCGCCGCTACGCACCAGGTTCTCCAGATTTTCGTTACTGCCCATCGGCTACCTCTGCTGGATTGCGGCCAATCAAATCAATTTTGTCCTGTTGTTCAACCCGCACTACAAAACTGTTGCCGGCCGCCTTCTTGGCTTGCCAGTCGGCCAGGGTGTAGAGCGTTGGGTTAATGGTGCGGCCTAGTTGTTCCTCTACGGGTAGTACCCGTTCCATCAAGTCGCTGTAACTGAGATTTTCGCCAATCAACATCAGGTCAATGTCACTGCCTGCATGCTCGTTACCCTTGGCAATGGAGCCATAGATGAACGCCCATACCAACTGATCAGACAGTGGAGACAATGCCGCACGCAGCTGCTCTGCTATGCCAAAAGTTTTACGCACTATCCCAAGCAATTCAACATAGATGGGGCACTCAGGGTTGGCCTGGTAGTGTGTCTGATTACCCCGTCGACTCATGGTGAGAATGCCTGCGCCATGCAGACGCTCCAGCTCACGCATCAGGCTGCCCTTGCCGACCTGCGCCCAGCGGGATATTTCATTGGCATAGAAGCTCTGATCCGGTTTGCCATACAACATGCCCAGCACTTTTTGCTGGGTGGCAGTAAAGAGAGCATCGCTTAGCGGGATGGCAGGCATGGTCGACTCAGTAAGTCCCAAAAAGGGAACGATAGGTCCCTTTTTGGGAATTATCAACTCTGCCGTGATTATCTGTTTTTCGATGGGTCTGCTTCCTTTCTCATTTGAACAGGCCGCCGCGTCAGCACCTTCACCACATTATCAATCACCGCTTTGCTCATCGTCGTCAGGTAATGCGCGGCCCAGGCGTGGCGGTTGGAGTCTTGGGCCAGAGCGTCGGCGATGGGGACGTTGCGGCAGACGTGGAACAGAGGTTGATCCGAGAGGTACAGGAAGGGTGTGAAGCCGACGGTTTTCAGGTCTGAGGCTCAGGATCACACAATACAAGCAATCGTGATGAGGGCGCTGTTGCGACTAGAGTTCGACGGGTTTTCAAGCCCGATCGCTGAATGGTCAGCGACGTCCGGAGACTATCCCGTCGAAGAAAAGCGCAACAAGGCGGCAAAGTGCCCAAACGCAAGATTCGGAGTTTGCCTACAAGGTTTACGGACGTCATCCGATATTGCGACACCCTCAGTAAACGAAGACTCGCGCGACGAGCGATTTTCCAGGCTGGTGCATCCACTGACTAGTTGAGCCAAACGCCTGATTCCCGCGTTGTCATGAGGGCACTGAAGCAATTGGCGAAACAGCAAACCCTCTACCAGTAACCGTCGTTAACAATTGACAGAGGAATCAGGGTGGTTGGGCACCTCTGAAGCTCATACATTTATTCCTTTGAGGTTATATTCCTTTGATGGCATATTTGTATGAAATGGGACGTCGAATACACGGATGAATTTGAGGCTTG
This sequence comes from Pseudomonas sp. BF-R-30, assembly GCF_019956175.1. Classification (NCBI taxonomy): domain Bacteria; kingdom Pseudomonadati; phylum Pseudomonadota; class Gammaproteobacteria; order Pseudomonadales; family Pseudomonadaceae; genus Pseudomonas; species Pseudomonas sp. BF-R-30. The sequence goes on along the minus strand of NZ_JAHBDE010000011.1, from coordinate 61,731 downwards.
GTGGGATCACCTGAGCGAGGCCGAACAGGACTCGGTTCAGGCGACGGTGATGTTGCTGGGCGAGGATGGTCCACACTTGGGTTTTCCATATACCAGCGATATCAAGGGTTCACGGCATGGCAACCTTCGTGAGTTAAGAGTGCAGCATGCTGGCAGGCCGTACCGTGTGCTGTACGCGTTTGATCCACGGCGCAGCGCGATTCTGCTGATTGGCGGTGATAAAACCGGCCAGGAGCGTTGGTATACGGAACACGTGCCACTGGCCGAACGTCTCTACGACGAGCACTTGGAAACACTGAAGAAAGAGGGCTATGACAATGGCTAAAAAATTTGCTGATTTGGTGGCGCGTCGCTCTCCAGAGTCTCAAGCGCGTGTTGAGGCCTTGCATCAGAAGCTACGAGCACAAATGCCGCTGCACGAGTTGCGCCAGGCGCAAGCGTTGAGTCAGGACACACTGGCCAGGACACTGCATGTCAACCAGGCGGCGATCTCCAAGATGGAGCGGCGAACGGACATGTACATCAGTACTTTGCGCAACTACATCCGCGCCATGGGTGGCGAGCTGGAAATCATCGCCACCTTCCCCGAGGGCCAGGTAAAGATCGAAAACTTTGCCAACTGAACGATTAAAACGTGGCTCTACGGTTTTGGGCTATTTAGATACGCAAAAGCCGCGCATTGCGCGGCTTTCTTGTTTGGTGGGCCCACACGGACTTGAACCGTGGACCAAAGGATTATGAGTCCTCTGCTCTAACCAACTGAGCTATAGGCCCTCAGTAGGTCGCGGATTATAGCGACGGTTTTGCGACTGTGCTATCCGAAAAAGCCTTTACTGCTGTACGAAGAAACGTTGCGGCAAATTCGTCGGGGGGTAGGGGCAGGCTGACGATGTAGCCCTGGATTTGTTCACAGCCTTCGGCGGCGAGGAATTGCTGTTGCGCGTGGGTCTCGACTCCTTCGGCAATCACGGTGAACTGCATGCTGCGTCCGAGGGCGATGATGGCGCGGACGATCGCCGCGTCGTGGGGATCGTCCGGCAGGCCGCGGACGAAGGACTGGTCGATCTTGAGAATGTCCAGCGGCAGGCGCTTGAGGTAACTCAAGGACGAGTAGCCGGTGCCGAAGTCATCGATGGCCAGTTGCACGCCCAGTTGTTTGAGTTGATGCAATACCGCCAGCGCTTCCTCTGCCTGGCTCATGATGAAGTTTTCGGTGATTTCCAGTTGCAGGAAACCGGGGTTGAGACCGTTGTCCTTGAGCAACTGTTCGATGCGGCCCAGCAGGTTGGGTTGGCGCAGTTGGGCGCCGGCCAGGTTGACCGACAGCGGGCCGGGATTTTCGTACAGCCGGTGCCATTCGGCCATCTGCCGGCAGGCGGTTTCCAGGACCCAGTCGCCGATTTGCAGGATCATGCCGTTTTCTTCGGCCAGCGGGATGAAGTGTTCCCGCGGCACGTCGCCAAAGGTCGGATGGTGCCAGCGGATCAGGGCTTCGGCGCCGACCAGGCTGTAGTCTTCGAGGCTGATTTTCGGTTGGTAGCACAGGCGCAACTCGTTGCGCTCGATGGCACGGCGCAGTTCGTGTTCCAGCGCCACGCGTTCGCTGGCCTGGGCGGTGAGGTCGCGGGTGTAGCTTTCGACACGGTTGCGGCCCTTGGCCTTGGAGCGGTACATCGCGGCGTCGGCGTTCTTGATCAGTGTGGCAACGTCGCAGCCATCCTTCGGATAGAGACTGGTGCCGATGCTGGCGCTGATGAAAAACTCGTGTTCACCGGCCTGGAACGGCGCGGCGAAACAGTTGAGAAGTTTGGTGGCGATGTGGTCGGCATCGCTGGATTGTTGCAGGCCCGGCAGCAGGATAATGAATTCGTCACCCCCCAGGCGCGCCACGGTATCGATGTCACGCAACTGCTCCTTGAGGCGCACGGCAATGCCCTTGAGCAGCAGGTCGCCGACCGGGTGGCCGAGGCTGTCGTTGATGTGTTTGAAGCGGTCGAGGTCGAGGAACAGCACCGCGCCCTGGCCGCCGTTTTCCTGCTGGCTGTTGAGCGCCGTCAGCAGGCGGCTTTCGAACAGCGTGCGGTTCGGCAGGCCGGTCAGCGGGTCGTGGTGTGCCTGGTAGTCGAGTTTGGCCTGGGCGTGCTTGAGGCTGGAAATGTCGGCGAACACCGCGACAAAGTGGGTGATGAAGTTTTCCCGGTTGCGCACGGCACTGATGGTCAGCCAGCTTGGATACAGCTCGCCATTCTTGCGTCGGTTGGAAATCTCGCCTTGCCAGTGGCCTTCGGCGGTCAATTGATGCCACATGGCCGCGTAGAACGCGCTGTCATGCAGGCCCGAGGCGAGCAGGCGTGGCGTGTGGCCCAGGGCTTCGCTTTCGCTGTAACCGGTGATTTCGGTGAAAGCACGGTTGACCGCGCTGATGTGCTGTTGGGTGTCGGTGATCAATACGCCTTCGGCGGTGCTTTCGAACACGGTGGCGGCCTGTTGCAGTTTTTCCTGCATCAGGTGCCGCTCGGTGATGTCCCGGGCGATGGTCAGCATGCAGTCGTCATCGCCAATCGGCAGTGGTCGGCTGGATACTTCACAGAGTCGGATCTGCCCGTCGCTGCGGCGGATATGGCAGCTGAAGTCGCGGACAAAACCATCGCGGCGCAGCAGATCGAGCATTTGCTTGCGTTCATTGAGGTTGACCCAGATCCCCAGGTCCAGCGCCGAACGATCCACCGACATGGCGCTGTTGAACCCGGTGATGCGGCTAAAACCGTCGTTGACCTCCAACAGCAAGCCATCGCTTTGCCGTGACAGCAGCAAACCGTCGGGGGAGGCGTGGAAGGCCTTGGCGAACTTTTCTTCGGATGTTTGCAGCTGTTGCTGGGTTTCCTTGAGTTGGGTGATGTCCCGCACCACGACCACCAGCGCCGGTGTCATGTCGAGGTCGAACGGTTCGGCGGAGATCAGGCCGGTAAACACCTGGCCGTTGCTGCGGCGAAAGGGCATTTCCAGGTTGCGGATGCTGCCGGCCTGCAAGCGTTGCAGCAGGCCCGGCCCGACACCGGGAATCCCCCAGATGTTCAGGTTGGTGGCGGTCTGGCCAATGACGTCCTCGGCCTTGAGGCCGATTTGCTCCTCGAACGCTTCGTTGACCTCCAGCAGGCAACCGTCGCTCAGGCGCGCGATCACCAGAATGTCCGGGCATTGCTGGAACACGGAGGCAAATTTCTGTTCCGACAGGCGCAGTGCTTCTTCAGTGCGCTTGGCGTCGGTGATATCGATCATCAAGCCGCGCAGCACCGGCTCATGCCCGTGCTCGATCAGGCTGACGATATCTCGCACCCACAGGCAGCGGCCGTCGGCGGTGATCACCCGGTAATCGAGGCGGTGATCGCGCCCGGCCAGTACTTCGTGATCGCAGAAGGTCTGGGCTCGGGTCAGGTCGGCGGGGTGAATGATGTTGCGCCAGAAGCCTGGAATCAGCCAATGGGACAGGGGATAGCCGAGAAGGTCTTCGGCGTGGGGCGATACATAGCTGTAGGTGAAGTCCGTGACTTTTGCTTCCCAGGCGATTGCCGACAGGCTCTCCACCAGGCCGCGGTAGTGGTATTCGCTGCTGCGCAGTTCCTGTTCAAGGTCGACCCGGCGGGCGATTTCCGAGCTCAAGCGGCGGTTGATGCGGATAACCACCGCCAGCACGGTAGTCAGCAGCAGCAATCCGGGCAGGCCGTACACCAGCAAGTCACTCCAGAAAGTTCGATGATCGAGGACGTTCCCGACCCAATGCTCCTGAATGGCGCTGATTTCAGCCGGGCTCATGTCCGCCAGGACTTTGTCGAGAATGCCGACCAGCATCTTGTTGTTGCGGGGTACACCCATGGCCAGTTGATAGCGATAGGGCGTTTCACCGCTGACATACAACCCATCGAGCTTGAGTTGGCGCAGGCTCCAGACGCTGGAAGCCAGATCGCCTACCACTGCGTCTACTTCGTCGATGGCCAGCGCCTGCAGCGCCGAACTGACGTTGGGCATCGCCACAAGGTTCAAGTCAGGATGGTGGGTGCGCAGCAGTTCGTGGGGGGCGTAGTTTTCCACCACGGCGATTTTCAGGCCGTACAGGTCTTTCAGGTTATGTGGCTGAGGACCCCCGACATGGGCCAGGATGACAATCGGAAAATCCAGATAGGGGCGGGTGAACGACAGGTAATTCTGGCGTTCCGGGGTCGACATGATGCCCGGCAGCAGGTCCAGCTTGCCCTTCTTGGCCTGTTCCAGGACGGCGGTCCAGCTCACCGGCTCGATGGGCGTGAGCCGGGTTGCCAGCCTTTTGCGGATGACCTCAATGTAATCCGCGGCAAGGCCCTGGTAGCGGCCCTCATCGTCACGAAACTCGAAGGGCGGCCATGAAGCATCGACACCCAGACGCAATTCCGGGTGAGCCGCCAGCCAGCTACGTTCTTCGTCAGTGAGAGTCAGCGCGCCAGCCGTTGCGGTCCAGGTCATCAGCGACAGCAAAAAAAGCACGGTCGGCAGTCTGGGCATAACGGTCTCGTTATGGCTCGGGGGAATGTTTCGAGTGTAGACGGCTACAGGGCGGAGGGGGGAAGCAGGGGGATTTAATCTGTACAAAGCAAAACCCCCGGCCTGGGCCGGGGGTTCTGTGATCACTCGTCGAGGAAGGAGCGCAGATGCTCGCTTCTCGTCGGGTGGCGCAGCTTGCGCAGCGCCTTGGCTTCGATCTGACGAATCCGCTCACGGGTCACGTCGAACTGCTTACCAACCTCCTCAAGGGTGTGGTCGGTATTCATGTCGATACCGAAACGCATGCGCAATACCTTGGCTTCACGGGCAGTGAGGCCGGACAGTACTTCGCGAGTCGCTTCTTTAAGGCTCTCAACGGTTGCAACATCGATTGGCGACTGCATGGTCGAGTCTTCGATGAAGTCACCCAGATGGGAGTCTTCGTCATCACCGATCGGGGTTTCCATGGAGATCGGCTCTTTAGCGATCTTCAATACCTTGCGGATCTTGTCCTCAGGCATTTCCATGCGTTCGCCCAGCTCTTCCGGGGTCGGTTCGCGACCCATTTCCTGCAACATCTGGCGGGAAATGCGGTTGAGCTTGTTGATCGTCTCGATCATGTGCACCGGAATACGGATGGTGCGGGCCTGGTCGGCGATCGAGCGAGTGATCGCCTGACGGATCCACCAGGTGGCATAAGTCGAGAATTTGTAGCCGCGACGGTATTCGAACTTGTCTACCGCTTTCATCAAGCCGATGTTGCCTTCCTGGATCAGATCGAGGAATTGCAGGCCACGGTTGGTGTACTTCTTGGCGATGGAGATCACCAGACGCAAGTTGGCTTCAACCATCTCTTTCTTCGCGCGGCGGGCCTTGGCCTCACCGATCGACATGCGACGGTTGATGTCCTTGATCTCGGCGATGGTCAAACCGGTTTCGGTTTCCAGCGCGGTCAGCTTCTGCTGGCAACGGATGATGTCCGGCTGCAGACGACCAATGGCTTCAGCGTATTTGCCTTTGCCTTTGGCCAGGGCATCACTCCAGCTTTCGTCGACTTCGTTGCCCGGGAACTGGCGCAGGAAGTCGGCACGCGGCATGCGCGCATCACGAACGCAGAGCTGCATGATTGCGCGCTCTTGCTGACGCAGGCGATCCAGGGCACTGCGAACACGCTCGACCAGGCCTTCGAATTGCTTCGGCACCAGTTTGATCGGCATGAACAGCTCGGCCAGGGCCAACAGCTCGGCAATCGCTGCCTTGTTGTTGCGACCGTGCTTTTTCAGCGCCTTGCGGGTGATTTCCATCTGATCGGCCACAGCGCCAAAACGCTGTGCAGCGATGATCGGATCCGGACCGCTTTCGGCTTCTTCCTCGTCATCGGAGGCTTCACCCTCTTCGTCGTCGGAATCGTCATCCGCCTTGACGGCTTTTGCGTCAATCGGCGGCGGCACTTCTGCCGCAGGCGGCGCGATGCCGTCGTCCGGGTCGATATAACCGCTCAGAACGTCGGACAGGCGACCACCTTCGGTGGTGACGCGGGTGTACTCGGAGAGAATATGATCAACCGTGCCAGGGAAGTGCGCGATTGCGCTCATCACCTCACGGATGCCCTCTTCAATACGCTTGGCGATTTCGATTTCGCCTTCACGCGTGAGGAGCTCCACCGTACCCATTTCGCGCATGTACATGCGCACCGGGTCGGTAGTGCGACCAATGTCGGTCTCGACCGCAGCCAACGCTGCAGCGGCCTCTTCGGCTGCGGCTTCGTCGGTATCGGCGTCGGCCAGCATAAGGGAATCCTTATCTGGCGCAACCTCGAATACGTTGATCCCCATGTCATTGATCATGCGGATGATGTCTTCCACCTGTTCCGGATCTGAAATATCCTCCGGCAGGTGGTCGTTGACCTCCGCGTAAGTCAGGTAGCCCTGCTCACGACCAAGTGTGATCAACTCTTTGATACGAGACTGCTGTTGCGCTTTTCCGGACATAACACCCTATCCACTGAAGGTCTTGGCGGGCAAAAAACAAGCCGAGGATTATACCTGAGCTATGACCTCACGCGCCAGTTGAGGTCGGGTTTGATGCGGAAACATTGCGACTCAAGAGGTCGCGCAGTTGATTTTTCTCTTCGCTGGTCAATTCGCTTTGACGCGCTTTTCGCAGAAGTTGTTCCAGGTTTCGCTCGCGTTGGCGGGCTGACAAGCTAGTAATGGTGTCGAAAAACTGTTGTTCAAGGTTATCTCCATCAATCAGCCATTCCTTTTCCGCCAAGGCCTTGAGCAAGCGGCCTTGTTCTGTGCCGTGCCAACGCGCAATCAGTTGAATTGAGTTTAGCTTGGGATTCTTCTGTACAGCTTCGAGCAGCGCCACCAGCAATTGCGTGTTGGTGTGATCCTCGGCGGCGAAGTGCCCGGCATCCTCGACTTTTTCGGCCAGTTGCGGGTGATGCAGCAACGTGCGCAAGGCGGCGAGGGTTGGCGGTTCTACGGCGGCGGGCACCCGTGGCGCGCGGGGTTGATCACGATCACCGCCCCGTTTGCCATTCTTGTCCCACGGTTTCTTGTCCCATTTCTTGCCTCCTGCACCGGGTTTCTTCGGCGTCCATTCCTGCTGCGGCACATACATTTCCTGTGCCTGCGGCTGATGATAGTCGCTGTAATCGGGCATCGCGTCGTAATCGATGCCCGGGTCGTAGGCCGGCGGTGCTTCTTGCGGGGCGCTTTGTGCCAGCTGACTGACCGCTTCACCGCTCAGGCCGGTGATTTCGCTCAGGCGCTGACGCATCAGGGTGCGCAGGTTGGCGCCCGGGACTTTGTCGATCAACGGCGCGGCGAGGGTGGCCATATGGGCCTTGCCCTCAAGCGAGCGCGGGTCGGCTTCTTCCGTCAGTTGCTGGAAGAAGTAATCGGCCAGTGGCTGCGCGTGCTGGTTGATCCGTGCGCGAAAGGCGTCGGTGCCTTCGGAGCGGACCAGAGTGTCCGGGTCTTCGCCTTCGGGCAGGAACAAAAAACGTGCGCGACGACCGTCCTGCAGGCTCGAAAGTGTCGCCTCCAGCGCCCGCCATGCCGCATTGCGGCCGGCCTGGTCGCCGTCGAAGCAGAACAGCACGCTGGGCACGACGCGAAACAGCCGCTTGAGGTGTTCCTCGCTGGTGGCGGTGCCCAGGGTCGCGACGGCATTGCGCAGGCCTTGCTGGGCCAGGGCAATGACGTCCATGTAGCCCTCGACGACGATGATCTCGTCGAGGTTGCGGTTGGTCTTGCGCGCTTCATACAGGCCGTAGAGTTCCTGGCCTTTATGGAAAACCGGGGTTTCCGGGGAGTTCAGGTATTTCGGCTTGTCGTCGCCCAATACCCGGCCGCCGAAGGCGATGACGCGACCGCGACTGTCGCGGATCGGAAACATCACGCGGTCGCGGAAGCGGTCGTAGCGTTTACCGCTTTCGGCGTTTTCGATCAGCAGGCCAGCATCGATCATGGCTTTTTGTTGCAGGGTATCACTGCTCAAGTGCTTGAACAGGTTGTCCCAGCCGGGCGGAGCAAAGCCGAGACCGAAGTCCCGGGCGATTTCGCCGGTCAGCCCGCGACCTTTCAGGTAATCCACGGCGGCCTTGCGCGATGGATGGCTTTTCAGGGCCTGGCGATAAAAGTCGGCAGCGGCGCTGAGTAGCGGATACAGCGGCGAATCGGTCGGCTGTCGCGGTTTGTGCGGCCGGCCGCTCTCTTCGCGGGGGATTTCCATGCCGGCGGCTTTGGCCAGTTCTTCGACGGCCTGGACGAAATCCAGGTTGTCGTGGTCCATGATGAAGCCGAGGGCGTTGCCGCCGGCGCCGCAGCCGAAGCAGTAATAGAACTGCTTGTCGGGGCTGACGCTGAACGACGGAGTCTTTTCCTTGTGGAATGGGCAGCAGGCAGTGTGATTTTTGCCGGCCTTTTTCAATTGCAGGCGCGAGCTGACCACATCGACGATGTCGGTGCGGTTCAGAAGGTCGTCAATGAAGCTCTGGGGAATTAGCCCGGCCATGGCGTTCTCGTCATCTGCGCTGAAAAGGAACCCGAAACGTACGGCGACCGAACGCGGTCATTGTTTGAGGCGCGCAAAGTGTGCGGCTCGACCAGTGTCGTCTGCGTAATCGCTGTCGGGAAGTGTATCTGCCGAAAATCCACTGACGTTAATGCCAATCAGTATTCGACTGTTTGAATGTGTTGCGCTGAATCCGCTGTGGCCAATCATAGGCCCCGGATAGCTCATCATCTGGCACGCAAGCAGGTGCCTTGGGCTGATCGTCGTGAGAGGAATCAGTGGGTGTGCTCGTCAGTAGCCTTGAAAGGCTCGTCAGAAAAGACGTGCACCGCTGGCAAAAGAGCCAGGTCTGACGCGGTGAAGCAGATTTGTCTCGGTCGCGTCTGCGGCTTTGACATTGAAGCATCAAGCGTTTTACGCAAATGCCATAAGCCCGGCTGAGGGCCGGGCTTGGCAGAAGCTTGCTACGATCGTCTGTGTATTAGTACAGACGAACGGCGCGGCGCTGTTCGCGCTGAACTTTCTTGGCGTGACGCTTAACAGCGGCTGCTGCTTTGCGCTTACGCTCAGAAGTTGGCTTCTCGTAAAATTCGCGGCTACGAACTTCAGCCAGTACACCGGCTTTTTCGCAGGAGCGCTTGAAACGACGCAGAGCTACGTCGAAGGGTTCGTTCTCTTTTACTTTGACGGCTGGCATCCAGAGCTACCTTCATTCATTACCGGGGTCAACATCCTCGCGGCAAAAGAGCACTTGAAGACGTCGGTTTTTAAGGGTTGCGGATGTTAACCCCTCATCGCTCGGAATGCAAAGCCTCTGATCGAAAACCGCTGGTCGGGGCATCACGCGACGACTATTATGCGCGCCTTCGAATTCAGCCTAAACAAGGCGCAAACCCATGCTAGTACTGGGATTAGAAACCTCCTGCGACGAAACTGGTGTCGCATTATATGACAGTGAACGCGGCCTGCTGGCCGACGCGTTGTTCAGTCAGATCGACCTGCACCGCGCCTATGGTGGCGTGGTGCCGGAGCTGGCTTCACGCGATCACGTCAAACGCATGCTGCCCTTGATTCGTCAGGTGTTGGCCGAGGCCGACTGCGTGCCGACCGAGATCGATGCGATCGCCTACACCGCGGGTCCTGGCCTGGTTGGTGCCTTGCTGGTAGGGGCTTCCTGTGCTCAGGCGCTGGCCTTTGCCTGGGGCATTCCGGCCCTGGGCGTGCATCACATGGAAGGCCATTTGCTGGCGCCGATGCTGGAGTCGCAACCGCCGGAATTTCCGTTCGTCGCTTTGTTGGTGTCGGGTGGTCACACGCAACTGGTTCAGGTCGACGGAATCGGTCAGTACACGCTTCTGGGCGAGACCCTGGATGACGCCGCCGGCGAGGCCTTCGACAAGACGGCCAAGATGATGGGGCTCAATTATCCGGGCGGGCCGGAGATCGCTCGCCTTGCAGAACAGGGCGTTGCAGGGCGTTTCGTCTTCCCGCGGCCGATGTGCGACCGTCCGGGCCTGGATTTCAGCTTCAGTGGTCTGAAAACCTTTGCGCTGAACACCTGGCAACAGTGCGTCAACGCCGGGGACGACGGAGAGCAAGCCCGTTGCGACATCGCGCTGGCATTCCAGCAGGCCGTGGTGGAGACTTTGACCATCAAGTGCAAGCGTGCCCTGAAAGCCGCTGGCATGAAGCGCCTGGTGATTGCAGGGGGCGTCAGTGCCAACAAGGCGTTGCGCACTTCCCTGGAGAAAATGCTCGGCGACATGAAGGGCGATGTGTTTTATGCCCGTGCGCAGTTCTGCACCGATAACGGCGCGATGATTGCCTTTGCCGGCTGCCAGCGCTTGCAGGCCGGTCAGCAGGAAAGCCTGGCGATCAGCGTGCAGGCGCGTTGGCCGATGGAGCAGTTGACCGCATTGTGATGAGCGGTGCTCATGTCCGGCGGCTAGAAATGCCGTTCGCGCCCGGCAAACAGGTCGCGTAGATTGCCGCGATGACGCCAGACGATCAGCCCGGTGAGCGTGCTCATGGGCAGCAGGGCGGCCGGTTCTTGCCAGGCCAGCAACGGCAAGGTCAGCGGTGTGGCGATGAGGGCGGCCAGGGAGCTGGTGCGGGTCAGGTAGAACGTCAAGAGCCAGGTGCAGACCGCCAGAAGGGCAGCGGGCGGGTACAGTCCCAGCAACATGCCGGCAGCGGTGGCGACGCCCTTGCCGCCGCGAAAGCGAAAGTACAACGGAAACAGATGGCCGATGACGGCATAGACGCCGATCCAGGCCTGTTCCTGCTGCGAAAGACCCGCAAGACGCGCAATCAGTACCGGCAGCAGGCCTTTGCAAAGGTCCCCGAGCAGGGTCAGGATGGCGAGCTTCTTGCCGGCCAGGCGCAACATGTTGGTGGCACCGGCATTGCCCGAGCCACTCATTCGCGGATCGGGGTTACCGGTCATGCGGCTGAGCAAAATGGCAAAGGACAGAGAGCCGAGCAGGTAGGCGAGGATCGCCAATAACCAAAACATGCTAACTATTCCGGGCGAGGAAGCCCTGATTCTAACGGCGCATTGCGCCCTTGTCGTGTAGCGGAGAGAAGTGCTTGGACAGAGTGTTTATCGAGGGCCTGGAAGTCGACACGGTGATTGGTGCCTACGACTGGGAGCGAGGCATCCGACAGTGCTTGCGTCTTGACCTGAGCTTCGCCTGGGATAATCGCCCGGCCGCAGCCGGTGATGACCTGACCCTGGCGCTCGACTACGCCAGTGTTTCCTCACGCATCCAGGCGTTTGCCGAGCAGGCGCAATTCCAGTTGGTGGAAACCTTTGCCGAACGCCTGGTTGAAGTGCTGATGAGCGAATTCAAGATCACCTGGATGCGCCTTAAGCTGACCAAGCCCGGGGCCGTCCCGGCTGCCACCGGCGGTGTGGGCGTGGAGATCGAGCGCGGATGTCGCTGACTCAGGTGTACCTCGGGCTCGGTAGCAATATCGAGCGTGAAACCCATTTGCGGGCGGGGCTCGATGCTCTGGCGGCATTCCTGGTCGATATCCGCTGTTCGGCGGTGTTCGAAAGCCAGCCGGTGGGCATCAAGAGCGGGCCGTTCTTCAATTTCGTGGTGTCGGCGTATACCGATCTGCCGCTGATGGAACTTGATCGTCGATTGAAGTTCATTGAGGCGGATAACGGTCGTTACGCACCGGATCGCCGAGGTTTGCCGCTGGATATCGACGTATTGTTGTTCGGTGACCTGGTGGGCAATTTCGATGGCTTGATCTTGCCGCGGGCAGAAATTCTGAAAAATGCGTTCGTTCTGTGGCCGTTGTCGTTGATAGCGCCGGATCGCGTGCACCCGGGCGCAGGCAAGAGTTTTGCGACTTTGTGGGCTGAAGCGCAGATTGATCAGGTGTTGGCGCCAGTAGCGTTCGAATGGCACGGTGAACAGCTGACACCTTCAGATTTGTTGTGACCTTACTGACGCCTTCGCGAGCAAGCCCGCACCCACAGGTACGATGCAATTTCTGTGGGAGCGGGCTTGCTCGCGAAACTTTTCAGACAGACGTCGCCTCTTTGTAAGCCTTCAACGCCTTGAGCCGCTCGCGCTTGATCTCCTCCCCCAGCTCCGGCCCCTTGAAACCTTTCTCCAGCAACGGCTGAACCGCCACGCTACGAGCCGCAGTGGCGGCGCCGCGCAAATAATCTGCCTGTGGGTAACTTCTTTCTTCCAGCCCTTTGCGCCCACGCGCGTCCATCTCGCATGCGGCGATGAACTCCTCAAACCGCTGTGGCCGACGGTAAATGTCGAAGCTTTGCAACAATTCCAGCAATGTCGATGGCTTCAGCTCAAGGGCGCGATGCCCATGGGTGTGGTACTCGCCCACCAGCAGCGCCAGTTCCTGGCAGTCCTTCGGCACCTTGAAGCGTTCATTGACCGCCTTGATCAGCTTCAGGCCCTTGAACTCGTGGGCAATGTGTCGCGGCCATTCATCCTCTGGCGTCAGTCCCTTGCCCAGGTCGTGCAGCAGGCACGCCCAGCGCACGGTGAGTGGCTGTTTGTGTAGTGCGGCTTGCTGCAACACGCTCAGGGTATGTGCACCTGTATCGATTTCCGGGTGATGGGCGGGTGGTTGCGGTACGCCAAACAGCGCGTCGACCTCGGGCATCAGAACCTTGAGTGCGCCGCATGCGCGCAGAACCTCAACAAATACCTGTGGCTGATCTTCCATCAGGGCGCGGGAAATTTCCTTCCAGCTGCGCTCAGGGGTCAGCGCTTCAAGTTCACCTGACTCGCTGAGTTGGTGCATCAGCGCCAGGGTTTCCGGGGCAACGGTAAAACCCAGCGTCGCGTAGCGCGCCGCGAAGCGGGCAACACGCAGGACCCGGAGTGGATCTTCGGCAAATGCCGGGGAAACATGGCGAAGCAGGCGCGCTTCAAGATCACGCTGGCCGTGGTACGGGTCGGTCAGGTTCTGCTGATCGTCCTCGGCCATGGCATTGATGGTCAGGTCGCGGCGGATCAGGTCTTCTTCGAGGGTGACTTCAGGGCTGGCGTGAAAAGTGAACCCGCCGTAACCGCGTCCGCTTTTGCGCTCGGTGCGGGCGAGGGCGTATTCCTCGCCGCTTTTGGGATGAAGGAACACCGGGAAGTCCGCGCCCACCGGGCGAAAGCCCTTGGCGAGCATTTCTTCGGTGGTAGCGCCGACCACAACCCAGTCGATATCGGTAACCGGTTTGCCCAGCAGGCGATCACGTACCGCACCGCCGACTTTATAAATACGCATAAAAAACCTCCGTTAGCTCGACAGGATAACCGTTGCATCGAGCTTTCGGAGGCACAAACCGGATCAAAGATGGATGACGGCCAGGTCCAGGCGGCCGTAATCACCTTCGCTGTGCTCGCTTCTGGGTGGCACATGGTGGGTTTTCATGACCTGATCGCCTTGCAGGGTTTCCAGGTGAATGTCGAAGCCCCAGAGGCGGTGCAGGTGTTTGAGCACTTCTTCGGTCGAGTCCCCCAGCGGTTTGCGGTCGTGCTGCTGGTGGCGCAGGGTCAGGGAGCGGTCACCGCGACGGTCGATGCTGTAGATCTGCACGTTTGGCTCGCGATTGCCCAGGTTGTACTGTGCCGCGAGGGTTTCCCGGATGATGCGGTAGCCACCTTCGTCGTGAATGGCGGGCACCAACAGGTCGTCCTTCTGGTCGTCATCGAGAATGCTGAACAGCTTCAGGTCGCGGATCACCTTGGGCGACAAGTACTGCAGGATGAAGCTCTCATCCTTGAAACTGCTCATGGCGAACTTGATGGCTGCCAGCCAGTCGGTACCGGCAATGTCAGGGAACCAGCGGCGATCTTCTTCCGTAGGCTCTTCGCACATGCGGCGGATGTCGCGGTACATGGCAAACCCCAGGGCGTAAGGGTTGATGCCACTGTAGTAGGGGCTATCGAAGCCAGGCTGGAACACCACGCTGGTGTGGGACGTCAGGAACTCCATCATGAAGCCGTCGGTGACCAGGCCTTCGTCATACAGGTCGTTCATCAGTGTGTAGTGCCAGAACGTGGCCCAACCCTCGTTCATGACCTGGGTCTGACGCTGTGGATAAAAATACTGGGCGATCTTGCGCACGATACGCACGATTTCCCGCTGCCATGGCTCCAGCAGCGGTGCATGTTTTTCGATGAAGTACAGGATGTTTTCCTGGGGTTCGGCGGGGAAGCGTGCGTTGTCCTTGTCGCTGTACTTGTCCGCGCCCTTGGGAATGGTGCGCCACAGATCGTTGATCTGTTTCTGTAAATGTTCTTCCCGGTCCTTTTGCCGGCGACGTTCTTCTTCCGCGGAGATCGGATAAGGGCGTTTGTAACGGTCGACACCATAGTTCATCAGCGCATGGCAGGAGTCGAGCAGATCCTCGACCGCGTCGATACCGTGGCGTTCTTCGCACTGCATGATGTACTGCTTGGCAAACACCAGGTAATCGATGATCGAACTGGCGTCGGTCCAGGTGCGGAACAGGTAATTGCCTTTGAAAAAGCTGTTGTGCCCGTAGCAGGCATGGGCCACCACCAGCGCCTGCATGCAGATAGTGTTTTCCTCCATCAGGTAGGCGATGCATGGGTCGGAGTTGATCACGATCTCGTACGCCAGCCCCATCTGGCCGCGGGTGTAGGACTTTTCGGTGCTGAGGAAGTGCTTGCCATAGGACCAGTGGTGATAACCCAGCGGCATACCGACCGAGGCGTAGGCGTCCATCATCTGTTCGGCGGTGATCACTTCGATCTGGTTGGGATACGTATCGAGTGCGTAACCGGCCGCAATACGACTGATTTCGCGGTCGTAGGCCTGGATCAGCTCGAACGTCCATTCGGAGCCGGTGGAAATGGGTTGGCGTTTCTGCTCTTTGGCGGTCATGTCACTAACCTGCGCTGGAAGAGTTCACGGAAGACCGGATAGATATCCCCGGCCGAGACCAGTTGTTGCTGGGCAAATGTATCGGAAAAGGCTTCGGCGATGCGCTCGTACTCGAACCACAGGGCCTGGTGTTCGCGCGGGGTGATCTCAACGTAAGTGTAGTACTGCACGAATGGCATGATCTGGTTGATCAGGATGTCGCGGCAGATCGGAGAGTCGTCGTTCCAGTTGTCACCGTCTGAGGCCTGGGCTGCGTAGATGTTCCACTCGTTGCTCGGATAACGCTCGGCCATGATCTCCTGCATCAGTTTCAAGGCGCTGGAGACGATGGTGCCGCCGGTTTCCCGGGAGTAGAAAAACTCCTCTTCATCCACTTCGCGGGCGCTGGTGTGGTGGCGGATGAACACGACGTCGATCTTGTCGTAGTTACGCTTGAGAAACAGGTACAGCAGGATAAAGAAGCGCTTGGCGATGTCCTTGGTCGCCTGGGTCATCGAGCCGGACACGTCCATCAGGCAGAACATCACGGCCTTGGAGCTGGGGTTGGGTTGTTTGATGAGCAGGTTGTACTTGAGGTCGAAGGTGTCGAGAAACGGTATACGGTGAATGCGCGCGCTGAGTTTTTCGATTTCTGCTTCGATTTCCTGGATATCGCCGAAGTTGTCCGGTTCTTCTTGCTTGAGTCGCAGAAGTTCTTCCTTGGCTTCACGCAGTTTTGCGCGGCTGCTGCCGGATAGGGCGATGCGCCGGGCGTGGGCTGAGCGCAGGGTGCGGATGATGTTGATCCGCGACGGGTTGCCCTCGTTGCTGATCCCGGCGCGCACGGTCTTGAAGGTGTCGGTGCCGGTCAGGTTGCGTTTGACCAGGTTGGGCAGTTCGAGGTCCTCGAACATGAACTCGAGGAACTCTTCCTGGGTAATCTGGAAGACGAATTCGTCCATCCCCTCGCCGGAATTGCCCGCCTTGCCGGGGCCTCGGCCGCCACCGCCTCCCGGTGGGCGGGCGATATGTTCGCCGCTGGTGAATTCCTTGTTGCCCGGGTGCACGACCGTCTGCTTGCCACCGCGACCGTGATGAAGCACCGGCTCGTCGATGTCGCGGCCGGGAATGCTGATTTGTTCGCCGTGTTCCATATCGGTAATGGAGCGCCGGCTGACCGCCTCTTCGACAGCCTTCTTGATGTGATCACGGTAGCGCCGCAGAAATCGCTGGCGGTTTACCGTGCTCTTGTTCTTGCCATTGAGACGTCGGTCGATCACATAGCTCATGACTGCTCCTTAGAAGCTGTCCTGAAAGGGGCGAGCGGTTATGCAGCATCGGACCGGTGCCAAGGGATGTTCACGCTCCCCCAAGCGCTTTTGGATGCTGCCTGTACCTCGCTACCGACTTTCGAACACCTTCCAGAGGTCTGTGTAACAGAAAACGCGTACACAGGCCTCTGGCTGACGACAACCGGTCTGACCGGCAGCGGGTTACTGTGATTTTCTGACCCGCAGGTACCACTCGGACAGCAGTCGTACCTGTTTGTCGGTGTAGCCGCGCTCGACCATCCGTGTGACGAAGTCGTTGTGCTTCTGCTGGTCTTCTTTGCTGGCCTTGGCATTGAAGCTGATGACCGGCAGCAGGTCTTCGGTGTTGGAGAACATTTTCTTCTCGATGACCACCCGCAGTTTTTCGTAGCTGAGCCAGGTCGGGTTCTTGCCGTTGTTGTTGGCCCGGGCGCGCAGTACGAAGTTGACGATTTCGTTGCGGAAATCCTTCGGATTGCTGATGCCGGCCGGTTTTTCGATTTTCTCCAGTTCTTCGTTCAACGCTACTCGGTTGAGGATCTCGCCGGTTTCCGGGTCGCGGTATTCCTGGTCCTGGATCCAGAAGTCGGCGTACAGCACATAACGATCGAAGATGTTCTGGCCGTACTCGCTGTAGGACTCGAGGTAGGCGGTCTGGATCTCCTTGCCGATGAATTCGATGTAGCGCGGTGCCAGGTACTCCTTGAGGAAGCGCAGATAGCGTTCGCGGGTCTCGGCCTGGAACTGTTCCTGCTCGATCTGTTGTTCCAGCACGTAGAGCAGGTGTACCGGGTTGGCGGCAATTTCGTGCGGGTCGAAGTTGAACACCTTCGACAGGATCTTGAACGCGAAGCGGGTCGACAGACCGTTCATGCCTTCGTCGACGCCCGCATTGTCGCGGTATTCCTGGATCGACTTGGCTTTCGGATCGGTGTCCTTGAGGTTCTCGCCGTCGTACACGCGCATCTTCGAGTAGATGTTGGAGTTTTCCGGCTCCTTGAGGCGCGAGAGCACGGTGAACTGGGCCAGCATCTTCAGGGTGTCCGGCGCGCAATGTGCCTTGGCCAGCGAACTGTTGAACAGCAGCTTGTCGTAGATCTTCACTTCGTCACTGACCCGCAGGCAGTACGGCACTTTGACGATGTAGATCCGGTCGATGAAGGCTTCGTTGTTCTTGTTGTTGCGGAAGGTGTGCCACTCCGATTCGTTGGAGTGCGCCAGCAGGATCCCGGTGAACGGAATCGCGCCGAGGCCTTCGGTACTGTTGTAGTTGCCTTCCTGGGTGGCGGTCAGCAGTGGGTGCAGCACCTTGATCGGTGCCTTGAACATTTCGACGAATTCCATCAGGCCCTGGTTGGCCCGGCACAGGGCGCCCGAGTAGCTGTAGGCGTCGGCGTCGTTTTGCGGGAATTCCTCCAGTTTGCGGATATCGACCTTGCCCACCAGCGCCGAGATGTCCTGGTTGTTTTCGTCGCCAGGTTCGGTCTTGGCCACGGCGACCTGGTTGAGGATCGACGGGTAGAGTTTGACCACGCGGAACTGACTGATGTCGCCACCGAATTCGGCCAGGCGTTTGGTCGCCCATGGCGACATGATGGTGTTGAGGTAGCGCCGTGGAATGCCAAAGTCTTCCTCGAGGATCGCGCCATCTTCGGTGGCGTTGAAAAGACCCAGGGGCGACTCGAAAACCGGCGAGCCCTTGATTGCATAGAAGGGCACTTTTTCTATCAGTTGCTTGAGCTTCTCGGCCAGGGACGATTTACCGCCGCCGACAGGGCCGAGCAGGTACAGGATCTGTTTCTTCTCTTCCAGGCCCTGAGCGGCATGGCGGAAATACGACACGATCTGGTCGATGCATTCTTCCATCCCGTGGAAGTCTTCAAAGGCCGGATAGCGGCGGATGACCTTGTTGGAGAAGATGCGCGACAGTCTCGAGTTGGTCGAGGTGTCGAGCAGTTCCGGTTCGCCGATGGCCAGCAATAGACGCTCGGCGGCGGAGGCGTAGGCGCTGCGGTCCTGTTTGCACAGCTCAAGATACTCTTGCAGAGAGAGTTCTTCCTGGCGTGTGGACTCGAAGCGTTGTTGGAAGTGGCTAAAGATACTCATGACGTCACCTCGCTCGATACGTGGAGCCGACGCCGGATCACTCAGTCGATGCTGGCAGCAACCGAACAGGCGATTGCTGTTTACCCCCCAGAACTCTCCCGGAGCTGACTACTCCGAAAGCTACTCCCGATGACCCGTGCGCCGGTGTACCGGCTCTCCCCTGTTTTGGATGGCCTGGGCTTAAGGATAGTTGGGAATTCGGGAGGTAAAGGCGAGATACGTAATTAGTTGTGGCAGACCGTTCGTCTGCCACCGCGCTAGCCCGCGGGAGCCGGGGCCTGCAACGTTACAAAAAAATTATTCAGTGGTGCCTTGCGCCGTTTCCGCAGGATACGTCGTACGCCACAACTCGAATCCGCCATCCATGCTGTAGACGTCGGAGAAGCCCTGGCTGATCAGGTAAGCGGCCGCGCCCTGGCTGGAATTGCCGTGATAGCAGACCACCACGGTCGGTGCATCGAGGTCGGCACCCTGGATGAAAGCGTGCAGGGAATGGTTGTCCAGATGCTTGGAACCTGCGATGTGCAGGGCGGCAAAAGTGGCCGGGTCGCGGACGTCGACCACCACTGCGCCTTGTTCGCGCAGGGCCTGGGCCTGTTCCGGGGGAATACGTTTGAATTCGCTCATGGCGGGCTCCTGTGGCTCGGCTGAATGGGCAGTCTAGCGCGGGGCGCTGGCTGGCGATGTTTGGGGAATGGATGAGGCGACTGGCGGTACGGCATGACCGTGTTCATCGCATTTGCAGGACAGGCGCTCAAAGCTGTCGACGTTCATCAGGGTCAGGGCGCCGCCCCAGACACAGCCTGTATCGAGCGCCGAAATACCCGGCTCTTCGACGTTGCCTTCCAGCGCTGCCCAGTGACCGAAAATGATTTTCAGATTCTTGGTCTTGCGTTCCTTGTGCTGGAACCAGGGTTTGTAGCCAGGTGGTGCGGTATCGAGGCCTTCCTTGCTCTTGAGGTCGAGTTTGCCTTCGGCGGTGCAGAAACGCATGCGGGTGAAATAGTTGGTGATCACCCGCAGGCGCGTCACGCCTTTGAGGTCGTTGTCCCATTTCGCCGGATCGTTGCCGTACATGCCATCGAGGTAGGGCGGCAACAGGTTGTCGTCACGCAAGGCAGCCTCGACTTCGGCGGCACACTTCAAGGACTTGCGCAGCGACCACTGCGGTGGAATGCCGGCATGGACCAGTACAAGGTTGCGCTGTTCGTCGTAGTGCATGAGTTTTTGCTGACGCAGCCATTCGAGCAGTTCAGCGCTATCGGGCGCTTCAATGATCTCGCGCAGGGTGTCGGCCTTCTTCAGGCGTTCGATATTGCGTCCGGCCGCCAGCAAGTGCAGGTCATGGTTGCCGAGCACACACACCAGCGATTCGCGAATGCTGTAGAGGAAGCGCAAGGTTTCCAGCGACTGCGGGCCGCGGTTGACCAGGTCGCCCACCAGCCACAGACGGTCGCGTTTCGGGTCGAACGCCACTTGTTTGAGCAGGCATTGCAGGGCCTGAAGACAGCCTTGCAGGTCACCGACAGCGTACGTTGCCATCAGTGCAGGGCTCCGGGCACCGCCAGGCGGAAGGGCGCGATGATGGCATCGAAATGTTTACCGTCGTCGGACAGCATCTGATAGGTGCCTTGCATGGTGCCGACCTTGGTGGTCATGACAGTGCCGCTACTGTAGGTGTGGCTCTTGCCGGGGTCGATCAACGGTTGCTGGCCGACTACGCCTGCACCGCGCACTTCTTCGACATGCCCGTCGCCATCGGTGATGACCCAGTGTCGTGAAAGCAGTTTGGCGGGCATCAGGCCATTGTTTTGCACGGTGATGGTGTAGGCGAAGGCAAAGCGGTCGTGCTCGGGTTGCGATTGTTCTGCCAGATAGCGGGTGACGACGCTGACGTCGACCTGATAGCGAGGATCGGACATGCAAAGGGCCTTAAAAACGAAGCGGGACGCGGGGCGTAGCTGTTGGGGTTCAGTCTAGGCCAAGTATCGGGTAGTAGACCAGAGTGGCGTCCTACCCGATAGCGCTCATCGCCTGTCAGTCAGCGGCAGGCTTTTGTTCGCTGAGCTTGTCGGCCAGGCGCACGAACGCGGCCAGGTCGAGTTGCTCGGGACGCAGGCTGCCATCGACGCCGGCTGCTTCGATTTCGGCATTGCTCAGCAGCAGCTTGAGAGTGTTGCGCAGGGTTTTGCGGCGCTGGTTGAAAGCTTCGCGCACGACGCGTTCCAGCAGGCGGTGATCCTTGGCCGGGTGTGGCAGTACCGCGTGGGGTACCAGGCGCACGATGGCCGAATCGACTTTCGGCGGCGGGTTGAACGCGCCCGGGCCGACGTTGAACAGGTGCTCGACCCGGCAGTGGTACTGAACCATGATCGACAAGCGACCCCAGTCACCACCACCAGGGCCGGCAGCCAGGCGCTCGACCACTTCCTTTTGCAGCATGAAGTGCATGTCGCGAATCAGGTGCGAGTTGTGCAGCAGGTGAAAAATCAGCGGCGTGGAGATGTTGTACGGCAGGTTGCCGACCACGCGCAGGCTGCCAGGCGCGGCATTGAGGCTGTTGAAGTCGAACTTCAGTGCATCGCCCTGATGCAGGTTGAAGTTGCTCTTGCCGGCAAACTGCTGGTTGAGGATCGGGATCAGGTCCTTGTCCAGCTCCACCACATCGAGTTGCGCGCCGCTGCTGAGCAGGCCTTGGGTCAGTGCGCCCTGGCCCGGGCCGATTTCCAGCAGGCGGTCTTCTGCCTTGGCATGAATGGAGCGCAGGATGCGGTCGATAACGCCGGCATCGTGCAGAAAGTTCTGGCCAAAGCGTTTGCGCGCCTTGTGTTGGTAATGCTCGGTCATAAACGGGTCTCGGCCATCTGGTAGGCGGTTTCCAGGGCGACTTGCAGGCTGCCGGTGTCGATCTTGCCGCTGCCGGCCAGGTCCAGGGCGGTGCCGTGGTCGACCGATGTGCGGATGATCGGCAAGCCGAGGGTCACGTTGACTGCCGCGCCGAAGCCTTTGTACTTCAGCACCGGCAGACCCTGGTCGTGGTACATCGCCAGCACCGCATCGCAGTGCTCCAGATATTTGGGGGTAAACAGAGTGTCGGCGGGCAGGGGGCCACGAAGGTCCATGCCCTCGCCGCGCAGGCGCTCTAATGTGGGTTCGATGATATCGATTTCTTCATGGCCCAGGTGTCCGCCTTCGCCGGCATGGGGGTTGAGCCCGCAAACCAGGATGCGTGGCCGGGCGATGCCGAACTTGTTTTGCAGGTCGGTGTGCAGGATTCGCGTGACACGCTCCAGACGCTCCGGCGTGATTGCATCGGCAATCTCGCGAAGGGGCAGGTGAGTGGTCACCAGGGCTACGCGTAAGCCGCGCGTGGCCAGCATCATCACCACTTGCGCGGTGTGGGTCAGGTCGGCGAGGAATTCCGTGTGCCCGGAAAAGGCGATGCCGGATTCGTTGATCACGCCTTTGTGCACCGGCGCGGTAATCATGCCGGCGAAATCTCCGCTCAGGCAGCCTTGGCCGGCGCGGGTCAGGGTTTCCAGTACGAAGGCAGCGTTGGCCTTGTCCAGTTGCCCGGCGACGACCTTGGCATTGAGCGGTGTATCCCAGACATACAGGCTGTTGGCTGGAGCCGGTGCGTCCGGCCAGCTGTCCGGTGTGACCGACAGCAAATCGACAGCCACGCCCAGTTGCGCGGCCCGCTCAATAAGCAGGTCGCGGCTGGTAATGGCAATCAGGGGGTGAGGCTGGGCTTGCGAGGCGAGCAGCAGGCACAGGTCGGGACCTATGCCGGCCGGTTCGCCGGGTGTCAGCGCGAAACGTTGGGGTTTCACTGCGCTGCCTGGTCGGCGCCAGGGAGTTTGATTTCCACGTACGCTTCGTCACGGATCTGACGCAGCCAGGTTTGCAGCTCTTCGTCGTATTTGCGGTTACGCAAAACGGTCATTGCTTGCTGCTCGCGAGCCTGTGTGGTGCTGTCGGTGGCGCGACGGCCAAGGACTTCCAGGACATGCCAGCCGTATTGAGTCTGGAACGGCTTGGACAGCTGACCTTGCGGGGTCCTGGCCATCACTTCGCGGAACTCGGGCACCAGTGCGTTCGGGTCGATCCAGTTCAGATCGCCGCCGTTGAGGGCGGAACCCGGGTCTTCCGAGTAGCTTTTCGCCAGCTCGCCGAAGTCTTCGCCAGCCTCGATACGGCTGTAGAGCGAGTCAGCCAGGGCCTTGGTTTTTGCTTCGTCGCGGATCGGGCTCGGTTTGACCAGGATGTGGCGCACATGCACTTCATCGCGCATCTGGGTCTGGCCGCCACGCTTTTCGAGGATCTTCAGGATGATGAAGCCGCCCGGGGTGCGCATTGGCTGGGTGACATCGCCCACCGGCATGGTGCTCAGCAGGCGATCGAACGGCGGTGGCAATTGAGCGGCTTTACGCCAGCCCATGTCACCACCTTCCAGTGCGGTTTCGCTAGCGGACTTGGCGATCGCCAACTGACTGAAGTCAGCGCCTTGCTTGAGCTGCTGGTAAATCGCATCGGCCTGTTTGGCTGCGCTCTGAATCGCGTCGGAGTTGGCGCTTTCCGGCGTAGGAATCAGGATGTTGGCCAGGTGGAACTCTTCAGACAGCTGCATTTTGCCCAGGTCCGACGCCAGGAAGTTCTTCACTTCCTGCTCGGAGACCTGAATGCGTTCGGCAACCCGACGCTGGCGTACACGGCTGATGACCATTTCGCGGCGAATCTGCTCACGTGCGTCGTCGTAGGACAGGCCGTCGCGAGTCAGGGCGGCGCGGAACTGCTCGACCGACATGTTGTTGCGCTGGGCAATGGTGCCGACAGCCTGGTTCAACTCTTCATCGGTAATGCGGATGCCGGAACGCTCGCCGATCTGCAATTGCAGGTTTTCGACGATCAGGCGCTCAAGTACCTGCTGCTCCAGCACGCTGGCCGGCGGCACGGCAGAGCCACGCTTGGCAATGGTTTGCTGAACTTCATGAACCCGTTGGTCCAGTTGGCTCTGCATGACCACGTCGTTGTCGACGATGGCCACCACTTTATCGATGGACTGTACGGCGGCGTTCGCGGCCGTACTCAGGAACAGCGCGCCGAGCATCAGCGGGCGCAAACAATCAGAAAGCTTGGTCTTCACGTTCACGATAACCTTGAATGCCTTTGTCGAGGAAGCTCTCTGCCTTGGAGCCGGTGAGGCCGCCGAGTCCCTTCAGAACAATTTGGAGGAAGACGCCATGGTCGCCTTTTTCGTTTTGCGGTGCTTCCTGACTGAACTCGTCATAGGAGACCCAGTAACGGTTGATCAGGCGCAGTTTCCAGCAGCAACTGTCGTACTCGAAACCACCGAAGGCTTCCAGGGTACGGTTGCGGTTGTAGTCATACTGCCAGCGGCTGATAGCGCTCCATTGCGGCACGATCGGCCAGATTACCGAGAAGTCGTGCTGTTGGATCTTGTAGTAATCCTTCACGTAGCCAGGAGTGCCAGGGGTGCCGTAGTCACCGCCGAACTGCCATTTACCGGTGTTCTGGTTGTAGATCACCTGGTCGTTACGATAGCGATAGCCGAGGTTGACGACCTTGTTCGGGTTGTCTTCAGGCTGGTAATGGAACATCGCGCTGCCCGAGCGAGGGCTGCGGCTGTCCGGGTCCCAGTTGTAATCGGCCGTGGTGCGCCAGTCGCGGTTCCAGCGATACTCATATTCCAGCGCATATGGGGAGACGCTGGCTTTGGCGTCGTCACGGTCGTTGAAGTTCACGCCAGGCAACTGAACCTCGCGGTCCTTGAAGTACAAGGCTTGGCCGACACTGATGCGTTGACGCTCGAAACCGTCGTCTTCGATCCAGCGGTTGGTCACGCCCAGGGACAATTTGTTTTCATCGCCGACACGGTCGGAGCCGGAGAAACGGTTGTCACGGAACAGCGACGCATAGTTGAATGTGTATTCGCTGGTATCGAATACCGGGATGTCTTCCTGATCTACCTCAGGTACGTACAGGTAGAACAGGCGCGGCTCGAGGGTCTGGCGGTAGTTCTTGCCGAACCATTGGGTATTTCGATCGAAGTACAGACCACTGTCGATGCTGGCGATCGGTACGCCGCGATTCTGGTTGCTGTCAAAATCACCATTGAAATTTTTAGTCCCGGCTGCCGCTGCGGCTTGATTTTGCTGCGCGACCTGAGTTTTGCCGAGACCGTCCAGATCCAGTTGGTACTGCGTGTACTGGTACTTAAGCGTTGGCTTCAGGAATCCGTAGGTCCAGTTCAGTGGCAGGCTGACAGCCGGTGCCAGGTTGAGGCGATCGCCATTGGCGCGTGCCAGGCCGACAACGTTGGTATCTAGCCGTGGAGACACATTACCGTCTTCGTCGGTGAAGGTGCCGTTCTTCAGATCCCGGTCAAACCGCACGAGTTCGGTGCTGTACGTGAAGTCCAGGCCTTCCGGATGATAAGGCAGCATACCGTCGAGGGTGAGCTGCGGCAGGCGGTCGTACGGCGTAATGTTCGATACGCTCGCCAGTTGGTATGCCTGGGCGTTCGCGCGAGCGGTATAGCTGTCGCCGCGATAGGTGACAGAGCCCTGCTGGTTCACGTAGTCGTTGCTTTTCACGCCAATCTGGTCGGACTGCAGATCCTGGAAGTAATACGGATCGCTGATCTTGGTGTAGTCGACTTGCGTGAGTACTCGCGAGTCGAGACCACCCTTGTGCTGCCAGTTGTACATGTAGCGGGTTTTTTCGGCGTCGGTCTGCTTGTCGCGCTCGTCGCTTTCGTCGTTGAGGTACGCCGCACCGAACTGGCCTTCGCTGGATTTGGTCAGGTAGCGGAATTCGCCTTCCATCAACAAGCCGTGCTTTTCCATGTAGCGCGGGTACAACGTGGCATCGTAGTTCGGCGCCAGGTTGAAGTAGTACGGGGTGACCAGCATGAAGCCGGTATCGCTGCCGGTGCCGATGGTCGGCGGCAGGAAACCCGACTGGCGACGGTCGTCGATCGGGAAATAGATGTACGGCGTGTACAGGACCGGAATGTCCTTGACCCGCAGCGTCACGTTGGTTGCCGTACCGAAGCCGGTGGCCGGGTTCAGGGTGATGTTGTTGCCCTTGAGCTGCCAGGCGTTGCTGTTCGGTTCGCACGTGGTGTACGTACCATCCTTGAGGCGGATGATCGCGTTCTCGGCACGTTTGGCGTACAGCGCATTACCGCGGATGCGCGATTTGTGCATCACGTATTCGGCGTTGTCGACCTTCGCTTCACCGGTGTCGAGCTGCACGTCGGCGTGGTCGCCGACGATCAGGGCGCCGTTGTCGCGAATGCGCACGTTGCCGTTCAGCTCGCCACGGCTTTCGGCCTGGTACAGGTTGGCTTCGTCGGCTTCAACCTGCATGCTGCCCTGACGCATGACAACGTCGCCGGCCAGGGTCGCAACCTGCTCATCCTGCTTATAGCGGGAGGCCTTTGCGCCGATAAAGGTTGGGGCGTCACTTTTATTCGTCTTGTCATCCATGCCAGGACGAATCGGTTCGATATAGGAACCGGAGCAATAAGGACCGGTTTCGGCCAATTGTGCGGCGGTAAGCTGCTCGCGGGGAACCCAGTCGAGGTGACTGTAGTCTGCGCTACGCGACTTCAGGCCACGGCCTTCGGATTCGGTGACCAGCACCGGCTTGGCGCCGGTGTCTTCGCTGGAACCGCTCTCGGCTGGGGCTTCGCCGGTAGCGGAGACTGCGCTGCCGTCATGGACGGGACGCGGTGGCAATGCAGCCGCCGGCGTCTTTGGCGCACAGTCCCAGGAACCCGAAGCAGAGACTGAGCAGTCAAACTGTTCCGCGGCGACCACGTAGGAAGTGGCAAGGGGTTGCAGCGCCAGCAAACTGCCGGTAACCAACAACGGAAATTTTTTACGAAACGCGGGGGATTTCAATGCCATCTTATTAGTCCGGGCTTCCTGCGTGCCATCTGCCCGCGGTGTGGGCCGCACGCCTCTCGATGGTCTGAAAAAGATGCTGGATAATAAAGCATGACCCGCTTGACGGCTAGCGCCGTCGGAGACCCTTGCAATGCCTGATCAAGATGTACGCTTGCAACACCTGAAAGTTTGGCTCGATGAGCAATTGGCGACCCTTTTTGCCGAGCAGGGCTGGGGCGTCGTACCCCCGGCCACGTTGACTGCGGCCAGTAGCGACGCGAGTTTTCGGCGGTATTTCCGCTGGGAAGGCGGTGACAAAAGTTTCATCGTGATGGACGCGCCGCCGCCCCAGGAAAACTGCAAACCCTTCGTGGATATCGCCTTTTTGCTGGCGAAATCCGGAATAAATGTGCCGAAAATTTATGCCGAAGACCTCGAGCGCGGCTTTCTTTTGCTCAATGACCTGGGCAACAAGACCTACCTGGACGTCATCGAAAGCGAAAACGCCGACGATTTGTTCAAGGATGCCCTGCAAGCGTTGCTGGCTTTCCAGCAGCTGCCGATGGTTGCGCCTCTGCCGAGCTATGACGTGGCCTTGCTTCGTCGCGAGCTGGAGCTGTTCCCCGAGTGGTACGTGAAGCGCGAATTGGGCATCGAACTGGACGCGGCGCAGCAAGTGCTCTGGCAGCAGGTCAGCGAACTGTTGATCGACAGTGCCCTGGCACAGCCAAAAGTCCTGGTGCATCGCGACTACATGCCGCGCAACCTGATGCTCAGCGAGCCCAATCCCGGCGTGTTGGACTTCCAGGATGCGGTGTATGGCCCGGTGACCTACGACGTGACCTGCCTGTTCAAGGACGCATTCCTCAGCTGGCCCGAGGAGCGCGTGCACGGCTGGCTCGAAAGCTACTGGCAGCAAGCGGGTGCCCTCGGGATTCCGGTTCAGCCCGACTTCGAGGACTTCCTGCGTGCCAGCGACTTGATGGGCGTGCAACGTCACCTGAAAGTCATCGGCATTTTCGCGCGCATCTGCCATCGCGACGGCAAACCGCGTTACCTGGGTGATGTGCCACGTTTCTTTGCGTACATAGACGCGGTGATCGCGCGCCGCCCTGAACTGGCCGAGCTGGATGTATTGCTGGCCAGTCTGCGTGCCGGAGTGAAAGCATGAAGGCAATGATTCTGGCCGCGGGCAAAGGCGAGCGCATGCGCCCGCTGACCCTGACTACGCCAAAACCGCTGGTTCGTGCAGGCGGCGTGCCGCTGATCGAGTATCACCTGCGAGCACTGGCCGCCGCCGGCTTCACCGACATTGTGATCAATCACGCCTGGCTCGGTCAGCAGATCGAAGACTATCTGGGTGATGGTTCGCGTTATGGCGTGAGCATTCAGTACTCGGCCGAAGGTGACCCCCTGGAAACCGGCGGCGGAATTTTCCGCGCGTTGCCATTGTTGGGGGATGAAGCGTTTGTCGTGGTCAACGGCGACATCTGGACCGATTACGACTTCAGCGTGCTGCATCAGCCCATCAACGGCCTGGCGCACCTGGTGCTGGTCAGCAACCCGCCCCATCATCCGGCCGGGGACTTCAGCCTGGTAGAAACGCGGGTGCTCGACGGTCAACCAGGGGCTGGCACCTTGACCTACAGCGGTATCGCCGTGTTGCATCCGCAGTTGTTCGACGGTTGCACCGAGGGGGCCTTCAAGCTCGCTCCGCTGTTGCGCAAGGCCATGGCTGACGGGCAGGTGACCGGCGAGCAGCTGAGGGGGCACTGGGTCGATGTCGGCACTCACGAGCGTCTGGCCGAAGTTGAAACATTAATAGAAGCGAGCCGCTGAGATGCTGTGGCCAGGGACTCTGATCGGAGCCGGAGCAGGCTTTGCCATAGCCAGCATTCCGGGGGCCATGCTCGGCGCGTTGTTGGGGCAGGCGCTGGACCGGCGCTTGCACCTGCAGAGTTGGGGGCATTTGCTGGAAAAGCTTGGTGGTCGTCCGGTGCTGCGCAACGATGAATTGCTCTTCGTGCTACTGGGACGTCTGGCGAAGTGCGACGGGCGGGTGGTGGATGGCCACATCCAGCAGGCCCGGGCGGAAATGCGCTCGCTGGAAATGTCCGAGCCGGCCCAGCGTCGGGCGATTGCCGCGTTCAATCGTGGTAAATCGGGCAATGACCGCCTGCGCGGTTATCTGCGTCGCCTGAGTGCCCAGCCCCATGCGGCGGAAGGCGTGTTGCGCGCCTGCTGGCGAATGGTCTGGGCCGATGGTCGTGCCGGCAGCAGTGAACGTCAATTGATCGGCCAATGGGGCAAATGGCTGGGCTGGACGCCCCGTCAGGTGCAGGCGTTGGCCCACGACTATGAGCCGCAGAAGCGGCCATTGGGCAACAGTGTGCCAAGTTATCAGGACGCGTTGAGGCTTTTGGGGGTGTCGGCCACCACTGAACCGGCGCAGATCAAGCGTGCATACCGGCGCCTGCTCAGTCGTCATCATCCGGACAAGATTGCCGGCAGTGGCGCGACGGCGACGCAGGTGCGTGAGGCCACCGAGCGAACGCGTGAACTGCATAACGCCTATACGCTGATTCGGGAGCGGCGGGATTTTCGCTAGCCCGGAAAATTTGCGTCGCCAGTGATACCGCTATCGCGAGCAAGCTCGCTCCCACAGGTTTTATGTCGTCCGCAATTTTGTGATCGGCATAAAACCCGTGGGAGCGTGGCTTGCCCGCGATGACGGCGCCTCGGTCTGTCAGCCCGCCGGGTTCTGCGGATTCAACCAACCCCGCACCCGACGGAACAGTTGCTCCTGTTCGGCTTTGGTATCCGGCAACGCCTTGAGCGCGACCTGGCTGAATGCCGACGTTTTCACCCGTTTGTTGGCCTGCAGACGGGCTAGCGCCGCATTGCGATCCAGCGGCTTGTCCATGTAGAAGATGTCGGCGGTCGGCAGTTTCAGATTCGGCGCCAGCTCATCCAGCTCGGGTTTCGCTTGAGCAGGTGTCTGCGCAGCGACCATGAGGAAGCGCTCGATTTGCGAAGGCTGCTTCTCGCTTAAATAGCGCGCCGCCCAATAAGCGCCGGTGCCATGCCCCAACACCACGATACTGCGGGCGCTTTGCTGTTCGGCGAATGCAATCGCGGCGTCGATCCGGGCGAAGATGCGCTCGGCATCTGCCTTGGACTGTGCTTCGGTGGTTTCGGTGACGGCCTTGTCGGCCACATCGGCCTCGCCTCCGGCCACCTGTTCGATAGGGGCTGCGGTGGTCGAGTCTTTACTGCCGGTTTCGGCGGGCTTGGGAGCCGGCGCTGCTTCCACGATTCGTGGCGCAATGGCGTCGCTTTGCAGGTCCGGCAAGGTGATACTCAGGCTGCTCCACTCGGCATCCGGCAATTTGCGCCGCAAAGGGCCGATCGCTTGCGGCCAGTCAACGGTTTCACCGGCGCCGGGGATGATAATCACCGCGCCTTTAGGTTCGGCGGTATTGGCCGGTTTCCACAAGGCCAGAAAGGTGTCGGGGCCTGCTTGCAATTGTTGCTGTTCCTGAGCCGGGATTTTTCGCTCAAGTGCAGTCGCTTCTTCCTGACTACGCTCAGGCAGCGGCTGACGTTCAAGTGGTTTTCCTTCGGCGGTTTTTTCCTCCGCGGCGGGCGCCGGGTCGGCCGCCTTGACGGAAAAAGCGCAAGGCAGGATCAGCGACAGGCACAATGCTGGCAGTGCCAGGCGGTAGACAGAGGGCATCGGGTATTCCAGGCCAGAAGTTGTTCCGGCAGCCTAATGGGTTGGTCAGTATTTGTCAGTGTGTGAGAGTTCAATGATGCTTTTTCGCTGCCTGTGGGTTATCGGCTGTTTGTGGTTTCCCTTGATGGGCTGGGCGGCCGCCGCGCCCCCGGCGCCCGCTGCCCAACTGTCTCCGGAACAACGGCACTGGCTGGCGCAGCAGGGCGAGTTGCGGGTTGGCGTGGTGTTGCAGGCGCCCTATGCGCAATACGATCGCCGCTTGCAGCGCCTGTCCGGGGTGAACGTCGAGTTGATGAAGTGGCTCGCAAAAAACCTCAATGTCGAACTGAGTTGGCGCAATTTTCCCGATCTTGAGCAATTGGAAGCCGCGGCCCGCGAGGGCGAAATCGACATCGCCCCGGGGGTGACCCAGACCCCTGGCGGGCTGCGCCTCTGGCAGTTTTCCGACCCCTACATGCGGGTGCCGCAATTGGTGGTCAGCGATCAGAAAAGCGCTGGCGCGGTCGAGCTGGAAAAACTCGACAGCCAGACCCGCGTCGCCGTACGCATGCCCAGTGCCATCGCCGATTACCTGCGCAGCAACTACCCGCATCTGAATCTGCAAGGCGTACCGATGGAGCGCCAGGCATTGCAATTATTGGCGGGCCAGCAGGCGGCTTATGCGGTGGTCGATGAGGCGCAGCTGGGACGCTTGTCGGTCGAACCGGAGTTCGCCGGATTGGTGGTGGTGGGGGATGTCGGCCTGCCGCAGTTGCTGCGGGTGGCCACGCTCCGTGACAAACCGGAACTGGCGGGCATTGTCGAAAGTGCATTGCGGGCGATCCCGGCCAAGGATCTGGAGCAACTGCACAATCAATGGTTGCAGCCCAAGTATCCGCGGCTCACCGAGTCGCCGGGGTTTTGGCAGAACCTCTGCCTGCTGCTGGCCGTGCTGGCGATGAGTTGCATGGCCATCGTGGTCTGGCAGCGTCGCCAGCAGCACAACCTGGAGCAGCGCCTGTTGGCCGCGCAGGAAGACATTGCCTTGCGCGCCGCCAGCGAAGAGGCCTTGCGGCTCACCCAGTTTTCCATCGACCAGAGCACCGTCGGCATCCTCTGGGTCAACTGGGACAGCCATGTGCGCTACGCCAACCGCGCGGCGGAAAGCATGCTGGGCTATCCGGCCGGAGGGATCATCGATCGGCCCCTGATCGATTTCGAGCCCGGCCTGCACATGGACCGTTGGCTGAACCTGTGGAAGCGCGCCCGGGCCAGTGAGGAGGGCCCGCAAAGTTTCGAATCCAATTGCGTGCGGGCTGATGGCAGCATCCTGCCGGCCGATGTCTCGTTGAGTTTCCTGCGCTTTCGCGATGGTGAGTACCTGGTGGTTTACCTCAACGATGTCACCGAGCGACGCCGCGCCCTGGCGGCCTTGCAGGAAAGCGAGGCGCGGCTGCAAGGTATCGCCGCCAACGTTCCGGGACTGGTTTTCCGGCTGGAGCGGGCGCCAGTGACCGGTCAGATCGACTTTGCCTACATCAGCGAAGGCAGCGAAAGCCTGGTGGGTTACTCGCCGGCCACGCTGGCGCATCGCGATAAAGGCCTGCGCAGCCTCGTGCATCCGGATGACAAGGTCAGCTATCACCAGACCCAGGATCATGCGCTGGATACCGACAGCGACTGGTCGTGGCAGGGGCGAATCCTGACGCGTCAGGGCGAGCAGCGTTGGGCGGAAATCAAGGCCATCACCCGCCGGCTGGAAGACGGCGCCTATGTTTGGGACGGGATCGTCTGGGACATCAGCGAGAGCAAGCGCATCGAAATAGAACTGGCCAGCTCCCGGGAACAACTGCGTGAGTTGTCCGCGCACCTGGAAAGCGTGCGCGAAGAAGAAAAAGCGCGCATTGCCCGGGAAGTTCACGACGAATTGGGGCAGATGCTCACCGTGTTGAAGCTGGAAACGTCCATGTGCGAACTGGCGTACGCCCAGCTCGACCCTGGCCTTAACGAGCGCTTGAACAGCATGAAGCGCTTGATCGCTCAGTTGTTTCAGCTGGTCCGTGATGTGGCCACGGCATTGCGGCCGCCGATTCTCGACGCAGGGATCGCCTCGGCCATTGAATGGCAGGCCCGCCGGTTCGAGGCGCGAACGCAGATCCCGTGTCTGGTGCAGGTGCCGGACAATTTGCCAGTGCTCAGCGATGCGAAGGCGATCGGCCTGTTTCGAATCCTTCAGGAGGCGCTGACCAATGTTATGCGGCACGCCCAGGCGCATACTGTTGAACTGACACTGACCCTTGAAGGCGACGAATTGTGTCTGACGGTCAGCGATGATGGCGTAGGATTTGTCGCCGCGCCTGGCAGGCCAACGTCCTTTGGGATCGTCGGCATGCGTGAGCGGGTGTTGATCCTGGGCGGCGAGTTGTCGCTGGAGAGTGAGCCGGGTGAGGGTACGACGTTAGAAGTGCGAGTGCCTCTGGACGAAGCCTGAAGAATTTGTGGTGTCTGTGCTGACGCCTTCGCGAGCAGGCTCCCACAGGGGGACGTATTCCAAATGTGGGAGCCTGCTCGCGAATGATCTTGAACCTGGAGAAGAACGTGATCCGTGTACTGGTAGCCGAAGACCACACCATTGTCCGCGAAGGCATCAAGCAGTTGATCGGCCTGGCCAAGGACTTGCTGGTGGTGGGGGAGGCGAGCAATGGCGAGCAGTTGCTCGACACCTTGCGTCATGTGCCCTGCGAAGTGGTGTTGCTGGACATCTCCATGCCGGGCGTCAACGGCCTGGAAGCGATTCCGCGGATTCGCGCCCTGAACAATCCGCCGGCGATTCTGGTGCTGTCGATGCACGATGAAGCGCAAATGGCCGCCCGGGCGCTGAAGGTCGGGGCTGCCGGTTATGCAACCAAGGACAGCGACCCGGCACTGTTGCTGACGGCCATTCGCAAAGTGGCGTCAGGCGGGCGTTACATCGACCCGGAACTGGCCGACCGCATGGTTTTCGAGGTCGGTCTTACCGACTCGCGTCCATTGCACTCGTTGCTCTCCGAGCGCGAATTCTCCGTGTTCGAACGCCTGGCCCAGGGCGCCAACGTAAACGACATCGCCCAGCAACTGGCGCTGAGCAGCAAGACCATCAGCACCCACAAGGCGCGGCTGATGCAGAAGCTCAACATCACCTCGCTGGCGGAACTGGTGAAGTACGCGATGGAACACAAGCTCCTCTAAAGCACACCGAAATTCAATGTGGGAGCGGGCTTGCTCGCGAAAGCGGTGTGTCAGTCGACATATCTGGTCCTGATAAACCGCTTTCGCGAGCAAGCCCGCTCCCACAGATTCGGTGGTGGCATATCCATTTACGACAGATCCAGATACCGCATGGGCTTGTTCTTGTGGCTTATAGCTGAGCCCTTGCCACTGCGTTTGCCAAAACGCGCCATCCTTGTAGGGAAATCCCTACCCCCAACCTTCCATCCGGCTGAGGCGAATCTCTCTTGCGCCCCGATTTGCGTGGTCCCCAGCGTCCACTAGGCTTAACCCCACAGCAGTCATCAATAACAAAGGTGTGGGTATGAGCCAGGTCGATTCAAGCGCAGGGGTCAATGATGTTCTGGTCAGCTTTCGTGGAGTGCAGAAGAGCTACGACGGCGAGAACCTGATCGTCAAGGACCTCAACCTGGACATTCGCAAGGGCGAATTCCTCACATTGCTCGGGCCGTCCGGCTCCGGCAAAACCACCAGCCTGATGATGCTCGCCGGCTTCGAAACGCCGACCGCGGGCGAAATCCTGTTGGCCGGGCGCGCCATCAACAACGTGCCGCCGCACAAGCGTGACATCGGCATGGTGTTTCAGAACTACGCGCTGTTCCCGCACATGACGGTGGCCGAGAACCTGGCGTTCCCGCTGACCGTGCGTGGCATGAACAAGAGCGACGTCAGTGCACGGGTCAAGCGCGTGCTGAGCATGGTCCAGCTCGATGCCTTCGCCCAGCGCTACCCGGCGCAGCTCTCCGGTGGTCAGCAACAGCGTGTGGCATTGGCCCGCGCGCTGGTGTTCGAGCCGCAACTGGTGCTGATGGACGAACCCCTCGGCGCACTCGACAAGCAGCTGCGTGAACACATGCAGATGGAGATCAAGCACCTGCACCAGCGCCTGGGCGTGACTGTGGTCTACGTGACCCACGATCAGGGCGAAGCCTTGACCATGTCCGACCGCGTGGCGGTGTTCCATCAGGGCGAAATCCAGCAGATCGCTCCGCCGCGCACCCTCTACGAAGAGCCGAAAAACACCTTCGTCGCCAACTTCATCGGCGAGAACAACCGCCTCAATGGCCGCCTGCACAGCCAAACCGGCGACCGTTGCATTGTGGAGCTCGGGCGCGGTGAGAAAGTGGAAGCCTTGGCGGTCAACGTTGGCCAGACCGGCGAGCCGGTGACCCTGTCCATTCGTCCGGAGCGAGTGAGCCTCAACGGCTCCAGCGACCAATGCGTCAACCGCTTCTCCGGGCGAGTCGAGGAATTCATCTATCTGGGCGACCACGTCCGGGTTCGCATGGAAGTCTGCGGCAAGACCGACTTCTTCGTGAAACAGCCAATTGCCGAGCTTGATCCCTCGCTCGCCGTCGGCGATGTGGTACCGCTTGGCTGGCAGGTCGAGCACGTTCGCGCGCTCGATCCACTTTTAGAGGCGCATTGATCGCCCCGGCAACACCAACACCAACCCTGCACGTGGAGAGAACAATAAATGTTGAGATCCCTGAAATTCACCGCTTTGGCACTGGGCATGATGGGCGCGGCACACGCAATGGCGGCCGGCCCGGATCTGACCGTGGTGTCCTTTGGCGGTGCTAACAAGGCGGCTCAGGTCAAAGCCTTCTACGCACCTTGGGAAGCGGCAGGCAACGGCAAGATCGTGGCCGGCGAGTACAACGGCGAAATGGCCAAGGTCAAGGCCATGGTCGACACCAAGAGCGTGTCCTGGGATCTGGTAGAGGTTGAATCGCCGGAACTGTCCCGTGGTTGCGACGAAGACATGTTCGAGCAACTGGACCCGGCGCTGTTCGGCAAGACCGAAGACTACGTCAAGGGCGCCATCCAGCCTTGCGGTGTGGGTTTCTTCGTGTGGTCGACCGTGCTGGCCTACAACGCCGACAAACTGAAATCCGCACCGACCAGCTGGGTGGACTTCTGGGACACCAAGCAGTTCCCGGGCAAGCGTGGCCTGCGTAAGGGCGCCAAGTACACCCTGGAATTCGCACTGATGGCCGACGGCGTTGCGCCGAAAGACGTCTACAAAGTGCTGGCTGGCAAGGACGGTCAGGACCGCGCGTTCAAGAAGCTCGATGAGCTCAAGCCGAACATCCAGTGGTGGGAAGCTGGCGCACAACCGCCGCAATACCTCGCTTCCGGTGACGTGGTCATGAGTTCGGCCTACAACGGTCGTATCGCTGCCGTGCAGAAAGAAAGCAACCTGAAAGTCGTGTGGAACGGCGGCATCTACGACTTTGACGCATGGGCCATTCCAAAAGGTCTGGATGCCAAGCGCGCCGAAGCGGCGAAGAAATTCATCGCCTTCTCGGTACAGCCACAGCAGCAGAAGACCTACTCGGAAAACATCGCCTACGGCCCGGCCAACACCCAAGCCGTGCCGCTGCTGGCCAAGGATGTTCTGAAAGACATGCCGACCACCCCGGAAAACATTGCCAACCAGGTGCAGATCGACGTCAGCTTCTGGGCTGACAACGGCGAGCAACTGGAGCAGCGCTTCAATTCCTGGGCTGCGAAATAAGCAGAACCTTGTAATGGTGGGCTTGCCCCACCTGTGGGAGCGGGCTTGCTCGCGAAGACGTCAGCACATTCAGCATCATTGTTGACTGACACTCTGCCTTCGCGAGCAAGCCCGCTCCCACAATAACGATCGAGGTGGCATTCCCATCTCTGTAACGATCAAAGATTCCCGGAGTACGTCATGGCTATCGCCGTTCCCCTGAACGAGGGCACCAGCCCCACCTTGAAGCAGCGGCTCAAGCACGCCGAGCGGGTCAACCGCTGGAAGGCCCAGGCGTTGATCGCGCCGCTGGTGCTGTTTTTGTTGCTGGTGTTCCTGGTGCCGATCGTGGCGCTGCTCTACAAAAGCGTTGGCAACCCGGAAGTGGTCGGCGGCATGCCGCGCACCGTGACTGCCATCGCCAGTTGGGACGGCCGTGGCCTGCCCGCTGAACCGGTTTACAAAGCTGCGGCCGAAGACCTCGCCGAGGCTCGCAAAAATCAGACCCTGGGCGATCTGTCCAAGCGCCTGAACATGGAACTGGCCGGCTATCGCAGCCTGCTGACCAAAACGGCCCGCGCCTTGCCGCTTGCCACTGAACCGGCCTCCTATAAAGAAGCGCTGGAAGGCCTCGATGAGCGTTGGGGCGACCCGGCCTACTGGCAAGCGGTGCGCCGCAACACCAGCAGCATCACCCCGTATTACCTGCTGGCGGCTGTCGATCACCGCATCGACGATCTCGGCGAAATCGCCCCGGCCACTCCGGATCAGGCAATCTACCTCGACATCTTCGCCCGCACCTTCTGGATGGGCCTGATCATCACCGTGATCTGCCTGGTGCTGGCGTATCCTCTGGCTTACCTGCTGGCGAACCTGCCGTCGCGCCAGAGCAACCTGCTAATGATTCTGGTGCTGTTGCCGTTCTGGACTTCGATCCTGGTACGAGTCGCGGCGTGGATCGTGTTGCTGCAATCGGGTGGCCTGATCAACAGCGGCCTGATGGCCATGGGCATCATCGACAAGCCGATCGAGTTGGTGTTCAACCGCGTCGGTGTCTACATCTC
Organism: Pseudomonas sp. BF-R-30; assembly: GCF_019956175.1. Taxonomy (NCBI): domain Bacteria; kingdom Pseudomonadati; phylum Pseudomonadota; class Gammaproteobacteria; order Pseudomonadales; family Pseudomonadaceae; genus Pseudomonas; species Pseudomonas sp. BF-R-30. The sequence goes on along the minus strand of NZ_JAHBDE010000011.1, from coordinate 24,940 downwards.
CATGGTGCACATCCTGCTGCCGTTCATGATTCTGCCGATCTACAGCGTGATGAAAGGCATCTCGCCGACCTACATGCGCGCCGCGATTTCCCTCGGCTGCCATCCGTTCGCCAGTTTCTGGCGGGTGTACTTCCCGCAGACCTATGCCGGTGTCGGCGCCGGTTGCCTGTTGGTGTTCATCCTCGCCATCGGCTACTACATCACCCCGGCATTGCTGGGCAGCCCGAACGACCAAATGGTCAGTTACTTTGTCGCCTTCTACACCAACACCAGCATCAACTGGGGCATGGCGACCGCACTTGGTGGGCTGCTGTTGCTCGCGACGGTCGTGCTTTATCTGATTTACAGCTGGCTGGTAGGCGCAAGCCGCCTGCGCCTGAGCTAAGGGGAGAACGAAATGCTGAGTCCTTATATGTCGCCCATCGAACGGGTGTGGTTCTACAGCTTGCGGATTCTCTGCGGCTTGATTCTGTTGTTCCTGATCCTGCCGGTGCTGGTGATCATTCCGCTGTCGTTCAACTCCGGCAGTTTCCTGGTGTACCCGCTGCAAGGCTTCTCATTGCAGTGGTATCACGATTTCTTCGCCTCGGCGGAATGGATGCGCGCCCTGAAGAACAGCATCATCGTCGCCCCGGCGGCTACGGTGCTGGCCATGGTCTTCGGTACGCTGGCGGCCATCGGCCTGACCCGTGGCGACTTTCCCGGCAAGGCGCTGGTGATGGCGCTGGTGATTTCACCGATGGTGGTGCCGGTGGTGATCATCGGTGTGGCCAGTTATCTGTTCTTTGCTCCGTTGGGATTGGGTAACAGCTTTTTCTCGCTGATCGTGGTGCATGCGGTGTTGGGTGTGCCGTTCGTGATCATTACCGTGTCGGCGACCTTGCAGGGGTTCAACCACAACCTGGTACGGGCCGCTGCGAGCCTGGGCGCTTCGCCGCTGACCACGTTCCGCCGGGTGACCTTGCCACTGATTGCGCCGGGCGTGATCTCCGGGGCGCTGTTTGCCTTTGCGACTTCGTTCGATGAAGTGGTGGTGACGCTGTTCCTCGCCGGCCCAGAGCAAGCGACCCTGCCACGGCAGATGTTCAGCGGCATCCGCGAAAACCTCAGCCCGACCATCGCCGCGGCCGCGACGCTGTTGATTGCCTTCTCGGTGATCCTGTTGCTGACCCTGGAATGGTTGCGTGGGCGTAGCGAGAAACTGCGTACTGCGCAGGTCTGAAGCCACACACCGATCCACTGCAACTTGTAGGAGCGAGCTTGCTCGCGATGGTCGCCAACGATAACGCGGGCCTGCTGAATGCCCGCGTCGCTCTCAGGTTCATCGCGAGCAAGCTCGCTCCTACAGTGTTATTGGGTGTTCCCGGAAACCTTGGTCATTCATGACCTGAATACCAGCCAACTCCAAATCCCCAGCTACTATTGTGCCCAGCTCCCCTATCTATAAGAGGCTGCGCACATGAGTCTTTCCTCTTTCAAAATCGCTCACAAACTGATCACCGGCGCAGGTGCCATCGAGCAGCTGGCCGCTGAGCTGACACGCCTGGACATCGACAATCCGCTGATCGTCACCGACGTCGCCCTGGTCAAGTCCGGCACGGTAGAACTGGCACTGGCGCAGTTGGGTGGCCGCCCCTACGAAATCTTCGACCGTGTGCTGCCGGACCCGGAAATCGCCATCGTCGAAGATTGCATGCAGGTTTACCGCGACGGAGGGCATGATGGACTGATCGGCCTGGGCGGCGGGAGTGCCATCGACATTGCCAAGAGCGTGGCAGCCTACGCCGGGTACCACGGTGCGCTGGAGGACCTGTTCGGTATCGATCAGGTCCCGCGCAAAGGTCCGCCGCTGATCGCCATCCCGACCACCGCCGGCACCGGCTCGGAAGTGACCAACGTCGCTATCCTTTCCGACAAGGCCGCGCAACTGAAGAAAGGCATTGTCAGCGACTACCTGTTGCCGGACGTGGCGCTTGTCAGCCCGCAAATGACCCTGACCTGTCCACGCAGCGTCACGGCAGCCAGCGGTGTCGATGCACTGGTGCACGCTATCGAGTCTTATCTGTCGGTCAACGCCTCGCCGATTACCGATTCCCTGGCTATCGGCGCCATCAAGCTGATCGCCAAGGCTTTGCCCAAGGCCTACGCCAATCCGTCGAACCTGCAAGCCCGGGAAGACATGGCCACTGCCAGCCTGATGGCCGGCATGGCGTTCGGCAACGCCGGCGTTGGCGCGGTGCATGCGCTGGCGTATCCGCTGGGCGGGCGCTTCAACATTGCCCATGGGGTCAGCAATGCCTTGCTACTGCCCTATGTCATGACCTGGAACAAGATGGCCTGCATCGAACGCATGCAGGATATCGCCGAGGCCATGGGCGTGAAGACCGCTCATTTGAGTCTCAACGAAGCGGCCGACAAAGCCGTGCAAGCCATGACCGAACTGTGTGCCACCGTGGAAATTCCCCAGGGCCTGCGCAGTTTCGGTGTGCCCGAGGACGCCATTCCGTCCATGGCCGTGGAAGCAGCGGGGATCGAGCGCTTGATGCGCAACAATCCGCGCAAATTGAGTGCCGTCGATATCGAAAAGATCTATCGCGCGGCGTACTAGAGCCATTGCCGTTGATGGATGATGGCAAGGTCCAATCATCGCGCTCACGGTGCGCGCGTCAAAGCATGAGGTATACAATGCGCGCCATCGTGATTCTGCTCAGTAAAGGTGCGTCATGCAGCCCTTCGTAATTGCTCCGTCGATTCTCTCCGCCGACTTCGCCCGCCTGGGTGAAGAAGTGGACAACGTCCTCGCCGCCGGCGCCGACTTCGTGCACTTCGATGTCATGGACAACCATTACGTGCCAAACCTGACCATCGGCCCGATGGTCTGCGCGGCGCTGCGCAAGTACGGCGTGACCGCGCCGATCGACGCGCACCTGATGGTCAGCCCGGTGGACCGCATCGTGGGCGACTTCATCGAAGCGGGCGCGACCTACATCACCTTCCACCCGGAAGCCACCCAACACGTCGACCGTTCCCTGCAACTGATCCGCGAAGGCGGCTGCAAGTCGGGCCTGGTGTTCAACCCGGCAACCCCGCTGGACGTGCTCAAGTACGTGATGGACAAGGTCGACATGATCCTGCTGATGAGCGTCAACCCGGGCTTCGGCGGGCAGAAGTTCATCCCTGGCACCCTCGACAAATTGCGCGAAGCGCGGGCGCTGATCGATGCTTCGGGCCGTGACATTCGCCTGGAAATCGACGGCGGCGTGAACGTGAACAACATTCGCGAAATCGCTGCGGCTGGCGCTGACACCTTCGTCGCCGGCTCGGCCATCTTCAATGCGCCGAACTATCAGGAAGTCATCGACAAGATGCGTTCCGAACTGGCGCTGGCTCGCCCATGAGTGGTTTTGAGCAGCTGTTCCCGGGGCAACTGCCGCGGCTGGTGATGTTCGATCTGGACGGTACGTTGATCGACTCGGTCCCGGACCTGGCAGTGGCTGTGGACAAGATGCTGCTCAAACTCGGTCGCCAATCCGCCGGTCTGGAAGCGGTGCGCGAATGGGTCGGCAATGGCGCGCCGGTGCTGGTGCGTCGGGCGCTGGCTGGCGGTCTTGATCATGCTGCGGTCGATAACGACGAGGCCGAACGGGCGCTGGAGTATTTCATGCAGGCTTATGGCGAGAGCCATGAGTTGACCGTGGTTTACCCTGGCGTTCGCGACACCCTCAAATGGCTGCAGAAGCAGGGCGTCGAAATGGCGCTGATCACCAACAAGCCGGAGCGCTTCGTCGCGCCGCTGCTGGATCAGATGAAAATCGGCCGTTATTTCCGCTGGATCATCGGCGGTGACACCCTGCCACAGAAAAAACCCGATCCGGCCGCGCTGTTCTTCGTGATGAAAATGGCCAATATTCCGGCTTCGCAATCGTTGTTCGTCGGCGATTCGCGTAGCGACGTGCTGGCAGCGAAGGCGGCGGGAGTCAAGTGCGTAGCCCTGAGCTACGGCTATAACCACGGCCGACCGATCGCGGAAGAATCGCCGGCGCTGGTGATCGACGACCTGCGCAAACTAATTCCCGGTTGCCTGGATCCGGCCGCTGAGATAACGTTGGCCGACGCTGTCAAACCCCCTTCTGGAAACGCCATCGTGGTGGTCACTCGCAAACTCTGGATGAAAGTCATCAAGGCCCTGGCCCGCTGGCGTTGGCGCGCCTGACTTGATCCTGGCCGGTTTCCGGCGCGTTTGCATACCTGACTGTTCGATCCTCAAGCCACGAGGCACCTCATGATCCGCGAAGAATTCCTGCGTTTGGCCGCTGCCGGCTACAACCGCATCCCGCTTGCCTGCGAAACCCTGGCCGACTTCGACACACCGCTGTCGATCTACCTGAAGCTGGCCGACGAGCCCAATTCCTACTTGCTGGAGTCCGTACAGGGCGGCGAGAAGTGGGGCCGTTACTCGATCATCGGCCTGCCATGCCGTACCGTGCTGCGGGTTCACGATCATCACGTCAGCGTGACCGTCGATGGCGTCGAGACCGAAAGCCACGATGTGGAAGACCCGCTGGCCTTCGTCGAAACCTTCAAGGCTCGCTACAACGTGCCGACCATTGCCGGCCTGCCGCGTTTCAACGGCGGCCTGGTGGGTTACTTCGGCTATGACTGCGTGCGTTATGTGGAAAAGCGCTTGGGCAAGTGCCCGAACCCGGACCCGCTGGGTGTACCGGACATTCTGCTGATGGTGTCCGACGCCGTGGTGGTGTTCGACAACCTGGCCGGCAAGATGCACGCCATCGTCCTGGCCGACCCGTCCCAGGATGACGCCTTCGAGCAAGGTCAGGCACGCCTGGAAGAGTTGCTGGAAAGACTCCGTCAACCAATCACCCCACGCCGTGGCCTGGACTTCAGCAAGCAACAATCGGCTGACCCGGTGTTCCGCTCCAGTTTCACCCAGGACGATTACGAAAAAGCCGTCGACACCATCAAGGAATACATCCTGGCCGGCGACTGCATGCAGGTCGTTCCGTCTCAGCGCATGTCGATCGATTTCAAGGCGGCGCCGATCGATCTGTATCGCGCGCTACGCTGCTTCAACCCGACGCCTTACATGTACTTCTTCAACTTCGGCGACTTCCACGTCGTTGGCAGTTCGCCGGAAGTACTGGTGCGGGTCGAAGACAACCTGATCACCGTGCGCCCGATTGCCGGCACCCGTCCGCGGGGAGCCAATGAAGAGGCAGACCTGGCGCTGGAAGAAGACCTGCTGTCGGACGACAAGGAAATCGCCGAACACTTGATGCTGATCGACCTCGGTCGAAACGACACCGGTCGCGTATCGGAAATCGGCTCGGTGAAGCTCACCGAGAAAATGGTCATCGAGCGTTATTCCAACGTGATGCACATTGTGTCCAACGTCACCGGGCAACTGAAAGCCGGGCTGACGGCCATGGACGCACTGCGGGCGATTCTGCCGGCAGGCACCTTGTCCGGTGCGCCGAAGATTCGCGCGATGGAAATCATCGACGAACTGGAGCCGGTCAAGCGTGGCGTCTACGGCGGTGCGGTCGGTTACTTTGCCTGGAACGGCAACATGGACACCGCCATTGCGATCCGCACGGCGGTGATCAAGAACGGCGAGCTGCATGTACAGGCCGGTGGCGGCATCGTCGCCGACTCGGTGCCGGCGCTGGAATGGGAAGAAACCCTGAACAAGCGCCGCGCGATGTTCCGCGCCGTTGCCCTGGCCGAACAGACCCCGGAAAGCTGAGTTCACCGCTAACCTTGTGGCGAGGGAGCTTTTGTGGCGAGGGGGCTTGCCCCCGTTCGGCTGCGAAGCAGTCGCAAACGCTGTCGACTCGATAAGGCTGAAAGAATGCAAAGGGTCGCTTTGCGACCCAACGGGGGCAAGCCCCCTCGCCACAAAATGTATTCACTCAAAAAAAACGCGGCGCCTGTGAGGGCGCCGCGTTTTTTATTGCCTGCACATCAGAAGTCCAGCGCAACACCTACGTTGATGCCTTGTTGGGTGAAGTCGTCGTCTTTGCGAATGTTATAGCTGGCGCGCAGTGCCAGGTCCTTGGTGAGGTTGTGGCTCACCCCCAGGTTCACACGTTGCAAGTGACTTTGCGGGGTGTAGCCTTCCAGCGTGAACTGGTTGTTCGGCAGGCTGTTGAGGTTGATGTCCACGTCCTGGGTATCGTCGTTGTACTCACGCTCGATTGCCGCTTCGCCGAACACCTGGGTTTGCGGGGTAATCTGGTATTTGCCCTGCAGGCCAGCGCCCAGGCGCCGGGAAATACGCTCCTGATCGGCAAAGGTCAGCGCCGTGGAATTGTTGCCGTCCTCCGAGTAACCATCGACTTGTACCTTGGAGAAGTCGGCGCTGACAAACGGCGACAGGTGCCAGGGGCTGCTGGCTTGTTGCGCAATGTCGTAACCCACGCGTGCGCTGAAGGCTTCGACGTAGCCGCTGGTATCGCCTTTTTCGCCGCGTTCGTTGACGCCCAGCTGGAATTTACGCTTGAGGCTGTCGTAATCCAGATGCCCGGCCGTCAACGCCGCGTCAGCCCACACACGGTTTTGCTGGTACTGGGCGAATGCCGTGCCCAGGTAAGTGTTGAGCTTGTAGTCGGAGTCGTTGTTGCCGGCTTCGAGTTCCTGATTATAGAAACCGGCGACCAGACCAACACGCCAGGCATCGTCGAGACGATAGCTGCCACCGATGTTCAGGTTGGCGCCGTTGCCGTCGGCGCTTGCCACGCTGTCCTGACCGTCAAAGTCCTGATGCTGTCCGCCGCCGGAAACAATGGCTCGCCATTGGCCGACACCTTGCCAGTTTTCCCAATCGGCCAGCCACTGGTTGCGCAATTCATCCTGATGCGCGCGCACGGTGCCCTGGGCCATTTCCGGCAACAGGGTCAGCTCCCACGGCGCCGCCAGCAGGGAGTACGCGTAATCGGCGATCAGGCGCTGCCCGGCTTCGGTGGGGTGCACCGAGTCGTTGTAGATCAGCTTGGTCGGGTCCGGCGTGGCGCTGTTGATGCCGTAGCGGGCGTTCTCGGTGCAACCGCTGCCGCTGAAGCAGGTGGTGATGAGGTTCTGGTCGGTGGCCAGGCCAAACTGTGCCGGGTTGGCGAACGTCTCTTTGAGCAATATCGGAATGTTCAGCGGGATGACTTCGGCATTGATGTTTTGCAGTCGGCTTACCAGTTCAGTGTTGAACTGGGCGCTGAGCTGGGACGTGAACGCTTGCAGCGGGGTGCCGTTGAATGCGGGGGTAAAGCCGATATCGGGTAGCAACCAGACCATGACGTATCTGGCGCCGGCGGTTTGCAGCGTCTGCACGCTATCGGCCAGGCGGTCGGCGGCGGCACTGGCCTGTGGCAGGCTGGTGACGCGTCCTTGCAGGAAGTCGTTACCGCCACCTGACAGGTAATACAGTGCGTTCGGGTCGGCACGGAAGTTATTGGATGGAAGATAGCCGGCCCGGGTGCGTTCGCCGGTGGCGGAGGTGCTGGTAATCGAATCAAGAATCTGGTCGGTACGGTAGCCGCCTACAGCCCAGTTGTTACCATCGGGCTGGCCGTTGCTGGCGCGTACCGCCGAAGATGATGAAGCGGTCTGGTCCGCCGAGAACCCCAGTTTTCCGCCCAGAATCTGTGTGGAGTTGAGCGAGCGGACTTCGCCGCTGCCATCCAGGTACACCGGCCCCGTCCGGTTGGTGAAGCGCTGCGTCGCCCCGGCAGGCCCGCCCGTGTCGGCAAAGGTCCCTGCATCGTTGAGGCTGTCCCCGAAGACAACGAAATTTGTATAAGGATTAGGTGCGGCGTTCGCCTGGGCGCATGCGATCGCGAGCAAGCATCCTGCGAGCGGTACAAACAACGTCTGTTTGATCATGAGCAAGTCCGTTTATTTATTGTTTTAGTGAACGAAACGACAGTACCAAAAACTTCCGGCCTTTTGCCATCTGTCGCGAAGCCTTTGATAGTTTCGCGGGCAGCACCCCCGGTGATATTGCGCGCTCTGCCCAGCTAAGTTACTGTGCCGGGACGTACGAACGAGACCTTCCCCGTGTTGATCATCAGTAAACTCCTGGATCAAGTCATCAAGGCACACGCCCGCTGGCGTTGGCGCGCCTGAATTCTTTTGCCGGCTTCGCCGGACCTGTACCGCTTTGCCTTCTTTACCTGTTTGAAATGCCGCTTTGCTGGCGCTACACCGGCACCTGACAAAGTGCAGCGCTCTGCGGGTAAATCATTCGAAGGCCATCTTTAAAGTCAGTGAATTCAAGAGGTTCTTAACGCCATGTTGCTGATGATCGATAACTACGACTCCTTTACCTACAACGTTGTGCAGTACCTGGGCGAGCTCGGCTCCCAGGTTAAAGTCGTGCGCAACGATGAACTGACCATCGCTGAAATCGAAGCCCTCAACCCTGAACGCATCGTTGTGTCCCCCGGTCCTTGCACCCCGACCGAAGCCGGCATCTCGATTGAAGCGATCAAGCATTTCGCCGGCAAACTTCCGATTCTTGGCGTCTGCCTCGGCCACCAATCCATCGGCCAGGCTTTTGGCGGTGATGTGGTGCGCGCCCGCCAAGTGATGCATGGTAAGACTAGCCCGGTATTTCACGAGGACAAGGGTGTATTCGAAGGCCTGAATCGTCCGCTGACGGTGACCCGCTATCATTCATTGATCGTCAAGCGCGAAACCCTGCCCGATTGCCTGGAGCTGACCGCCTGGACCCAGCTCGAAGACGGCTCGGTCGACGAGATCATGGGCCTGCGTCACAAGACTCTGAACATCGAAGGCGTGCAGTTCCACCCTGAGTCGATCCTCACCGAACAGGGCCACGAACTGTTCGCCAACTTCCTCAAACAAACCGGCGGCACGCGCTAAGGACTTTTCATGAACATCAAGACAGCCCTGAGCCGTATCGTCGATCACCTCGACCTCAGCACCGATGAAATGCGCGATGTCATGCGCGAGATCATGACCGGGCAATGCTCGGATGCGCAGATTGGCGCGTTCATGATGGCCATGCGCATGAAGAGCGAAAGCATCGACGAAATCGTCGGTGCCGTGTCGGTGATGCGCGAACTGGCGGACAAGGTCGAACTCAAGACCCTCGACGGTGTGGTCGATGTGGTCGGCACCGGCGGTGACGGTGCGAACATCTTCAACGTGTCCACGGCTTCTTCCTTTGTCGTCGCGGCGGCCGGTTGCACCGTGGCCAAGCACGGCAACCGTGCGGTATCGGGCAAGAGCGGCAGTGCCGATCTGCTGGAAGCCGCCGGTATCTATCTGAGCCTGACCCCGGTGCAAGTGGCGCGCTGCATCGACAACGTTGGCATCGGTTTCATGTTTGCCCAGACCCACCACAAGGCCATGAAGTACGCCGCCGGTCCGCGCCGCGATCTTGGCCTGCGTACGCTGTTCAACATGCTCGGCCCGCTTACGAATCCGGCCGGTGTGAAACATCAGGTAGTGGGCGTGTTCACTCCGGCGCTGTGCCGGCCATTGGCCGAGGTCTTGCAACGTCTGGGCAGCAAACATGTGCTGGTAGTGCATTCGAAAGATGGTCTGGACGAGTTCAGTCTCGCCGCGCCGACTTTTGTTGCCGAGCTGAAAAACAACGAGATCACCGAATATTGGGTCGAGCCGGAAGATCTGGGCATGAAGAGCCAGAGCCTGCACGGTCTGTCGGTTGATGGCCCGGAAGCTTCGCTGGCGCTGATCCGCGACGCATTGGGCAAACGCAAAACCGAGAACGGCCAGAAAGCCGCCGAAATGATCGTGCTCAATGCCGGTGCCGCACTGTACGCGGCCGACCTTGCCAGCAGCCTGAAAGAAGGCGTTGCCTTGGCGCACGATGCGCTGCACACCGGCCTCGCTCGAGAAAAGCTTGAGGAACTGGGTGCATTTACCGCGGTATTCAAAGTGGAGAATGAGGGATGAGTGTACCGACGGTTCTGGAAAAGATTCTGGCGCGCAAGGTTGAGGAAGTCGCCGAGCGTAGCGCTCGCGTCAGCCTCGCCGAGCTGGAAAATCTGGCCAAGGCGGCCGATGCACCCCGAGGTTTTGCCAAGGCGTTGCTGGCCCAGGCCAAGTTGAAGCAACCGGCAGTCATTGCAGAAATCAAGAAAGCCTCGCCGAGCAAAGGCGTGATCCGCGAGAACTTCGTTCCCGCCGACATCGCCAGAAGCTACGAGAAGGGCGGTGCGACCTGCCTGTCGGTGCTCACCGATATCGATTATTTCCAGGGCGCTGATGCCTACCTGCAGCAGGCCCGTGCGGCATGCAACCTGCCGGTGATCCGCAAGGACTTCATGATCGATCCGTACCAGATCGTCGAAGCTCGTGCACTGGGCGCCGATTGCGTGTTGTTGATTGTCTCCGCACTGGATGACGTGAAAATGGCCGAGCTGGCGGCCGTGGCCAAAAGCGTCAATCTCGATGTGCTGGTTGAAGTGCACGATGGCGATGAACTGGAGCGCGCGTTGAAAACCCTCGACACGCCGTTGGTCGGGGTCAACAACCGTAACCTGCACACCTTCGACGTCAGTCTGGAAACCACTCTCGACCTGTTGCCGCGTATCCCGCGTGATCGTCTGGTGATCACCGAGAGCGGCATCCTCAACCGCGCCGATGTCGAGCTGATGGAAATCAGCGACGTCTACGCGTTCCTGGTCGGTGAAGCCTTCATGCGTGCCGAAAGCCCGGGTACCGAGTTGCAGCGCCTGTTCTTCCCTGAGCGCGGTGTGCCCGTCAGCGGCTCGACCCTCGACTGATTACCCGCAGATCGAGTTGACCTCTTCGCGAGCAAGCCCGCTCCCACACAGGAATTTGCTAATACCAGAAATCCACAGTGGGAGCGGGCTTGCTCGCGAAGGCGGCATAAGATGCACTACAGACTTCATGTCCTACGGAATAGCTTATGACCTCACCTATCCCCCTGACCATCGAAGCTGGCCTGCAAGCCGAGCAGGATCTGTTGGCCTCGGTTTGCGCCGGCGACGCGGAGTTCGGCGTGCTGTTCTGGCAGCCGAGCGATCGGGCGCTGGTCATGCCGCGCCGTTTGAACCGCCTGCCCGGTTTCGAGGCTGCATGTGAAGTGTCGGCGGCGGCAGGTTGGCCGGTGTTGTTGCGTGAAACCGGTGGCGAGCCGGTGCCGCAATCTGCCTCGACCATCAACATCGCACTGGTTTACGCGCCGCCGCGCAGCGAAGGGGATCTGAATCGCATCGAAACCGGTTACCACCGTTTGTGCGATCCGATTTGTCAGTTGCTGGATGAGTTGGGTGGTACTTCGTCCCTGGGTGAAATCGAAGGCGCTTTCTGTGACGGTCGCTTCAACGTCAACCTCGATGGACGCAAAATGGTCGGAACCGCCCAGCGCTGGCGCCAGAGTCAGGGTGGGCAGCGTCCGGTAGGACTGGTGCACGGAGCGATGCTGATCGATAACGAGCGAGCGTCGATGGTCGCCGCGGTCAATCGTTTCAACGAGGCCTGCGGTCTGGAGCAACGGGTACGCGCCGAAAGCCACATCGCGCTGCATGAGAAGTTCGCGGCACCCCATGCACTGGCACGTCTGGACGAACTCTACCGGTTGATGCTGGCGCAGATGTTCAGCGGCTAGGTTTTCGAGCTTATCGCGTACCGAAGACCACCATGGTCTTGCCTTTGACGTCCACCAGGTTGCGTTCTTCCAGATCCTTGAGCACGCGACCGACCATCTCCCGCGAACAACCGACAATCCGCCCGATTTCCTGACGGGTCACCTTGATTTGCATGCCATCGGGGTGCGTCATGGCGTCTGGCTGTTTGCACAGCTCCAGCAGACAGCGGGCGACTCGACCGGTTACATCAAAGAATGCCAGGTCACCGACCTTGCGCGTAGTGTTGCGCAGGCGCTGTGCGATTTGTCCGCTGAGGACGTAAAGAATATCCGGATCCTGCAGGGACAACTCGCGGAATTTCGCGTAGCTGATTTCTGCGACTTCGCATTCAACCTTGGCCCGCACCCAGGCGCTGCGCTCCTGCTCCAGGCCGGCCTGCTCAAACAGACCCAACTCGCCGAAAAAGTCCCCGGGGTTCAGGTAGGAAATGATCATTTCCCGGCCGTCGTCATCTTCGATCAGGATGGTGACTGAGCCTTTGATGATGAAAAACAGCGTTTCCGAGCGGTCGCCGGCACAAATGATGTTGCTCTTGGCCTGATAACGGCGGCGCTGGCAATGCATCAACAGCTTGTCGACGTTCTTGATCTTGGGGTTGGGGGCAATAGCAACCATGGTTGTATCCCGAAAAGACAGCACGGAGTGTTTGGATTTTTGTAGGAACTGGCGAAGTCTGCGATCTTTTTAGTCGCTTCATAGCTGGCCATGCGCCAGCGAATTGGCGTCAGCTTAACAGACACTTCCTGCAATATTCGAGCATTTACCTACAAGGCGGTGGGATATGTCCTAGGATGCCGGGCGCTGTCAATCACGGGGCCTGTGCTAAGCTGGCGACCCTTTTTTATACAGTGGAGTCTTGGCGATGAAGGCACGCATCCAATGGGCTGGCGAAGCCATGTTCCTCGGCGAATCCGGTAGCGGTCATGTCGTGGTCATGGACGGTCCGCCCGATGCCGGCGGACGTAACCTGGGTGTCCGGCCGATGGAAATGTTGCTGCTGGGTGTCGGCGGTTGCAGCAATTTCGATGTGGTCAGCATCCTCAAGAAGTCCCGCCAGGCGGTCGAAAGCTGTGAGGCCTTCCTCGAAGCCGAGCGCGCGACCGAAGATCCAAAGGTGTTCACCAAGATCCACATGCATTTCGTGGTCAAGGGCCGCGGGCTGAAAGAAGCCCAGGTCAAACGTGCCATCGAGCTGTCTGCCGAGAAGTATTGCTCGGCCTCGATCATGCTCGGCGCGGCCGGTGTCGAGATTACTCACGACTACGAAATCATCGAGCTCGGTTGAATCGACATTCAACTATCATAAAAGCAGTGCAGACTCTGGCGATCCCAAGCTGACGTCTGCATAATGCGCCACTTTTTTCAGGGTAGTGGCCCGTCAGCCGACAGGCCTCGCACCCGAACAGACAACCAAAATCGCCATCGCGAAGAGGTGTTAACCGTCCTACGCAGGTGCGTTGTTCGCATCTGACGGGCATGCTTGATCACGCGGCCGGGCCGCAAACACATAGAGAGTTTTTAACGGTGAAAAGCAAACTCAAGCTCCACGGGTTCAATAACCTGACAAAGACCTTGAGCTTCAACATCTATGACATCTGCTACGCGGAAACTCCGCAAGACCAGCAGGCTTACGTCGAGTACATCAATAAAGAGTACAACGCGAAACGCCTGACGCAGATCCTCACGGAAGTTGTCGATATCATTGGTGCCAACATCCTGAACATTGCCAGTCAGGACTATGAGCCACAGGGCGCCAGCGTCACGATTCTGATTTCTGAAGAACCGGTGACCCCGACCGATAGCCAGATCGAAGAGTCCCCGGGCCCGTTGCCCGAAATCATCCTGGCCCACCTCGACAAGAGCCACATCACGGTGCACACGTACCCGGAAATCCATCCGGACGACGGCATTGCAACCTTCCGTGTGGACATCGACGTGTCGACTTGCGGGGTCATTTCACCGCTTAAAGCGCTCAACTTCCTGATTCACCAGTTCGATTCGGACATCGTGACCGTGGATTACCGTGTGCGCGGCTTCACCCGTGACGTTGAAGGCAAAAAACACTTCATCGACCACGAGATCAATTCGATCCAGAACTACCTCTCCGATGACACTTACGACGCGTACCAGATGACCGACGTAAACGTGTATCAGGAAAACCTGTTCCACACCAAGATGCTGCTGAAGAACTTCGAACTGGATAACTACCTGTTCGGCGACGCCACCAGCAACCTGTCCTCTGAGCAGCGCGCCCAGGTGACCGAGCGGGTGAAACACGAAATGCTCGAAATCTTCTACGCGCGCAATATGGCGTAAGATTTTCGGACACAAAAAAGGCGACTCCCTCACGGCAGTCGCCTTTTTTATGTCTTGCCCTTGTAGGAGCAAGCTTGCTCGCGATGGACGTTAACGATAACGCGTGTTTTCCGGGTAAACGCGTTGCCCTCAGGTTTATCGCGAGCAAGCTCGCTCCTACAAAAATCTGAAATCAGATCCGATAAGTACTCTTGGTCATCACCTTGGCCATCAGGCTCATCCCGAACTTCACCGGTGCCGGAAAGCGGAACCCGCCAGCATCCAGCGCACTTTCGGCATGTTGTTCTTCATCGATACGCATCTGTTCAAGAATCGCCCGGGATTTTTCATCCTCGGCCGGCAATTGCTCCAGATGTTCGTTCAGGTGTTTGCACACCTGGTCTTCCGTTGCCGCAACGAACCCCAGGCTGACTTTGTCGCTGATCAGGCCGGCCACTGCGCCAATCCCGAACGACATGCCATAAAACAGCGGATTGAGGATGCTGGTGTGGCTACCCAGTTGATGGATGCGTTGTTCGCACCAGACCAGGTGATCGATTTCTTCTTCGGCGGCATGCTCCATCGCAGCACGCACTTGCGGCAGCTTGGCGGTCAGCGCCTGTCCCTGGTACAGCGCCTGGGCGCAGACTTCGCCGGTGTGGTTGATGCGCATCAGGCCGGCAACGTGGCGCGTGTCTTCGTCGCTCATTTTCGCATCCGGCTGCACGATGGCGGGCGACGGACGGTACGGCTGGCCGCTGAAGGGCAGCAGTGTGCGCATCGCGGCATCGGCTTGCAGCAGAAGGCGGTCAATTGGCGAGTAGTGACGTTGGGTTGTCATGCTGACCTCCGGGGGAATTTCGGCGGCCAGTTTAACCCAATCGGCCGGGGAAGGTTTGCGCTGGGTCATTGTGATGCAGAGACTGTGACAGTGTCGTGATGCCTTTTGTGGGAGCGGGCTTGCTCGCGAAGAGGGTCTGACATTCAGCATCCATGCTGGCTGATACTTCGTCTTCGCGAGCAAGTCGGATCGCCGCACCGTCGCTCCCACAGGGGGAGGCAGCAATCAGCCCGGCGGCCAGTGCATCTGGCGCTGACCCAGTACGTGCATATGTATGTGATAGACAGTTTGCCCACCCAGTTCATTGCAGTTCATGACGACGCGGAAGCCGTCTTCGCAACCCAGTTCCTTTGCCAGGCGCTGGGCGGTGAACAGGATGTGCCCCGCCAATGTCTTGTCGTCCTCGGTCAGGTCGTTCAGGGTGCGAACGGGTTTCTTCGGGACCACCAGGAAATGTACCGGTGCCTGTGGGGCAATGTCGTGGAAGGCCAGAACCTGGTCGTCCTCGTAAATGATCTTCGCCGGGATTTCCCGGTTGATGATCTTGGTGAACAGAGTATCCACAGCTGTTTTCTCCGTTGTTTGGGCTGGCCTGAGTGTACTCATGGCGTATGCCTGCGCCCAGCCTTTTACCTTGGGTTGGATCAGCGCGGGCAGTAGGCCTTGTTGACCATGCCGGCGATTGTGCGAGTCAGCCACCGCGAGCCAAGCCGCGGCAGGAAGGCGAACCAGCGGTTGCGCCGCCCGGGAATGATGATCGCCTTGTTTTTTTCCAGTGCGCGCACGGTGTAGAGCGCCACTTCCTCGGGGCTCATCAGCAGTTTGCTGTTGGTCAGCTTTTCGCTGTCGAGTTGCGCGGTACGGAAAAACGCCGTGCGGGTCGGCCCGGGGCAGAGCACCGAAACCTTGATCGCGCATTTTTTCAGTTCGACGCGCAATCCTTCGGAAAAGTGCAGCACATACGCCTTGCTGGCGTAATAGGTGCTCATCCACGGCCCCGGCTGAAACGCCGCCACAGAGGCCACATTCAGAATCTGCCCGCCGCCTTGCAGGGCCATGCTGTTGCCGATGGCATGGCACAGGCGGGTGAGGGCGAGGATGTTCACTTCGATCAGGTCTTGCTCGGTCATCCAGTCCTGGGCCAGAAACGGGCCGCATGTGCCGATACCGGCGCAGTTGACCAGCAGATCGATTTGCCGGTCGCCTTCTTCCAGCTCCAGCAGGAATCCGGACAGGCGCAGCGGTTCGCCCAGGTCGCAGGCACGGAACAGCACTTCCACGCCGAACCGTTGGGTCAGTTCAATCGCAATACTTTCCAGCTGATCACGTTGTCGGGCCACCAGAATCAGGCTGCGGCCGCGCCGGGCCAGCGCTTCGGCCATTGCCAGGCCGATGCCGCTGGAGGCGCCAGTGATCAGAGCGTAACGGGTCATGCAGTTCTCCATCGCAACAGCTCCGCGCCGCGACGCAGGTGTCAGGGGCCAGGAGCGCTGTTCATTCTTTCGCAGAGTCTACAGGGGGCTGGGCCTCTTCGGCTGCATCGTCGGAGGAATTTGGCACCGGTTCGACCTCGACTTCGATTTCATCGGTGGTGACCGAACTGCTGTCGTAGCTGCTCTGGGCGGCGCTTTTGTATTCTTCCCGTATCGCCGTGAGACCACCGGCCAGCGAGCCGAACAGAACCAGCGCGATAACGATCAGCCACAGCGAAGACAGTACCTTGACTGCGGTACTGTTCGGCGGAGGGGGCGGGCCGTAGCGGTTGGCGGTGTCGTTGCCCGGCACAACCATGATCACGAACGGAAAGAAACTGCCAACGAACGGCACCAGGTTCAGCAGCCACAGCCAGCCGGACCAGCCGACATCGTGCAAACGTTGAACGGTGATCTGGATGCTGACGGATACAAATCCGATGAACAGGATAAAGGCCAGCAAGCTGCCCAATATCAGGCCGGCGGTCGAATCCGCGCCGATGATAGCCAGGGCGACCAAGGCAAACACCCCGCACACGGCCAGGAGCACAGTTGACAGCACCAGCGTCCAGGCGAGGTAGCGCAAGCGGCCGATACGGCCATCGAAACTGAAGGGTTTGAGCGTGGCGAATTCCGCTACGGCTTCGCCGACGGGCGCGCGCGGCGGCGCGTAAGGGGACTGCGGATCTGCAAAAGGCGCCTGGCTGCTGGCCGGAGCATGGTCATGAACGTCGGCGAGGTTCAGCTCGATCGGCGTTTCGGCTTCGATGCGGGCATCGATACCGGTTTTGCTCAGCGCCTGGAGATAGGTCTGGGCATCGGCGTGCGACAGGTTGCGTTTGAGCGCTACCGGACGCCCGGTGAACAGGCGCTCAATGGCCGTGACATCGCTTTTGAACAAATCGGCGAGATTGAGCTTTGCCGTGGTGATGTCGACACCGGGCAGCAAGGCACCCTCGAATACGATTTTGAAATGATTTTCGCCCATGTGCGAAGCATCCTTGTCGCGAGAGGTTGAAAGAACAATGTTGTGCCCGGACGAGTGTAAGTCCAGCCGGGCAAGACTGGCCAAGGTTTGCTGTCAGCGCGGCCAGCGTTTTGGCAACTGGGCGGCATGCTCCAGGGCCAGGCGGTACTCCGCGTCGAGGCGCGCAATCAACTGCTCGACACTCGGCAAGTCTTCGATTTCTCCCACGCCCTGGCCTGCAGACCAAACGGTCTTCCAGGCTTTGGCCTCATCGCTCACGGGTTTGAGCTTGGAACCGAAGTTGATCTCGCCCTTGCCTTGCAAGGCGGCCATGTCGAAACCGGCGGCCTCCAGGCTCTTGCGCATGAAGCTCGCGGGGACACCCGACACGGCTGGAGTATGGATGATGTCTGCCGCTTTGGATGTCAGCAGCATTTCTTTGTAGGCGTCGGGCGCGTGACTTTCGGTCGTGCCGATAAATCGTGTGCCAAAGTAGGCCAGATCCGCGCCGAGCAATTGAGCGGCAAGAATTTCGTGGCCGTGGTTCAAACAGCCGGCCAGTAACAGGGTCTTGTCGAAAAACTGGCGGATTTCGGCAATCAGTGAGAACGGGCTCCAGGTCCCCGCGTGTCCACCGGCGCCGGCAGCCACGGCGATCAAGCCATCCACGCCTGCTTCGGCCGCTTTCTCGGCATGACGACGAGTGGTCACATCATGGAACACCAGGCCGCCGTAGCTGTGCACCGCGTCGACCAGTTCTTTCACGGCGCCCAGGCTGGTGATCACGATCGGCACTTTGTGCTCGACGCAGATCTGCAGATCCGCCTGTAAACGAGGATTGCTGTTGTGGACGATCAGGTTCACGGCATAAGGCGCGGGATTCTCCATTGTCGCCAGCCCGGCTTCGATTTCTTCCAGCCAGGCCTTGAAACCGCTGCTTTCGCGCTGGTTCAGCGCCGGGAAGCTGCCGACCACGCCCTGGCGACAACAGGCGAGTACCAATTGCGGATTGGAAATCAGGAACATCGGCGCCGCCACCACGGGCAGACGCAAACGTTCTTCGAGCAGAGCGGGCAGCGACATTGGAAGTACCCCGGTAAGTTGTGCCTGGTGGATTTAGAGCGGCCGAACGACGACCAGAATTACGATAGCCAGCAATATCAGAACCGGCACTTCATTGAACCAGCGATAAAAGACATGGCTGCGGGTGTTCTCGCCACGGGCAAAACGTTTTACCTGGGCGCCGCACATGTGGTGGTAGCCGATCAGCAACACGACCAGGGTCAGTTTGGCGTGTATCCAGCCACCCTGGCTGAAGATGCCTGGATTGAGGTAGATGAGCCAGCCGCCGAAGATCAGCGTGGCGATCATCGCCGGGCCCATGATGCCCCGGTACAGTTTGCGCTCCATGACGCTGAAGCGTTCCTTGCTGATCGTGTCTTCACTTTGTGCGTGATAAACGAACAGTCGTGGCAGGTAAAACAGGCCGGCAAACCAGCATACGACGCTGACGATATGAAACGCTTTGAGCCACAGATAGAGCATTTTTGGTTATTCCCCAATTCACGGTAGTGGGAATAGTAGGGGGTTGAGCGTCCGCACGTCACCTTGACGGTTGTCGCAGGGGCGCGCGGCCCCTATTATCGACGGCTTTCCAGTGGGTTCGTTGAGGGCAGGTTTATGGTCAAGGTCGGTATCGTCGGCGGCACGGGTTACACCGGTGTCGAACTGCTGCGTCTGTTGGCGCAACATCCGCAAGCTGAGGTGGTTGTCATCACTTCCCGATCCGAGGCTGGCCTGGCCGTGGCCGACATGTATCCGAACCTGCGAGGCCATTACGACGGCCTGGCGTTCAGCGTTCCGGACATCAAGACCCTGGGTGCCTGTGATGTGGTGTTCTTCGCCACACCGCACGGTGTTGCCCATGCCTTGGCGGGCGAGTTGCTGGCGGCCGGGACCAAGGTCATCGACCTGTCGGCGGACTTCCGTCTGCAAGATGCGGATGAATGGGCCAAGTGGTACGGCCAGCCGCACGGTGCACCGGAGTTGCTGGACGAGGCGGTCTACGGCTTGCCGGAAGTCAATCGCGAACAGATCAAGAAAGCGCGCCTGATTGCCGTGCCGGGCTGCTATCCAACTGCAACGCAATTGGGTTTCCTGCCATTGCTCGAAGCCGGCCTGGCCGATGCCGCGCATCTGATTGCTGACTGCAAGTCCGGCGTCAGCGGTGCCGGTCGTGGCGCTTCCGTAGGCTCGCTGTACTCCGAAACGTCGGAAAGCATGAAGGCCTATGCGGTCAAAGGTCACCGTCACCTGCCGGAGATTCGCCAGGGGCTGCGTCGTGCAGCTGGCAAGGACGTCGGCCTGACCTTCGTTCCGCACCTGACGCCGATGATTCGTGGCATTCACTCCACACTCTACGCAACCGTTGTTGATCGCTCGGTGGACCTGCAGGCGCTGTTTGAAAAGCGCTACGCCAACGAACCGTTCGTCGATGTGATGCCGGCCGGCAGCCATCCGGAGACGCGTAGCGTACGGGGTGCCAACGTCTGCCGCATTGCGGTGCATCGCCCTCAGGACGGTGATCTGGTGGTGGTGCTGTCGGTGATCGACAACCTGGTCAAAGGTGCTTCGGGTCAGGCCGTGCAGAACATGAACATTCTGTTCGGGCTGGATGAGCGTCTGGGTCTGTCCCACGCCGGCATGCTGCCGTAAGCGTTATCGCGTACAGCAAAAGGCCCGTCTGACGGGCCTTTTTGCATTCCGGGCCGGCGACTGGATTGGTTGATATACCATAACAATAGTTGACCGCTTTTCTAGGAGAAGCGGATAATGCGCGTCATCACGCAATATGACGGCGTAACGCCGGGAGATAGTCAGCATGAGCGTCGAATCCTTCACCCCCACGGCTTTGCAATTCACCCACGGTGCCGCGCACAAGGTGAAGAGCCTGGTCGATGAAGAGGGGAATGATCGGTTGAAGCTGCGCGTATTCGTTACGGGCGGCGGTTGTTCAGGTTTTCAGTACGGCTTCACCTTCGATGAAGAAGTGGCCGATGACGACACCATCGTCGAGCGCGAAGGTGTGAGTCTGGTTGTCGATCCGATGAGCTTCCAGTATCTGGCAGGTGCCGAGGTGGACTACCAGGAAGGTCTGGAAGGGTCGCGTTTCGTCATCAAGAACCCGAATGCGACCACCACTTGTGGCTGCGGTTCTTCGTTCTCGATCTGATCGGCGCACCTGTTTCACAGAACGCCGCACGGCCTCAGGGCCTTGCGGCGTTTTGCTGTGTGGAGGGTTTATGCGGGGTAGATGGCGCCGAGGACCCGTAATCCACGGGCGCCGGTAACGCTTGGGCGATTGGCGGCGATGCCTTCGAGGCAGCAGTGAGCGAGCCAGGCAAACGCCATGGCTTCGACCCAGTCAGGATCGACGCCATATGCTGATGTGCTGCTGACTTTCGCCTTCGGCAGCAGACTGGCAAGGCGATTCATCAGTGCGGCGTTATGCGCGCCACCGCCGCAGACCAGCACTTCTTGAGTCTCTTTCTGGGCGCCTTGCAGCGATTCGATGATGGTCAGTGCGGTCAGCTCAAGCAGCGTTGCCTGTACGTCTTCGGCAGCGAAGGTCGGCAGCTGCGCCAGGTGCTGCATCAACCATGGCAGGTTGAAAACTTCCCGGCCGGTGCTCTTCGGGCCTTGGGTGACGAAGAAGGGGTCGCTGAGCAGTGCCTTCAACAGATCGGGTTCAACCTTGCCGCTGGCGGCCCATTGGCCGTCACGGTCATAGGTGTCGCCGCGCTGCTGATGAATCCAGGCATCCAGCAGCACATTCCCTGGGCCGCAGTCGAAACCGGTCACCGGTTTGCCGGGCTCGATCAGGCTGAGGTTGCTGAAACCGCCGATGTTCAGTACGGCACGGTTGCCGGCCCGCTCTTCGAACAAGGCTTCATGAAAGGCTGGAACCAGCGGAGCGCCTTGACCGCCGGCGGCTACGTCGCGGCTGCGGAAGTCGCTGACCACGGTGATACCCGTCAGCTCGGTCAGCAGCGCCGGGTTGCCGATTTGCACCGTGAAACCGCGCGCTGGTTCATGGCGAATGGTCTGGCCATGGCTGCCAATCGCGCGGATATCGTCAGGGATGAGGTGCTGTTGAGCGAGGAGGGTATTGATGCCCTGTGCCGCGAGCTTTACCCAGTTTTGCTGGGCGATGGCGGAACGGGCAATCTCGTCCGGACCGCTGGCGCACAAGCCAAGCAGCTCTGTACGCAGGGAATCGGGCATGGGGATGTAGTGCGTGGCGATCAGCCTGATCGCCGGGGTCTGCTCGATCAGCGCGATGTCCAGGCCATCAAGGCTGGTCCCGGACATCACACCTATATAAAGCGCCATGACTTAACGCTTGGCCGAAGCCAGCTGAGTGGCTTTTTCCTGGTCCATGCGCGCCATCAGCGGTTGGCTCTGTGCCAGGAAGCGTGCGCGCTCGGCTTTGGAGATTGGATCGGCCATCGCGACTTTCTGGCCCAGCGGGTCGACGTGCACGCCATTCACCTGGAACTCGTAATGCAGGTGCGGACCGGTGGAGAGACCGGTGGTGCCGATATAGCCAATCACCTGGCCCTGTTTCACCGTGCCGCCAGTCTTCACGCCTTTGGCGAAGCCTTGCATGTGGCCGTAGAGCGTGGTGTAGGTGTTGCCGTGCTGAAGGATCACGGTATTGCCGTAGCCACCACGGCGGCCGGCCAGCAACACCTTGCCATCACCGGCAGCCTTGATCGGCGTGCCACGCGGTGCAGCGTAGTCGACGCCTTTGTGAGCGCGGATCTTGTTCAGGATCGGGTGTTTGCGGCCCATGGAAAATTTCGAGCTGATGCGGGCGAAGTCCACCGGTGTGCGGATGAACGCCTTGCGCATGCTGTTGCCGTCAGCAGTGTAGTAACTGCTATTGCCTTGTTTGTTGGTGTAGCGCACGGCGGTGTAGGTCTTGCCGCGGTTGGTGAAGCGCGCCGACAGGATCGGGCCAGTGCCGACGGCCTTGCCGTTGACCACTTTTTGCTCGTAGATCACATCGAACTCGTCGCCCTGGCGAATATCCTGGGCGAAGTCCACGTCGTAGCCAAACACACTGGCCATGTCCATGGTGAGGCTGTGAGACAAGCCGGCCCGGGTTGCGGACTGCGACAGCGAGCTGTTGATCACGCCATGAACGTAAGCCGAGCGCACGGTTGGTTTTGCGGTAATGCGGTTGAAGGTATAGCCCTTGTCGTTCTTGGTCAGGCTGATGCTTTCGAGGTCGTTGAGCTTGCTGTGCAGGTTGGTCAACTGACCGTCAGGACTCAGTTCGAATTCGAGTTTTTGCCCGTGCTTGAGCTGGCTGAACTGCTTGGCCTGCTTGTCGCTGGCCAGCACGTCGTGCACTGAGGTGGCCGGGAGGCCGACTTTCTCGAACAGCGTAGAGAGGGTGTCACCCTTGGTGACGATCACTTCCCTGTGGCTTGCCGTCTTCTTTTCTTCGACGACCGGCACCGGTGCAGGTTCGGCTTGAGCGGTTTCCTGGGTGTCCTCGGCGCTGTTTTCGATCTGCGCGAAGGGGGAGGTTGCTGGTTCATTTGTGGCTTGAACGGCGTCAGCAGCGTCTTGTTCTTGTGTCAGTTGTTCAGCAGGGCTTTCCAGTTCAAGACTCAGGGTTGTCTTTTTGGCTTCGACATCGCTGGAAGGGAATACCAGGAGCGCCAGACTGAGAAGGGCGGCGATGCCACTTGCAGCAAGCAAGTGGGTCTTCGGGTAAAGCGGCGGCGCTTTAGACGATTCTGTGGTCATAAGTGGTTTTGACTTTGAAAAAGATGAATTGGAAAAGATGAATGACATGATGAAGATGAAATAACTGTATAAAATATAACCAAATCATCTCTGAAGCAAGTCCGCAGGCACTCTGTCTGCGGATTGGCGTCCGTGCGCCGGGCAAACCTTGTATTTGACGCGCGATCTTGTATGGTTGGTTCCCTTTGAATCTGAGCCTTGCGGGTCTGTTATGAAGTCGGTTGAAGAGCAGCTAGCGCTGATCAAACGTGGTGCGGAAGAACTGTTGGTCGAGTCCGAGCTGATTGAAAAGCTCAAGCGTGGCCAGCCGCTACGTATTAAGGCGGGCTTCGATCCAACGGCTCCGGATCTGCACTTGGGTCACACCGTGCTTATTAATAAGCTGCGCCAGTTCCAGGAGCTGGGGCATCAGGTGATCTTCCTGATTGGTGACTTCACCGGGATGATCGGCGACCCGAGTGGCAAGAGTGCCACGCGTCCACCGCTCACTCGCGAGCAAGTCCTCGAGAATGCCGAGACCTACAAGACTCAGGTCTTCAAGATTCTGGATCCGGCAAAAACCGAAGTGGCATTCAACTCCACCTGGATGGATCAGATGGGGCCGGCCGACTTCATTCGCCTGACTTCGCAATACACCGTGGCTCGTATGCTTGAGCGCGATGACTTCGACAAGCGCTACACAACCAATCAGCCAATCGCCATTCATGAGTTCCTTTATCCGCTGGTTCAGGGTTATGACTCTGTGGCTCTGCGCGCAGACGTGGAGCTCGGCGGCACCGATCAGAAGTTCAACTTGCTGATGGGGCGTGAGCTGCAGCGTGGTTATGGTCAGGAAGCCCAGTGCATTTTGACCATGCCGCTGCTTGAGGGTCTGGATGGTGTGAAGAAGATGTCCAAGTCCTTGGGTAACTACGTCGGCATCCAGGAGGCGCCGGGTGTGATGTACGGCAAGCTGGTTTCCATTCCGGATGCGCTGATGTGGCGTTACTTCGAGTTGCTCAGCTTCCGCTCCATGGATGAGATCAATGCGTTCCGCGCTGATGTCGAGGCGGGTGCCAATCCGCGCGATATCAAGATCAAGTTGGCTGAGGAGATCGTTGCGCGCTTCCATGGTGAGGAGGCTGCGGCCAATGCTCATCGTGCCGCCGGTAACCGTATGAAGGATGGCGAGCTGCCGGATGATCTGCCGGAAATCGAATTGACTGCTGCCGAAGACATGCCGATCGCTGCTGTCCTTAATAAAGCGGGGTTGGTTAAGAACTCGGCGGTGGCGCGAGATCTCCTGGGTTCCGGTGGTGTGCGTATAGATGGTGAGGTTGTCGATCGCACCTTTATATACGCATTGGGCGCGACCCATGTTTGCCAGGCCGGGAAGAAGGCATTTGCGCGTATTACGCTCAAATCCGAATAAAGCTGAAATAAGGGGTTGACGGCGAATTCTAGAAGCCTATAATTCGCCCCACTTCCGGCGCAGTCGAAACGGAAAACTCCTTGGTAAACAAAGAGTTACGCAGTTTTCGGCAGCAGGTTGCTTCAGTTCATCGAAGCACAAAGGGAGTTGAAAAAGAGGTGTTGACAGCAGCGTGTAACGCTGTAGAATTCGCCTCCCGCTGACGAGAGATCTGAAGCGCAAGTGGTTGAAGTTACAAAGGAAACTTTGAAAGCTTCTGAAAATAATCACTTGACAGCAAATGAGGCTGCTGTAGAATGCGCGCCTCGGTTGAGACGAAAGATCTTAACCAACCGCTCTTTAACAACTGAATCAAGCAATTCGTGTGGGTGCTTGTGGAGTCAGACTGCTAGTCAACAGATTATCAGCATCACAAGTTACTCCGCGAGAAATCAAAGATGTAACCAACGATTGCTGAGC